>NZ_JAAGLR010000942.1 GCF_010548245.1 Streptomyces sp. SID11385
GGCGGCGGCGGGACGGCTCCGCCCCGTCGTGCACCGCTTCCCGCTCCGCGAGGCGGCCGCCGCGCACCGGGCGCTGGAGGGCCGGGGGACGGTGGGGAAGGTCGTCCTGGAACCCTGACGCCCCGGCCCGCGCGGACCGCCCGTACGGCCCCGGCGCCACGCCACTCGTACGGGTCCGGGCCGCCGCCCGTACGGACCCGCCCGCCCCGCCGCCCTGCTCCGTACGGTCCGTACAAGCGGAGGCGTATCTACCGGGCCCGTGGCCGGTTAATGTGCCCACATGACGGATTCCGCCCAGGAACTCCCCGCCCCGGAAGCCTCCGCGCCGGGCGCACCCTCCCAAGACGCACCCCCGCAGGACGCCGCCGCCCCCGACGACGGCGCGGCGACGGCCGCCTTACCGGGTTCTCCCTTGCCCGGCCCCGCCGCCGATCCCACCCCCGAAGCCCCGGCCCCGGTCCCCGTCGCCCTCCGCCTCACGCAGACGCCCTGCCAGCGCTGCGGCACCCTCGTCGCCGGGCTCAACGGGCGCTACGCCTGCCCCGTGTGCGACTGGGCGAACCCGTGGGAGGACGGCGCGCACTGAGCGCCCACCCGCAGCCCGCCTCGGCACACCGGGACGGCCCTCAACTCCCCAGTCTCCGCAGGCTTTCGCCCGTGAGCCGGTACTCCGTCCAGCCCGTGTGCGGCAACGCTCCCATCGACTCGTAGAAGGCCACGGTCGACGTGTTCGAGTCGAGGACGGACCATTCGAGGCGCTCGTAGCCCCGCTCCACGCACGTGCGGGCGAGCGCGGCGAGCAGCGCCTTGCCGTGGCCGCCGCCCCGGATCGCGGGACGCACGTAGAGGTCCTCCAGGTAGATGCCGGGGCGCCCGCGCCAGGTGGAGAAGTTGCGGTACCAGAGCGCGAAGCCCGCCGTCGTACCGTCCGGCGTCTGCGCGAGGTACGCGCACGCCATCGCGTCCTCGCCGAAGAGCGCCTCGCCGATCTCCTCCTCGGTGGCCCGCAGCTCGTGCAACGCCTCGTGGTGCGCGGCGAGTTCCGTCACCATGGCGTAGATCTCCGGCAGGTCCTCGGGTTGCGCGGTCCTGATCCGGCCCTGGTACCCGCCACTCGCGCGCCCGCTCGTCTCACTCATCCGCGCAGGTTAACCGGCCGGAACGAGACATTCCGGCAAGGCGGGGCGGGGTCGCGGGGATGGCGTGGCCGACCGCACGGAAAAGGGTTGGAAGGCCGCAGGCCCCGGCTGATACCGTGCGGTCGACCGTGACACCGCCCGAGGAGGTGAGGGACCCATGAACGCTGTTTCGACGTGGGTGCTCCCTCTTTCGCGTCACGGCCGGCGGCCGAGGTAGGTCCGCCGGGAGCGCCTGAACACCCGGCACTCCCGAAAGGCACCACCGTGCACTCTCTTCGCTTCACCGCCGAATCCCTCACGGACGGCGTGCTCACCCGCGATTTCACCCTCGGCGACATCCCCGGCGTCCTCTGGTCACCGGCCCCGGCGGCCCAGTCCCCCTCCCCGGCCCCCTCCGCCCCGCTCGTCCTCATGGGCCACGGCGGCGGCACCCACAAGAAGCACCGCGCCATGACCGGCCGCGCCCACGGCCTCGTGACCGGTCACGGCTTCCACGTCGCGGTGCTCGACGCGCCCGGCCACGGCGACCGGCCGCGCGACGCGCGGGACGAGCGGGACATCGCCGCGCTGCGCGAGGCGCAGGCGGCGGGCGCGCCCGAGGGCCCCGTCGTCGTCCCGTACAACGCCCGGCTCGCCTCGATCGCCGTGCCCGAGTACCGCGCGGCGCTCGACGCGCTCCTCGAACTGCCGGGAATCGGCGGGCCGGTGGGGTACGTGGGCGTCGGTCTCGGCACGGCGATCGGCGTGCCGCTCGTGGCGGCCGAGCCCCGGATCAGGGCGGCCGTCCTCGGCCTGCACTGGCCGGACGCGCTGACCGAGGCCGCGCGGCGGATCACCGTGCCGGTCGAGTACGTCGTGCAGTGGGACGACGAGCGCATTCCGCGCGCGGCGTGCCTCGCCCTGTTCGACGCCTTCGGCTCGCGCGAGAAGAGCCTGCACGCCAACGCGGGCAGGCACGTCGACTTCCCGCGCTACGTGGAGGCGGACAGCGCCGCGCGCTTCCTGGGCCGCCACCTGAGGCCGGCGGCGGACGGGACGGAGGCGACGACGGCCACGGCGGCCTGACGGGTCCGGGGCGGGCCGGGGCGTCCGTACGGTACGGGCCCCGCGCCCGCCCCGGAGGGGCCCCGCCCTGCCCCGGAGGACCCGCCCCGCCCCGAAGGCCCTGCCCCCGTCCCGGAGAGCCCCGGCACCCCCGCCCCCTCACCCCCCCTACCGCCCCCGCCAACTCCCCCCACATCCGCGCCACTTCATGTCCCGCCTCGACCTCCCACAGCACCGCCTGGAGCACGCGTGCCCGCGTCCATGCCGCCGCCCGCTCGCGGTCCGCGCCGACCGCCTCGGCGAGGGCGGCGAAGCGGCAGGCGGTGTCGGTGGGGTCGTAGCGGTTGGTGAGGGCGGGGAGCAGGTCGAAGGCGGGGTCGCCCGCGAGGGGTTTGGGGTCGATGGCGAGCCAGGGTTCGCGGCGGGCGGCGAGGACGTTGCCGTAGTGGAGGTCCCAGTGCAACAGCCGTGCGCCGCACGGGCCTTCGCTCCGTACGGCCCGCAGCGCGGCGGCGCAGTCGGCGATCAGCGCGCGCGTCGCCGCGTCCTGCGGGGTGGCTTTCGCGGCCCGTACGAGGAGGTCGTCGGCCACGTCGTCGAGGCGCCGCAGCCCGGCGGGAGCACGGACGGCGGTCAGGCGCGCGAGGAGCGCGGCGAGCGGACGCAGTGCCGCGCGCACGTCCGGCACGCTGTTCAAATCCCGTACCGCGTCCAGCCGTTCAAGCAGCAGCCACGACACCGTGAAACCGGCACCCACGCCCGCACCGATCCCCGGGCCCGCCACCTCCTCCACGTCCTCGCCCAGGATTCGCACCGCCCCGTCCCCGCCCCACGCCCGCAGCGCCGCTCCCTCGCCCGCCGTCTCCTCGTTCCTCAACTGCACCTTGAGAACGGCTTGTTCGCCGTCCGCCGTGCGTACGGGCAGGACGAGCGCCGCGACGCCGTGCCGCACGCGCCCGTCGGGCCGCAGCGACCACCGTTCCAGGCGCCGCGCGGCCATCGCGGGTGCGGCGGCGGCGAAGGCGGCGCCCGCCTCGCCCTCGTACCGCCGCTGGGCCTCGGCGAAGCGGGCGGGGACGGTGAAGGGGACGGAAAGGGCCATACGGGAAGGGTACGAGCGCCGCTCTACCCCCGCCCCCTGCGGACCGGATACCGTCCCCCACCTGCGCGGCGCCGTGACGCCGTGCCGCACCGAGGAGGCGGTCGGGGATGGACGGCAGGGACGTCGTGAACGGCGGGATCTCGTACTGGTGGGCGCGCGAGGGGCTGCCCGCGCCGCGCGAGCCGCTCGCCGGGGACACGCGGGCGGATGTGTGCGTGGTCGGGGGCGGGTACACGGGGCTGTGGACCGCGTACTACCTCAAGCGCGCGCTGCCGTACCTCGAAGTCGCCGTGCTCGAAAGGTCCTTCTGCGGTTACGGGGCCTCGGGCCGCAACGGCGGCTGGCTCTACAACGGCATCGCGGGCCGCGAGCGGTACGCGCGGCTGCACGGCAGGGACGCCGCCGTGCGGCTCCAGCGGGCGATGAACGAGACGGTCGCGGAGGTCGTGGCGACGACGGAGGCGGAGGGCATCGACGCGGATCTCGTCCGGGGCGGGGTGCTCGAAGTCGCGACGACGCCCGCGCAGGCGGAGCGCCTGCGGGCCTTCCACGCCGAGGAGTTGGCGTACGGGGAGAACGACAGGGAGCTGTACGGGGCACGCGACACGGCGGCGCGGATACGGGTCGCGGGCGCCGTGGCCTCGACGTGGACGCCGCACGGAGCGCGGCTGCAACCGGCCAAGCTAGTACGGGGGTTGGCGGCGAAGGCCGAGGAAATCGGCGTACGGATATATGAGTCGACGCCGGTCACGGAGATCCGGCCGCAGCACGCGGTGACGCCGTACGGGACGGTGCGCGCCCCGTACGTGCTGCGGTGCACCGAGGGGTTCACCGCGGGGCTGAAGGGGGAGCGGCGCACGTGGCTGCCGATGAACTCCTCGATGATCGTGACGGAGCCGCTGCCGGCCGCGTTCTGGGAGCGGGCGGGGTGGGAGGGGCGCGAGACGCTGGGGGACTTCGCGCACGCGTACCTGTACGCGCAGCGGACGGCGGACGACCGGATCGCGCTGGGCGGCAGGGGCGTCCCGTACCGCTACGGCTCACGGACGGACAACGACGGCCGTACGCAGCCGTCAACCGTCGCCGAGCTGCGCGAACTCCTCGTGAGGCTCTTCCCGCAGCTCGCGGGGGCGCGGGTGGCGCACGCGTGGTCGGGGGTGCTCGGCGTGCCGCGCGACTGGTGCGCGACGGTGTGCCTGGACCGGTCGACGGGGCTCGGCTGGGCGGGCGGCTACGTGGGCTCGGGCGTCGCGACGAGCAACCTGGCGGCGCGCACGCTGCGCGACCTGGTGCGCCAGGACTCGGGCCAGGGCGGCCCGACGGAACTCACGGCGCTCCCCTGGGTCGACCACCGCGTCCGCACATGGGAACCGGAGCCGCTGCGCTGGCTCGGCGTCCACGCCCTGTACGCGGCCTACCGCACGGCGGACCGGACCGAATCCCGCACCTACGCGGCGAAAACGGCCCGTCTCGCCCGGTGGGCGGACCGGGTGGCGGGGAGGTAGCCCCGGGGGTCGCGTGCCGGACGGGCCGTCACGGGCCCCCTCCGAGGCCCCGCAAATCGCCTTGCGCAGCCCCGCCGCCCCACCGGACCCTGGCCCCATGCACCCGGAGCCGCAGCCCGTGCCGCCGTCCCCCGCACCCGCCGCCACCGGGGTCCGCCTCGACTGGGGCGCGGTCCCGGCGGGCGTGCGGACGTGCGCCGAGGAGCGGTGGGGCGGGGCGGTTGTGGCGGCCGTGTCGCAGGCCGGGGGGTTCTCGCCCGGTGTCGCCGCGCGGGTGCGACTGGCGGACGGGCGGCGGCTGTTCGTCAAGGCCGTGGGACCGGAACCGAACCCGGGGTCGCCCGGCTTCCACCGCAGGGAGGCCGGGATCGCGGCCGCGCTCCCCGTCTCCGTGCCCGTCCCCCGGCTCCTGGATCACCTGGAGACGGAGGGCTGGGTCGTGCTCGCGTACGAGGAGATCGCGGGCCGCCAGCCGCGCGAGCCGTGGTCGGCGCGAGATCTCGCGCGCGTCCTGCACGCGGCGGGGGAACTCGCCGTACGGCTCACGCCCGCGCCGCCCCTCGGCGTGCCCTCGCTCGCCGACGACGACGGGTTCCGGCACTGGCGACTCCTGCTGCACGCGTACGAGGCGGGCGAGGCGGAGGCGGCGGAGACCGTCGCCGGGCTCCCGGCCTGGGCCCGCGCGCGGCTTCCCGCGCTCGCGGAGCGGGAGGCCGGGTGGCCGGACGCGGTGGCCGGTACGACGCTGCTCCACTGCGACCTGCGCGCGGACAACCTCCTGCTCACCGAGGACCCGGACCGCCCCGTCGTCTTCGTCGACTGGCCGCACGCGGCGACGGGCGCCGCGTGGTTCGACGTGGTCGGGATGGGCCCGAGCGTCCTGATGGGCGCCCCTGGCCTGCGCCCCCTCCTCGACGCGCATCTCAGCGCGCGCGGCGCGGACCCGGCCGCCGTCGCGACGGCGCTCGTCGGCGTGGCGGGCCTCTTCCTCACGAGCGCGGCCCGCCCCGCACCCCCGGGCCTCCCCACGCTGCGCCCCTTCCAGCGCGCACAGGGCGAGGCGGCCCTCACGTGGTTGCGGGCGAGTTGGGGCGGCGTGTGAGCGGGGAGGAGGAGTACCGGACGTCCCTCCGCGAGGAGCGCGCCGCGTTCGCCTGGGTCCTCGAACGGTACGGCGCCCGCACCCCGGCCGAGGCCCGCGCGGAGGCCCTGACGGCCTACCCGTACGAGCCCCCGGAGGCCCCGTACCGCGACCTGGTCTTCCACGACCCGGCCTGGCACTGGGCCATGCTCCACCTCCACGGCGCGCACTACTGGCACGAAAGCCCCGAACTCCTCCACCCCTCAAGGGAGTACGAGGCCCGTACCGCCCAGCCAGGCCCCCCGCCCCACACCACGTGACCTGACCGCCTCACCCCCCGCCGCCCAGCACCCTCCCCACGAACTCCTCCAGGTTCGTCCTCATCCGTGCCGCCTTCTGCTCCACCGTCAGTGATTCGTGCATGCGGTCGGAGCCCGCGTCCTTCTTGCCGCGCACGTAGAGCGGGCAGGCCAGGTCCTCGCAGAGGTACGTGCCGACGGAGTTGCCCTCCTTGCCCGCCTTGCCCGCGCGCGGCGCGACCATCAGGGCGACGCCGCCGGAGTGGGGCGTGAGGCAGATCGAGCACATGCCGCGCCGGGTCTGCCACGCCGCCGTCGCCGGGCGGCGCAGCACGAGGGCGAGCGTGCGGCCGTCGACGACCGTCACGAGGTACCCCCGGTCCGGGGCCTGCGGGTCGCGCCAGCCGAAGTAGTCCAGGTCCTCCCAGGGTCGTTCGGCCAGGTCACGGGGGATGTGGAGGCGCTTGGCCTCGCCCTTCGAGCAGTTCACGAAGGCGGCCCGGATCTCGGGGTCGGTCAACGGCTTCATACATGCCAGGCTAAATTGCCTATACTCTGTAGGCAAATGGTTTAGCGGCGTAGGCAGCGGCGGGGCGAGCGAAGGGGCCGGGTGGCGGCGATGGGACGCGTGGGACTCAGTACGGAGCGGCTCGTACGGGCCGGTGCGCAGCTCGCCGACGAGGAGGGCTTCGCGCAGGTCACGCTCTCGGCGCTGGCCCGCCGCTTCGGCGTCAAGCCCGCGAGCCTGTACGCGCACGTGCGCAGTTCGGACGACCTCCGTACCGGCATCGCACTGCTCGCGCTCGACGAACTGGCCGACCGGGCCGCCGACGCCCTCGCGGGCCGGGCGGGCAAGGACGCTCTCTTCGCCTTCGCGGAGGCGTACCGCTCGTACGCGCGCGAGCACCCCGGCCGGTACGCGGCGACCCGCCACCCGCTGGACCACGCGACGGCCCTGGCGAGCGCGGGTCCCCGGCACTCCCGGATGTCCCGCGCGCTCCTGCGCGGCTACGCGCTGGACGAGCCCGACGCCACGCACGCCGTACGGCTCCTGGGCAGCGTCTTCCACGGTTTCGTGGACCTGGAGCTGAGCGGCAACTTCGCCCACAGCGCGCCCGCCGCCGAGGAGAGCTGGCACCGCACCCTCGACGCGCTCGACCACCTCCTGCGCACCTGGCCCCCGGCTCCCACGACCGCCTGAAACCCGCCCGCCCCGTACCGCCTGCCCGCCCCGTACCGCCTGCGCGCCCCGCGCCGCCCGCTCTCCAGGAATCCCGGACCCCGCCATGCTCACCACCATCCCCCTCGCCCCCGCCCTGATCCGGGGCGCGCTCGAACTGGAGCCGACCGCCCACGGCCTGCTCCCGCACCGGCTGCCCGCCGCCGCGCGCGCCCGGAACACGGACCCGCAGCTCGCGATGGCCGAGAGCCAGCCCTCCGGGGTCCGGCTCGCGCTGCGCACCGCCGCGACCGTCGTCGAGCTGGACACACTCCCCACCAAGCGCCGCTACCCGGGCGCGCCCCCGCGCCCCGACGGCGTCTACGACCTGCTCGTGGACGGCGAGTTGACCGCTCGCGGCACGGTCCCCGGCGGGCGGACGCTCGTCATCGACCTCGCGACCGGGCGCGGCGAGACCCAGCCGGGCGCCGCGCCGGGCACGTTGCGCTTCGACGGGCTCGACGCGCGCGAGAAGGACGTCGAGATCTGGCTGCCGCACCAGGAGACGACCGAACTCGTCGCGCTGCGCGCGGACGCCCCGGTGGAGCCGGTGCCCGCGCGGGGGCGCAAGGTGTGGGTGCACCACGGGAGTTCGGTGAGCCAGGGTTCGGACGCGGCGAGCCCGAGCACGACGTGGCCCGCGCGGGCCGCCGCGCTGGCGGGCGTGGACCTCGTCAACCTCGGTTTCGGCGGCGGGGCCCTGCTCGACCCGTTCACCGCGCGTGCGCTCAGGGACACCCCGGCCGACCTCCTCAGTCTCAAATTCGGCATCAATCTCGTCAACGCGGACCTCATGCGGCTGCGCGCGCTCGGCCCCGCCCTGCACGGCTTCCTCGACACGGTCCGCGAGGGCCACCCGGAGACCCCGCTCCTCGTGATCTCGGCGCTCTACTGCCGCATCCACGAGGGCACCCCGGGCCCGGCCGCCTTCGACGCGACGGCCCTCGCCGAGGGCCGGCTCGCCTTCCGCGCGACCGGCGACCCCGCCGAGGTCGCCGCCGGGCGTCTGACCCTGCGGACCGTCCGCGAGGAGATGGCCCGCGTCGTCGCGAGCCGCGCCACGACCGATCCGCACCTGCACTACCTCGACGGCACGGAGCTGTACGGCGCGGAGGACTACGCGGCCGGCCCCCTCCCCGACGAACTCCACCCCTCCCCCGCGACCCATCTCCGCATCGCCGAACGCTTCGCGGCAACGGCCTTCGGCGCGACGGGAGCGTTCGCGGCACGGGCCTGAGGGAGCACGGGTCTGAGGGAGCACGGGCCCGGTGGCTGGACGGGCCCGAGGCGGGACGGCCCGGTGGCTGGACGGGCCTGACGCGGTGCCGGGCCGAGGCGGGGTACGGGCCCGGAGCGCGCTCCACGCTCCCTGCCGCACCGCCCGCCCCGCTCCCGCGAGCCCTGCGCCCGCCTCCGCCGCGCCGAGCCTGGGGGGTGGCCGGCGGGGCGGGAGGGCGGACGGTGGAGGAGAGCGGGCTCGGGGGCGGGACGGACGGTACGCGGTGCGGGGAGCAGGGGGACGGTAGTAACTCCCCGCACCCACATGACTACCGCGCGTGCGCCGTGATGAACCCCACGCGTACGGGTGGTTTGAACGGCGGCCCGGCGGGCCATGGGGCGCTCTTTCGCACACGGTTCGAGGAATAGCGGACCGATCCCGTCCGCCTTCGCTCCTACCGTCCCGGGTGTCGCGCGCCGCCGCTCACCACGGACGGGGCGTGGCCCGCACACGTACCGCCTCAGGACCTCCAAGGACTGTCATGGACTTCGTCTCGCTCCGCATCGTCACCGCCGACGTGGCTCGCCTCGCCGCCTTCTACGAGAAGGCCACCGGCGCGCGCGCCGCCTGGGCCACCGAGGACTTCGCCGAGGTCCACACCCCGCACGGGAGCCTCGCCCTCGCCCACTCCCGCACCCTCGCGTCCTTCGCCCCCGGCGCCTGCCGCCCCGGCGCCAACGAGAGCGTGATCATCGAGTTCCGCGTCCCCGACGTGGACCGGCTCCACGCGGACCTGTCCGGCGCCGAGATCGTCGCCGAGCCCACCACGATGCCGTGGGGGAACCGTTCCTGCCTGGTCCGCGACCCCGACGGCAACCTGGTCAACTTCTTCACCCCGGTCTCGGAGGCCGCCAGGGCCAAGTACGGCATCGACGCCACTGCCTGACCCGCCGGACGCCCGCGAGGGCCCGAGGGGCTTACCCCCCGGGCCCTCGCACGGCGAGGTCCGCCCCGGCCTCAGGCGGGCCGCCTCGGCTCCCTCGCCACCCGCCGGTGCGTCTCCCCCGTCATCTCCTCCAGCTCGCGGTTCTTCGTCTCCGGGACCTTCCCCAGGACGAAGAAGAAGCTCACGATCGCGAAGAAGGCGAAGGCCCCGTAGAGCCACGACAGGCCCACGTTCCGCGTCAGCGGCTCGAACGAGAACGTCACGATGAAGTTGAAGATCCAGTTCGCCGCCGTCGACAGCGCCAGCGCCATGGCACGCATCCGGTTCGGGAACATCTCGCCGAGCATGACCCACATGACCGGGCCCCACGACAGGGCGAAGAAGACGACGAACGCGTTGGCGCCGATGAGGGCGAGCGGTCCGTAGGGCGAGGGGAGACTGACGTCGTCGCCGGAGCCCTGTTGCTGCGAGAAGGCGATCGATGTCAGGAGCAGGGCGCAGAACATGCCGATCGAGCCGATCAGGAGCAGCCTGCGGCGGCCGACCTTGTCCACGAAGAACATCGACACGATCGTCATCACGACGTTGACGCCCGCCGTGATCACCGAGGTCGTGAAGGAGCTGGACTCCGAGAAACCGACCGACTTCCACAGCGTCGTCGAGTAGTAGAAGATCGCGTTGATGCCGACGAGTTGCTGGAACGCGGCGAGCGCGATGCCGACCCAGACGAGCGACTGGAGGCCGAAGTGCGGGCCGCGCACGTCCTTGAAGGTCGCCTTCGGCTCCTTGCGCAGCGTCTCGCGGATCTCCTGGACCTTCGTCCGCCCGTTCAGCGCGCCCGAGACCCGTTCCAGCACGCCCGCGGCTTCCTTGTCCTTGCCCTTGAGCACCAGGTAGCGGGGTGATTCGGGGATGCTCAGCGCGAGAATCCCGTACACGGCCGCGGGGATCACGCCGACGAGGAACATCCACCGCCACGCCTGGAGCCCAAACCACAGGTCCTGCGAGGAGCCGCCCGCCGCGCCCGCGAGCCCCTTGTTCGAGCTGAGCACGACGAGCTGACCGATCGTGATCGCGAGCTGCTGGAGCGAGCCGAGAATGCCGCGCTGGGCCGCGGGCGCGACCTCCGCGATGTACGCGGGCGCGATGACGGACGCGATCCCGATGCCGAGGCCGCCGATCACACGCCACACCAGCAGGTCCGGTACGGAGAAGGCGAGACCGGAACCGACCGAGCTGATGATGAACATGACCGAGCCGAGCAGCATGACCCGCCGCCGCCCCCAGCTGTCCGCGAGCCGCCCCGCGTACCAGGCGCCCACCGCACAGCCGAGCAGCGCGATCGAGACGACGAAGCCGCTCAGGAAGTCGCCGAGGTGGAAGTGGTCGCCGAGGGCGTCGACCGCGCCGTTGATGACGGAGGAGTCGAAGCCGAAGAGGAAGCCGCCGACAGCGGCCGCGATCGAGACCCCGATGGCCTTCCCCTTGTGGCCACCCGCCGCTGCCGCCGGTTGAGGGCTCGTCGCCATCCGCACGCACCTTCCACTCGGACCACGGGATGCCGCCCGCGCGCACCCCTGCCGAGGCGGCGCACGGACGTCCCCTTCCGAGGAGTACATCCACTTCTGATCACTTCCGCCTGTACGGGTGCGCCGAATGGCGGACTTCATGCCTGACACAGGTCACTCGAACCCCGGAGACACGAGGAAGTAAGGGGTGCTAGCGTGCGGAGGTCGTTACCGAGGGGTGGCGGAGAGCTTCGGGAGGGGTCTCATGACGAGCACGGCAAGCACGGGCGCGGCGAGCGCGGGCACGGCAAGCACGGGCACGGGCACGAGCGCGGCGGGATACGTGGACAGCGCGCCGGACCGGGCCACCGCCACCGCGGCCACCGCCACCGCCACCACCGACCTCACCGGCGCCGCGTACGTACGGGAGTGGGTCCACGGCTGGACCGTCTCGCGCGCCGCCGCGCCGCCCGAGCCGCGCCCCTGGGGCTGGTGGATCACGGTCGGCCAGGAGAAGCACGTGGGCCGGCACGTGTTCGGCGGCATCGGCGAGGAGGTCCGCGAGGAGGACGTTCGCGCCGTGACGGCCGCTCCGCAGGGGCTCGGCACGCAGCTCAAGATCGTCGCGGACCCGGCGCGCGTCATCCCCTGGTTCGCGCCGGGCTGGGAGTGCATGGCGGCGGACGACTGGTTCATGGCCAAGGACCTGGACGCCGGGGACACCGCGCCCGATTCCGTGCCGAGCGGCTACCGCCTCGCCCTGTGGACCCGCGCCGACGTCACCCGCGTCGTCCTCACCACCGCGACGGGCGATTTCGCCGCGCACGGCCAGGTCGGCGTGTGCGGCCCCTCGGCCGCGGTCGACCAGATCGAGACGGCCGAGGCGCACCGGCGGCGCGGCCTCGGCGCGTACGTCATGCGCCACCTGCACGCGGCGGCCCGCGCGGCCGGCGCCGAACGCGCCGTCCTCGCCTGCACCCCCGCCGGCCGCAAGCTCTACCTGACGGTCGGCTGGCGCGAGGTCTCCCCCTTCACGCACGCGCGGTACGTGGGCGCGGGGAACTGATCGCGCACGGCACGCGACCCCTCACCGCCCGCCCCTCGCGCCACGCCCGCCCTCACCCCACGTCCCCCACCCCCAGCTCCCCCTTCAGCACCGCCGACACCTCCGCCCAGCCCGTCACGGTGCGCCGCTCGCTCCGCCCGTCCGGGTACGTCGTCGTCAGCTCGGCCTGTTCCGTCGTGCCGTTCACGGGCGGCTCGCCGAGCAGCGCGTAGTGGGCGTCGGAGGTCGTCCGGTTGACGACGAGGCGGCGGGTGAAGGGCGAGCGGGGGTGGGTGGCGACGTACCAGTTGGCGACCTCGCGGTCGATGTGCGGCGTGGGCGTCGTCGCCAGGACGTACTGCGTCTCCCAGCCGTCCGGCGTCCGGGCGGCGAGGCTCCAGCGGTCCTCGTGGCGGTCGAGGCGGTGGCGGCGGCCGTGCGCGGCGCGCTCGGCGCCGTCGTGGAGCGGGAGGGGTTCGGGCAGGGCGCCGAGCGCACCGAAACCGGCGTCGGCGAGGTGGGGGCCCTCCTCCGTGTCGACGGCGAGCGCGAGGTGCGTCGCGGGACGGCTCGCCCAGCCCTCGTCCCCGACCCCGAGCACGACGCGCCCGGCGAGCGGGCGCACGGTGAAGCCGAGCGCCGTGAGCGCGGCCGAGAGCAGCCCGTTCAGCTCGAAGCAGTAACCGCCGCGCCGCCGCCGCACGAGCTTGTCCTCCAGCGCGGGCAGTTCGAGCGAGGGCACGATCCCGCGCACGGGATCGAGGTTCTCGAAGGGCACGGCGAGGAGCTGGGCCCGCTGCACGGTACGGAGCGTCGCGAGCGTGGGCGGCAGCGCGGACGGCGCGGCGCCGATGC
Source organism: Streptomyces sp. SID11385 (assembly GCF_010548245.1). Classification (GTDB taxonomy): domain Bacteria; phylum Actinomycetota; class Actinomycetes; order Streptomycetales; family Streptomycetaceae; genus Streptomyces. Next base: position 12,963 of record NZ_JAAGLR010000942.1, read on the forward strand.
CGAGACGGTCGAGGTAGGCGGCGAGGTCGATACCGGGCTCGCTGGACTGGCTGCTGCTGCTCATGCGGCCGACCCTAAGCGGAAGCGGCGACGCCCCCGAGGCCCCGGCCCAGCGACCTAGTCCCCCCGGACGAGAGCCCACCCGCCCGTCCCCCGTACGGCCGATAGGCTCGCCCCCATGACGGACACCGCCCCCACCAGCGCACCCACCTCCCCCGCCACCCCCTCCCCCGCCGCCTACCTCCGCGCCTTCCACACCGCCTTCGACCTCCACCAGCGGGAGACGCCCGGCACGGTGGACGAGCGGACGGCGGCGCTGCGGCGGACGCTGCTCGCGGAGGAGTTCGCCGAGGTGGACGAGGCGGCCGGGGAGGTGGCGGGCGACGCGGGGGCGCTCCCGCACTTCGCGCAGGAACTCGCGGACCTCGTCTACGTCACGTACGGGACGGCCCTGACCCACGGCATCGACCTCGACGCCGTGCTCGCCGAGGTGCACCGCGCGAACATGTCGAAGCTCGGCCCCGACGGCTCCCCCGTGCGCCGCGCGGACGGCAAGGTCATGAAGGGCCCGCACTACCGCGCCCCTGACATCGCGGCGGTGCTGCGGGCGAGCGGCTGGGAGCCGGGCGCGGCGGGGCAGTGACCCCGCCGCGACCGGCCCTCAGCCCCTCAGGAGGGCCTACTCCACGAAGTAGGTCGGGTTCGGCAGCTTGTACCCCTTGTCGGCGTAGCCGCCCGTGAGGTCGGACTGCTGGTCGCCGAAGTTGCCGACGAGGCGGTAGCCCTGGGACTCGATGTACTTGCGCGTGCCCGCCTTGTACTCGACGGTCGTGCAGGTCCAACTCGTCGCGGTGGCGCAGTTCTTGAGGTAGGACGGCGGGTTCGTCTTGTTCTTGAGGAAGAGGTGCTTCGCGTCGAGCGGCACGTCGTAGCCGGTCTTCGCGAGGTTCTTCTCGGCGCCCGGGCGCTGCGGTTCGCTCAGGCCCGTGAGGAAGAAGACCTCGACGCCCTGCTTGCGGGCGTAGTTGACGAGTTCGGGCATCCCGAAGACGGCGGGGCGGTTCGCCTGGTCGACATAGGCGTTCCAAGCGGCGTCGTTGTAGACGTAGTTGGTGCGGCGCTCGTAGTCGAAGCTGAGGAGCGCGGTGTCGTCGATGTCGAGGACGATGGCGGGCTTGGCGCCGTGGTGGTGACGGTCGTGGCCGTAACGCTGGGCGGCCTTGCGGATGTCGGCCTTGGCGCCCTTCTCGATCCGGGCGAGGTCCTTGGCGTAGTCACTGTCGGCCGAGGCGGTCCAGGTGCCGTCCGCCTGCTTCTCCGCGCCGTAGTAGGCGTCGATCTGCTTGGTCAGGAGCCCGATGTTCTGCGGCTCGTGACCGGCCTGCGGGGCGTTGCCCTGCGCACCGGCCGCGCCGACCCCGTAGACGAGGGTTCCGGCGAGGGCACAGGCGGCGGTGAGGCCGGCCGCTTTGAGGGACTTCCGCATGGAGGCGCCTTTCAGGAGGACGGAGTGCGACGCCCGTTTGTCTACGCGCATTGCGCCCCACCCCACAAGCACTTCCCCGAATCGATACCTGACGTATACACACGCCGGTTCACCTGGTGTTACCGCTCCGCGTTCCCCGCCCCCGTCACCCCCGGCGCCGTGAACGACGCCAAGTCCCGGTCTTCCTCTGGCCGTACGACCCACAGGTATACGAAGTCCTGGTCGCCGCTGATCGCTGCGCGGGGGCTCCAGCCGAGGAGGAGTTCGTCCTTGCCGTCGGCGTCGAGGTCGCGGGACGTCAGGGGGTGGGCGGGGCGGGCCTCCTTGCGGATCTTCTCGTCGTCGTACGTGGTGGGGCCGGATCGCCTTGCGACGGGGCTCAGTTGGTCGGTCGACGGGTCGGTGAGGGCGGGGCCCTGCGGGGTGTCGAGGAGGAGGGCGTCCTTGCCGTCGCCGTCCGGGTCGGCGGGGAGGAAGGTGCGCAGGGTCGCCGACATCCCGGTGCCGGTCTCCGGGAGGGGGTGCGTGCTCGTCGTGCCCTTGCCGGGGTAGAGCGCGTACGAGCCCTCGGTCGCGGGGGCCTCGGTCTCGTAGCCGGGCTCGTCGTTGCGGCTGCCGTTGTCGCCGGTCGCGAAGTCCCAGACGCCGTCGCCGTCGAAGTCGCCGAACGTGTACGCGTTCCCCTTGCGGGTCCGCTCGCCGCCGCCCGCGAAGAGCGGCTTGCCCGGGCCGCCCCGGTAGAGCGTCCCGGCGGTCTGCTCGCCGTCGTCCTGGTCGTGGATAAAGAGGGGCGTCGGGGTGTGCGCGCCCTCGGGGTCGAGCGGAGCGACCGCGATGCCGCCGACGCTGTCGTCGAGCGTCGTCGTCTCCGTACGGGCGAAGCCGCCGTCGCGTGTGAACGGGCCGTAGAGGACGCTGACCGCTCCGTGCAGGAGGCTCGCGTCGTCCCCGTACACGACGAGATCGGGGTGCCCGTCCCCGTCGAAGTCCCCGCGCCGCACGGCGCTCACGCTGAGCTTCGCGTCGGTGCGCAGCGCCTTCGCCGTGCCGTGCGGACCGGTGGGACCGCCCCAGGTGACGAAGGGGACGCCGCGTTGGCCCGCGAAGTCCTCGGTGGACAGGCCCTGTTCGGCCCCGGCCTCGAAGCTGTCCGTCGAGACGACGTCGGGGAAGCCGTCCCCGTCGAGGTCTGCGGTGACGAGGTCGGCGGGTACGGAGTCGGGCGGCTCGTTCTGCCCGCCCTGGGCCCGCAGCCCGAGCGCCGCGCGCCCCAGCACGGTACGGGTCGCGGGGTCGGGCCCGTGCGCGCCCCCGTAGAGCGTGACGAAGCGCCTCGCGGTGAACGCGTTCGCCTTCGGCTTGTCGGCGGGCAGGACGAGGGAGAGGTCGGTCCGCCCGTCCCCGTTGAGGTCGTCGGGGTCCTTGGACCCCTTGCCGGGCGCGGGGGCGTGGCTCGCGGCGGGGGCGGAGGGGAGGGCGGTGGTACGGGGCGTGTCGGACGTACGGGGCTTGCCGCCGCCCGCGTCGGGCTCGTCCCCGTCCGTTCCGCACCCGCCGAGCAGCAGCGTGCCGACGAGGGCGCCCGCGAGGAATCGGACCTGTATGCGCACGTTCACTCCGCTCCGTCCCGCGCCGCCGCCCGCGCACGCGTCCGAGCATTGTGCCGCCTCCCTGCCCACCGGTACCCGGCGGGCAGGGGTGTGCCGGGGCCCACCGCACCCCGGTCGACCGGGGTGTGGTGGGGCGCGGATCACCTTGAAAGAAACGGTGGGAAAGAACTCCCACCCACCCACCCTCCGCGTGAGCGGGCCCGCGAGGGCGGGCGCGGCGCGACGGCGCGGGCTCGCGACGGGGCGGCCGATCGCCCGGCGATGTCAACCGCGTACCGCCCGCCACTCGTCCGGGTGAGGCGCTTGCACGCTCCGTGCACAGGCGGCTACGTTCGCCGCGACAAGCAGACGAATAGTTCGGCCCCCGGCCGGGACTGGCATCCCGATCGAGGGCCTGACCAATCAGGAAGAAAGCACCTTCCCGATGGATGACACGCAGTCTAACGCGCCCGCATGCGCCGATTCCGGTGCTTCTCCCGACACTTCGTCGCACGCCGGAGTGATCCACGTCCGCACCCGACTGACCTCCGGTTTCACGGTGTTGGCCAACGCCCTCGCCCAACGGCCGGGCAGCGCCGTCACGGTGGGCGTGGCCGCCTACCTCCTCTCGCTGCCGGACGGCGCCCGCGTCTCGATCGCCGCGCTGTGCGCGCACTTCGCGGAGGGCGAGATCCTGATCTCGCGCGCCCTGCGGGAGTTGGAGGCGGAGGGGTACGTGGAACGCCGCCGGGTGCACCTGCCGAGCGGCCACTTCCGCACCCGGACGTACGTGCACGACGTGCCGCCCGAGGCCGTACGGGAGGCGGCGGGACGACCTCACGCGGAGACGCGCCGCCACCGTACGGAAGGGACGCCCGGCCCCCGTACGGAACGCCTGCCGGGCTCCGGCACCGGGCGCCGGAGCCGTCCCGTACCGCCGAAGCCGCGGGGGCCCGGCGGGACCCGGCGGCCGACGCCCCCGCCGGAGGCCGGGCGCGGCCAGGACCAGCCGCAGGCCCCCGAGCGCGCGCAGGCCCCGGACCGCCCGCATACGTCGGAGCACCCGCATACGCCGGAGCACCCGCACGTCCCGGACCGCCCGCACGCCCCAGGCCGCCCGCACGCCGTGGGTTCCGCCCCCGTCGGGCCCCGCGACCCCGTCTCCCTCGCCGACATCGCCCCCGAGGCCCTCGCCGTTCTCACCTCGCTCCGCCGCCTGGACCCGAGGCTGGTCCTCTCGGAGCGCGAGGCCGCGTCCCTCGCACCGGCCATCACCCGCTGGCTGGCGACCGGTATCGGCCGGGCGCGGCTCGCCGACACCCTCACGACCGGGCTCCCGGACCACTTCCGCGCCCGCCCGGCCGCCCTCCTCGCCTTCCGCCTCAAGGAAACCCCCCTCCCGGCACCGCCCCGCCGCACCCCCGATCCCGATCCCCTGCGCCCGCATCCCTTCCAGACCTGCGACAGCTGCGACCGCGTCTTCCGCGCCGCAGCCCCGGGCCACTGCCGCGACTGCCGCGAGAGCCGCGACCGGCGCGAGGGCCGGCGCCTGAGTGCGACGGCGTGATCGGCGGCCGGTGTGCGCGAGCGTGGCGTACGGACGGCGTGTCAGGCCACGACGAACCGGTCCACCAGCAGTTTCACCCGCCGCGCGGCGTCCGCCGGGAGTAGCCGTCCCGCCCGGGTCAGGGTCGCGAGGCCGTGCAGGGACGCCCAGAACACCTCGGTGAACAGCGCCGGGTGGACGTCGTCCCCGGCGACCTCGCCCAGGCTCTCCAGCAGCGCGGCGAAGGCGTCCTTCAGCGGCTCGGGGGTGTCCTCGCGCGCGTATGCCAGGCCGCCGTCGAGCTGGAACAGGGCGTCGTAGACCGCCGGGTTGCGTGCGGCGAAGTCGAGATAGGCGTGGGCGAGCGCGGCAACCCGCGCGCGGGGGCCGTCCGCGGCGGCGGTCGCGGCCCGTACCGCCGCAGCCATCTCGGCGGCGCCCTCCAGAGCGACGGCACCGATGATCTCCCGCTTGCCGCGGAAGTGGCTGTAGAGGACGGGCTGGCTGTACTCGATGCGCTCGGCGAGCCGACGGGTCGTGACCGCCTCCCAGCCCTGCCGCTCGGCGAGTTCCCTGGCTGTCGCCACGATGAGGCGTTCCCGCTCCGCCCGTTCGCGCTGCTTTCGTTCCTGTACCGACATGACCCGAATCCTAGCACCGCTAGACAATCGAGCGACAGTAGGGCTAGCGTTGCCTCATCAGCTAGCGGCGCTAGATCCCAGGAGGGGTCATCATGCTCAACGCACTCCAGGTGTGCACCACCGTGATCGTCGGCGTGATGGTGGGGGTGGAGTTCTCCGTCGCCTTCGTCATGAACCGGATCTTCGACGCCCTTCCCGACGACAGCGACCAGCTCGCCCGCTCCCACGGCGGCCGGATGCTCGGCGCCCTCATGCCGTTCTGGTACATCGGCTCACTCGTCCTCGCCGCGATCTGGGCCGTCGCCGCATGGGACCACCCCGGCACCGGACGCGTCGTCGTCGGCGCCGCGCTGCTGATCGTGAGCGTGATCATGTCGGTCCTGCTGCTCGTCCCGATCAACAACCAGAGCAAGACGTGGACCCCCGAGAACCGGCCCGCGGACTGGAAGCAGCAGACGAACCGCTGGGACCGCTACCACTACGTCCGCGTCGCCGTCATCGTCGCCGCCTTCGCCTTCCTGGTCAGCGCCCTCGTCTGAGCCGGCGGCGGGGCCCCGCGTCCCTCTTCTCGCGGTGCCCCGCCGCCAACCCGTACCTCACGTGCTCCCTGGAAGGGCCGGGCCTCAGCCCGTGTACGCCGCCAGTGCCTTCGTGAACTCCCAGTCGCTCTGCGGGACCCCCGAGCACGTGTCGGCTCCGCCGCCCGTGCAGGGGCGGTCGCGGTTGACCGACCAGAAGGTGAGGCGGGCGAGGTGGTGCTGTTGCGCGTACGCCGTCATGGTGCGGAAGTCCGCGACCGTGATCGTCTCGCCGACGTCCGTCGTGCCGTTCATGGAGGAGATGCCCATGAGGCGGTACGCCTGGTCGTCGCCGTAACCGTAGGCGCTCTTCAGCGAGTTCTTCAGTCCCTCCGCCGCACGCGTGGTCAGCGTGCCCATGTTCTGGCCGTTGCCGCCGAAGTTGAACGGCATGATCGTCCAGGCGTCGACCGTGAGGCCCGACTGCGCGGCCTTCGTGATGAGGCTCGCGTCGGGGCCGTTCTGGCCCGTCCCCATCGTCACGAAGACCTTCAGGCCGGGGTTGGCGGCCTTGACGGTCTTGAGCGCGTCGACCGTGCGCTGCTGGACGGCCGCGCTGTCGTACGCCTCCGCCTCGATGTCGATGTCGATCGCCTTCAGCCCGTACGCGCTGATGACCTTCTGGTACGCCCCGGCGAGCGCGCTCGCACTCGTGCAGGACTGTTCCAGCTTGTTGCCGCTCCATCCGCCGAAGGACGGTACGACGTCACCGCCGCCGGCGCGGACCGTGCTGATCGTCTGCTGGTCCACGCCGCCCGTGAGCGGCCGGCCGCCGTCCCACTGCGGGTTGCACGTGCCGTTGGAGAGGACGAAGGCGAGCGTGAACCACTTCACGCCGGTCGCGTTCATGACCGTCGTCGGGCTCGGCGGGTTCCCCCAGCCGTTGTAGAGGTACGGAGCGACCGCGGCCGGCGCTCCCCCGGTGGGCGGATTCGTCCCCCCTCCGGCCGAGGGCGCGTTCCACTTCTGGTTGGAGGTGCCCGTACACGTCCAGAGCTGGACCCGCGCGCCGTTCGCCGTGCTCTTGTCCTGCACGTCGGCGCACTTGTCCGCCTGCGGATTGACGAGATCCTTCGCGGCGGTGACGGTCCACTGCTGGGCGCCGGAGCCGTTGCAGTCCCACAGCTGGAGCTTCGCCCCGTTCGCCGTGCTGCCGCTCGGGACGTCGAGGCACTTGCCGAGCGCGCGGACCGTGCCGTCCGCGCCGACGTTCCACTGCTGCGCCGACGTCCCGTTGCAGTCGTACATCTGCACGGCCGTCCCGTTCGCACTGCTCGCCGCCGCGACGTCGAGGCACTTGCCGCCGAGCCCCGTGATGGTGCCGGTGTCGGCCGCCGCCCCGGGGGCCTGGACGACGCCGAGGGCGAGGAGCGGGGCGAGGAGCACGGGGAGGAGGCGGGCGCGGCGCGAGGCGAGGGCGCCGCGCAGGGAGGTCCCGGTCATGAGACCGTCCACTTCTGGTTGGCCGTGCCCGCGCAGGTCCACAGTTGGGCGCGGGTCCCGTTGGCCGAGGAGTTGTCGGTGGCGTCCACGCACTTGTCCGCCTGGGGGTTGACGATGTCCTTCGCCCCGGTGACGACCCACTGCTGGGCGCCCGAGCCGTTGCAGTCCCACAGCTGGAGCTTCGCCCCGTTCGCGGTCGAACCGCTCGGCACGTCGAGGCACTTGCCGAGGACGCGGAGGGTGCCGTCCCCGCCGACCGACCACGCCTGCGCGTTCGTGCCGTTGCAGTCGTAGAGCTGGACCGCCGTGCCGTTGGCGCTGCTCGCGGCGGCCGCGTCGAGGCACTTGCCGCCGATGCCCTTGATCGTCTTCGTGCCGGTGGGCGGCGGGGTCGTCCCGCCGCCGTCGCTCACGTGCACGTAGTCGACGACGAGTTGCTGCGGGAACTGCGTGGAACCGTCCGGGTCGCCGGGCCAGTAACCGCCGACCGCGAGGTTGAGGATGACGAAGAACGGCTTGTTGAAGACCCACTGCTTGCCGCCGAGGTCAGCGGGGGTACGGGTCTGGTAGACGTTCCCGTCCACCAGCCACTTGATCGAGTTCGGGCTCCAGTCGATCGCGAAGGTGTGGAAACCGTCCGCGAACGCGGCGCCGCCGGGCAGCGAGTAGCCCGCGCCGATCCCGCCCGAGCCGGAGTAGCCGGGCCCGTGGATCGTGCCGTGCACGGTGTTCGGCTCGAA
>NZ_JAAGLR010000972.1 GCF_010548245.1 Streptomyces sp. SID11385
GGTCGCCGGGCAGCGGGCGGGGCCCGGCGCGCCTGGGTGGCGTGCCGGGCCCCGTCGGGTGTCGCTCGGGTCAGCTGTTGACCGCGGCGTTGCCGAAGGCCGGGTTCAGCAGGCCGATGACGTTGATGCTGTTGCCGGAGACGTTGACCGGCACGTGCACGGGGACCTGGACCAGGTTGCCGGAGGCGACGCCGGGGGAACCGATGGCGGCGCCCTCGGCACCGGAGTCGGCGAAGGCGGCGCCCGCCGGGACGGCGGCGGCGAGGCCCGCGGCGGCGACGGTCAGGACGGCCTTCTTGGCGATGCTCATGGGTGTTACTCCTCCACAGATGCGTTTCTCGGCCCCTGGCTGGGGGCCGCACGCTGGGAAACGCGCCGGGGGCGCGTGGGGTCACGGGACAGCGCCCGGTTGGGCACTTTCACCACCGTTCGGGTGAAGAACGGCGGCGGGAGCGTCAGCGGTTGACGGCGCTGTTGCCGAAGGCCGGGTTGAGGAGGCCGATCACGTTGATCGTGTTGCCGCTCACATTGACCGGGATGTTCACCGGAACCTGCACGAGGTTGCCCGACAGGATGCCCGGGGAACGGGTCGCGACGCCGTTCGCGTGGGCGCCGCCACCGGCGTGGGAGCCGCCGCCGTGGTGACCGCCGCCGTTGTTGCCACCGCCGTGGTGACCGCCGCCGTGGTTGCCCCCGTGGCCCGGGGCGTGGTGGCCGCCGTGACCGCCGCCGTGGGCGGGCGGGCAGTCGGTGGCGGAGGCCATACCGGTACCCGCGGCGAGCAGCCCCCCGGCCACCAGGGTCACGGTCGCGGCCTTCTTGAAATTGATCACTTTCTCGTCCTCCTGAGTACCCAGGGGCCCATCGCCCCGGGGGTGCACTGGAGAACGCGCGTCCGCCCCGTACGTTCCGCCGTCCGGGTGAGATGCGCTCGTTGGTATGAATCTCATCCTTTCGTGCAACCATCCGAGCACACTGCGTGCCACCAGCCTCTTCAGTCGCTGTAGCCGTGCCGTACGGCCCACAGGGCGGCCTGGGTGCGGTCGGCGAGGTCGAGTTTCATCAGGATGTTCGATACGTGCGTCTTCACCGTCTTCTCGGAGAGGACGAGCGCGCGGGCGATCTCGCGGTTGGAGCGGCCGTCCGCGATGAGGCCCAGCACCTCGCGCTCGCGCTCCGTGAGGGAGCCGCCGCGCGGCTGCTGCGGGGCCTGCTCCTCCTGCGCGAGGAGCATCCCGGCGACCTCCGGCTGGAGAAGGACGTGCCCGGCGTGCACGGAGCGGATCGCCCCGGCGAGGGCGTCGGGGTCGATGTCCTTGTACACGTAGCCGGCCGCCCCGGCGCGCAGCGCGGGCACGACGGTGCGCTGCTCGGTGAAGCTCGTCACGATCAGGACCCGTACCTCGTTGCCGAGGGCCCGCAGGGTGCGCAGCGCCTCGACACCGTCGGTGCCGGGCATCTTGACGTCCATGAGGATCACGTCGGGACGCAGCTCCCCCGCGCGCGCGACGCCCTCCTCCCCGTCCGCGGCCTCGCCGACCACCTCGATGTCGTCCTGGATCTCCAGGAAGGTGCGCAGCCCCCTGCGGACGACCTGGTGGTCGTCGACGAGGAGCACCCGGATCGGGCGGGGGGCGCCGGGCGCGGCGCTCGCCCTCTCCTCCTCTGTACGGGGCGACTCCGTACGGGGCGCGTCCGCGCGGGGCTTTTCCGTACGGGTCCCCCACTCCCCTGTATCAGCCACCGGGTACCTCCATCTCGATCGTGGTGCCCTTGCCGGGCGCCGAGTCCACCGTGAGCGAGCCGCCGACGCCCGCCGCGCGGTCGCGCATGGAGACGAGGCCGAGGTGCCGGCCCGCCCGGCGCACCCCTCTGGGGTCGAAGCCGCCGCCGTCGTCCGTGACGCGCAGCACGGCACCGCGGCCCGTACGGCTCAGGACGACGTCGACGTGGGCGGCGCCGGAGTGCCGGAGCGCGTTGTGCAGCGCCTCCTGGGCCACTCGCAGCAGCGCCTCCTCCTGGGCGGCGGGCAGGGCCCGTACCCCTTCTCCCCGGAAGGTGACGCGTGCGGCGTGGGCGCGGTCGAGTACGCGGATCTGGGTGCGCAGGGTCGCGACGAGGCCGTCCTCGTCGAGCGCGGCGGGCCGCAGTTCGACGACCGCGGCGCGCAGCTCGTCGGCGGCCTCGGCCGCGAGCGCGGCGACCTGGTGCAGCTCCTCCTTGGCGCGGGCCGGGTCGCGGTCGACGAGCGCGGTGGCGGCCTGGGCGGTGAGGCGGAGGGAGAAGAGCTTCTGGCTCACGGCGTCGTGCAGCTCGTGGGCGAGCCGGGAGCGCTCCTCGGCGATGGTCAGTTCGCGGCTGCGCTCGTAGAGGCGGGCGTTGGTGAGGGCGATGGCGGCGTGCTGGGCGAGGATCCCGAGCAGTTCCTCGTCCTCCTCGGTGAAGCCGCAGGTGTTCTCGGGGTGGGGGCAGCGTTTGTTGGCGAGGAAGAGGGCGGCGATCGTCTCGTCCCCGTGGCGGACGGGGAGGCCGATGAAGTCGCTCATGTCGGGGTGGGCGGCGGGCCAGCGCTTGAAGCGGGGGTCGCGGCGGACATCGGCGAGGCGCTCGGTGCGTCCTTCTTCGAGCAGGGCCGCGAGGATGCCGTGGCGGCGCGGGAGGGGGCCGATGGCCTTCCACTGCTCCTCGCTCACGCCGTCGACGACGAACTGGGCGAAGCCGCCGTGGTCGTCGGGGACGCCGAGGGCGGCGTACTCGGCGTCGAGGAGTTCGCGGGCCGAGGCGACGATCGTGTGCAGGACGTCCTGGACCTCCAGCGGCCTGCTCATCGCGAGCAGGGCGGAGCTGACCGCGCGCAGGCCCGTGGATGTGGCGGGGGGCATGGGCTCACCGTATCCGGGCGTCCGGGGGCGGGCATCGGCCCTGCGGCCCGGCGGGGCGGCGCGCCGGGCGTAGGTCTCCGGACGGAGGCCGGGCCCCGGGGCCGGACTTTCGAGCACCCTCCGCTTTGCGAAAGCAACCCTTGGTGAGATTCGGATGAGCGGCTTGTGAGGACGGGCATAGGGCGCGCGTCACGTACGAGCTTGCGTAGTACATGCCGTATGTCCGAAACGAGCGGGGGTTTTGCCCTCCCATAGGGGCCAAAACCGACCCTTTATAACTAAGCCGCATCGTACGTCACATCTTTGCCACGCATTTTTGCGGCCGCTAACAATGGCACCCGTCGCTCGACGTCGGTCTCTACCCGACGCCAGGCCGGGAAAACCATTCGTCCCCCACCGGGCCGAGAGCGACCTCCCCGCTTACACGAAGAGGTCACATCTGCCATGTCTGACATCTCCACTCGCATCCGCAACGCCCAGAAGCGAATCAACGACGGTCGTCGTCAGGTCAACAGCCAGCTCGGCTCGATCCAGCAGCGCGTTTCCTCCAGCAAGTTCGGCGAGCAGGTCGGCAACGCCCAGGCCAAGGTCGCGGGCGCCGTTCCGGCCGCGCTGCGCGGCGGCAACCTCAGCCGCACGCAGAAGCTGCAGCTCGCGGGTATAGGCAGCGTCTCCGCCGCCGTCCTCGCCTGCGGCATCGCGATCCCCGCGACCAGCGGCTCCAGCTCCGCCTCGCAGAGCGTCGCCGCTTCGGAGCCGGCCGCGTACAGCAGCCTGACCGGCGGCAACGCCCAGGCCAAGGAGCTGCACGCCAGCATCACCAACCAGCAGGCCGGTGCCTCCGAGCAGGCGAAGGCCGCCGCGGCGAAGGTCAAGGCCGCCAAGGCCGCCGAGGCGAAGAAGAAGGCGCAGGCCACGAAGGACCGCGCCAGTGAGCAGGCCGCGAGCCGCAACGCCAAGCGCTCGGCCGTCAAGAGCTACCCGAACAACCTGGACGGCTGGATCCGCGAGTCGCTCGACATCATGAAGGCCAAGGGCATCCCCGGCTCGTACGAGGGTCTGCACCGCAACATCATGCGCGAGTCCTCCGGCAACACCCGGGCGATCAACCTGTGGGACATCAACGCCCAGAACGGCATCCCCTCCAAGGGTCTGCTCCAGGTGATCCAGCCGACCTTCGAGCACTGGCACGTCGCCGGTACCTCGAACGACATCTACGACCCGGTCGCGAACATCACGGCCGCCGCCAACTACGCCGCCGAGCGTTACGGCTCGATGGACAACGTGAACTCGGCCTACTGAGCATTCCCCCGAGACCGCGCGGGCTGAGCCCGGCGGAGCCCCGGCAGAGACTCCACCACGCGCCGACCCGGCGTACGGGGAGTGCTGAGCGGGAGAGACGGGGTCGTGCCCACGGCCCCCTATTGACCAGTCGCGAGGGCGGCACCCGGTACCGGGTGCCGCCCTCGCGGCATGCGTACGGGAGCCCCGCGCCCGTACCGTCCCGTCCTCCGCCGCTCCTCCCTACTTGCGCATGACCTCCGGCTCGTGCCGGCGCAGGAGGCGCGAGACGACGAGGAGCAGGACGACGGCGATGCCGAGCAGGACGGCGATGTTCATGCCCCACTGGGCCGCCGTGTGCTCCCACAGCGGATCGAGGTCCTGGGGGCGCTTCTCGTCCCACGGCGGCATGAGGTGGGCCAGATCGGACGTGGCGCCCGCCGCCGCGACCGCCCAGCGCGAGGGCATGATCCAGGCGAGCTGTTCGAGCCCCGGGCTGTCGAAGACCTGGAAGAGCGTGCCGGTGAAGACGAGCTGGACGATCGCGAACATCACGAGGAGCGGCATCGTCATCTCGCTCGTGCGCACGAGCGCGGAGATCACCAGGCCGACGACCATCGACGTGAGCCCCATCGCGATGACGGCGACGCCGATCTCGGCGGCGGGCGGCAGGACGAGGCCCTGGGCGGGCAGCGCGCGGCTGCTCGTGCCGATGAGCGTCATGATGACGCCCTGGAGCGCGGTGACCACGCCGAGGACGAGGACCTTCGACATGAGGTACGCGGAGCGGGAGAGCCCGGTGGCCCGTTCCCGTTCGTAGATGACGCGTTCCTTGATCAGTTCGCGTACGGAGTTGGCCGCTCCCGCGAGACAGATGCCCACCACGAGGATCATGAGGATCATCCCGGCCGCGCTGTTGAAGCGCGAGGGCGGGATCGGCGGGGCGAGGCCGAACTTCGCCGGGATGATCACCGAGACGACGCCCAGCACCACCGGCAGGACGACCATGAGCGCCATGAAGAAGCGGTCCGAGGCGAGCACCGCGAGATAGCGCACCGTGAGCGTCCAGAACTGCGCGAACCAGCCCTGCGGCTTCTTCGGCCGCAGCGCCGCCGGGCTCTGCCCGGGCACGGGCACGGGCTGCGAGGCGGCGATGTCCGCTTCGGCCGCGTAGAGCTGGTAGTGCTGCGAGCCCTTCCAGCGGCCCGCCCAGTCGTACTCCCGGTACTCCTCGAAGGCGGAGAAGACGTCGGCCCAGCTCGTGTAGCCGAAGAAGTTGAGCGCCTCGGCCGGGGGCCCGAAGTAGGCGACGGAGCCGCCGGGCGCCATGACGAGCAGCTTGTCGCACAGTGACAGCTCGGCGACCGAGTGCGTCACGACGAGGACCGTGCGGCCGTCGTCGGCGAGCCCGCGCAGGAGCTGCATCACATCGCGGTCCATGCCCGGGTCGAGGCCCGAGGTCGGCTCGTCGAGGAAGATCAGCGAGGGCTTCGTGAGCAGTTCGAGCGCGACCGAGACGCGTTTGCGCTGGCCGCCGGAGAGCGAGGTGACCTTCTTGTCCTGGTGGACGTCGAGCTTCAGCTCGCGCAGCACCTCGGTGATGCGGTCCTGGCGCTCCTGCTCGCTCGTGTCGGCGGGGAAGCGGAGCTTGGCCGCGTAGCGCAGGGCGCGGCGCACGGTGAGTTCCTTGTGCAGGATGTCGTCCTGCGGGACGAGCCCGATGCGCTGGCGCAGCTCGGCGAACTGCTTGTACAGGTCGCGGTGGTCGTACAGGACCGTGCCCTGGTCGGCGGGGCGGTAGCCGGTGAGGGCCTTGAGCAGGGTGGACTTGCCCGAGCCCGAGGGGCCGATCACCGCGACGAGGGACTTCTCCGGGACGCCGAAGGAGACGTCCTTGAGGATCTGCTTGCCGCCGTCGACCTCGACGGTGAGGTGGCGGGCCGTGAAGGAGACCTCCCCGGAGTCGACGAACTCCTCCAGGCGCCCTTCGACGAGCCGGAAGGCGGAGTGGCCGACGCCGACGATGTCCTGCGGGCCGAGCAGGGCGCTCCCGGACTTGGGCAGCGGCTGCCCGTTGACGTACGTGCCGTTGTGCGAGCCGAGGTCGCGTATCTCGAAGCGGCCCTCGGGCGTCGCGTGGAACTCGGCGTGGTGCCGCGAGACCTGGAGGTCGGAGACGACGAGGTCGTTCCCCAGGGCACGCCCGATGCTCATGCGGCGGCCCACGGCCATCTGGTGGAAGGTCGTGGGACTGCGGTCGCCGTGGGAGGGGACGCCAGCCTGACGGGGGCGCGGGTCCACCGCGGGGCGCGGGTCCACCGCGGGGCGCGGATCGGCGGTGGGGCGCGGTCCCGGGCGCGGGTCGGCCACGGGGCCGGGGCCCGGTCCCGGGCGCGGGTCGGGGATGGGCGGCTGGTTCCGTACGGGCGGCTGCGCCGGTCCTCCCGTGCCGGGCCGGTCCGTGCCCTCCTGCCGCGGTACGGGGCCGGACGCCGGTGCGGCGGCGGGGCGGGCGGTGAGGCGGGGGCCGTCGCTCGCGTTGCCGAGGTGGACCACGGTGCCGGGGCCGAGGACCGCGTGGGTGACGCGGCGGCCCTCCAGGAAGGTGCCGTTGGTGCTGCCGCCGTCCTCGATCGTCCAGCCGGACGCCGTCCAGCCGAGGGTGGCGTGGCGCCAGGAGACCCTGGCGTCCTCGGCCACGATGTCTGCCTGTGGATCACGTCCCACCGTGTATGTCCTGGCCGCGTCGAGCGTCCAGGTCCTGCCGTTCAGTTCCAGTACGTATGCCGGTACCGCGAGCCCCATATGTCCGTGTCCCCCATGGCCCCGTCGACGGGCTTGTCACTTTCCGCGTCCGAGGAAGATCTGCTCGGCGTGGGGCAGCACTATTCCAGGCCCGGGCACCGGGGTGAAGGCGGAACGGGATTCCGTCCCGGTAACGGAGGCGATGGGTGCGGGGCCGGGAGGACGCGGGTGCGGGGGCGGGTGCGGGGCCGGGAGGGCGGCCGGGGCGGGGCCGGGTGTCCGGCCTGCGGGACGGCGTTCTTCGGCGCGGTGGGGGCCGATACGGTAGGGGCACCATGAGCGCATCACTGTCTGCGGCGTCGGCGTCCGAGGACCTGCCGACTCTTCTCGTCAAGATCTTCGGCAAGGACCGCCCCGGCCTCACCGCCGGTCTCTTCGACACCCTCGCCGGTTTCGGTGTGGACGTCGTGGACATCGAGCAGGTCGTCACGCGGGGCCGCATCGTGCTGTGCGCGCTCGTGACCGAGCCGCCCGGGGTGCGGGAGGGCGAGTTGCGGGCCACGGTCCACAGCTGGGCGGAGTCCTGGGGGCTCTCGGCCGAGATCATCTCCGGTACGGGCGACAACAGGCCGCGTGGCACGGGGCGTTCGCACGTCACGGTCCTCGGGAACCCGCTGACCGCCGAGTCCACCGCCGCGATCGCCGCGCGCATCACGGGGGCCGGTGCCAATATCGACCGCGTCTTCCGGCTCGCCAAATACCCCGTGACGGCGGTGGAGTTCGCCGTCTCCGGGGTGCCCGCCGACACCCTGCGCTCGGCGCTCGCGCCGCGTGCCGGGGAGTTCGGCGTGGACATCGCCGTGGTCGCCGCCGGGCTCCAGCGGCGGGCGCAGCGGCTCGTCGTGATGGACGTCGACTCGACGCTCATCCAGGACGAGGTCATCGAGCTGTTCGCGGCGCACGCGGGGTGCGAGGCGGAGGTGGCGCGGGTCACCGAGTCGGCGATGCGCGGGGAACTGGACTTCGCGCAGTCCCTGCACGCGCGGGTCGCGCTGCTCGCGGGGCTGGACGCCTCGGTCGTGGAGAAGGTGCGTGCGGAGGTCAGGCTCACGCCGGGCGCGCGCACGCTGATCCGCACCCTGAAGCGGCTCGGCTACCAGGTGGGGGTGGTCTCGGGGGGCTTCACGCAGGTCACCGACGAGCTGAGGGAACGTCTGGGGCTGGACTTCGCCGCCGCCAACACGCTGGAGATAGTGGACGGCAGGCTCACCGGGCGGGTCACGGGCGAGATCGTGGACCGGGCGGGCAAGGCACGGCTGCTGCGGCGCTTCGCCGAGCAGGCGGGGGTGCCGCTCGCGCAGACCGTCGCGATCGGTGACGGCGCCAATGACCTCGACATGCTCAACACGGCGGGGCTCGGCGTCGCCTTCAACGCGAAGCCGGTGGTACGGGAGGCGGCGCACACCTCGGTGAACGTGCCCTTCCTCGACACGGTGCTCTACCTCCTCGGGATCACGCGCGAAGAGGTCGAGGCGGCGGACGGAGCGGTGGAGGACTGAGGAGCGGTCCGGGCTCTCCGGAGAGTCGGGCGACCCCTGTCTCCCGTGGCCCCGCTCCCCCGCGTACGGAAGCCGGGGCCGCGCCCGTCCGTGCTCAGGCCTCGTGCGGGGCCCAGTAGTCGGTGAGGGTGGCGGCCCCTGGTTCCAGGGACTTCCAGGACCCGGTGAACTCCAGGACCGAGAAGGCCGCCGTGGGGAAGTCGCGGCCGCTCAGGCGGGCCGCGCGTTCGCCCGCGACGCTGCCCGCGAGGATCTCGGTGAGGGCCTGGACGCCGGGGTTGTGGCCGATGAGGAGGACGGTGGCGGCCTCGTCGTCCACCTCGTTGAGGAGTTCGATCAGGGCGCCCGGGGCGGCCTCGTAGATCCGCTCCTCGTAGACCGTGCGCGGGCGCTCGGGCAGTTCGGGGACGGCGAGCTTCCAGGTCTCACGGGTGCGGCGGGCGGTGGAGCACAGGGCGAGGTCGGCGGCGATGCCGAGGTCGGCGAGGCGGCGCCCGGCGGCGGGGGCGTCCTTGCGGCCCCGCTCGGCGAGCGGCCGGTCGTGGTCGGAGCCCTCGGGCCAGTCGGCCTTCGCGTGACGCAGCAGGACGAGCTTACGGGTGGTGGCGGGAGCGGGGGCGGACGTCCCCCCGGAGGACACAGCGGCGCTCATGCGTCCCAGCTTCGCACGAAAGGGGATGCCGGGCGGGGGGAGTCGCGTACTCCCCCCGCAGGAGTGACAGGAGGCCGTCGCCGCTCAGCCGATGAGGCCGCCGAGGAAGGCGCCGAGCCGGTCGAGCAGACCGGCGAGACCTGGCGAGGCCACCGCCGCGTGCGCCTCGCCGGGATGCGCGACGAGGGCGAGCAGGACGAGGAAGGCGAGGGTCGGCAGGGCGAGCGCCCACCACGGCAGCCGGGACTGCACGGGTACGGGCGCGGTCGGCTCGCCCCTGCTGTGAACCTGTGTGGTCATGCCGTCTCCCCCGGTCGCGGTGCACGCCGGAACGCCCGGCGCCTCACCCACGACGCTACGTCTCCGCGGCGCCCGCGCCTATCGGGTTTTCCCCCCACTCGACCCTGATATTTTCCGGCCCGGACCCTTAGGGGTTGTCCCTGAGAGAACCCTGAGCCGGCGTCCCCGGCGCCCGCGTCGCGGGCCCCGTCACGGGCCCCGTCGCAGGTCCCGTCACGGGCCCCGTGGACTCGCGGACAACCAGGTGCGGAGCGGGCGGCCGGCCCGGGTCGGGGACGTCCTCGCCGAGCACCGCGAGGAGGCGCAGCGCGGCGACCCTGCCGATGTCCTGCACGTTCTGGCTGACCGTGGTGAGCCTCGGATGGAGCCACACACCGAGTGCGAGGTCGTCGTAGCCGACGACGGAGACGTCCTCGGGGACGCGGAGACCGAGCCGCGTGAGCGTCGCGATGGCGGTGAGGGCCATCGTGTCGTTGGGGTAGAGCACGGCGGTGGGGGGCTCGGCGCCCGGGGCGAAGAGCCGCTCGGTGACGGC
Organism: Streptomyces sp. SID11385; assembly: GCF_010548245.1. Lineage (GTDB taxonomy): Bacteria > Actinomycetota > Actinomycetes > Streptomycetales > Streptomycetaceae > Streptomyces. Next base: position 9,955 of record NZ_JAAGLR010000972.1, read on the forward strand.
GGCGGCCGTCGCGTTGCCGAAGCCGCAGGGGATCACGGAGTGCGCGCGCAGGCCGTGCCGGGCGAGGGTGTCCTCGACGGCGCGACGGCGCAGCACGGTGTGCACGCGGTTGTCGGGGCCCGCCACGTACGCGAGGGAGCGGTGCCCGAGGCCGATGAGGTGCTCGACGGCCTCGGTGATGCCGTGCAGGTCCTCGTCCGTGTGCAGGTAGTGGAGTCCTTCGGCGTGCTCGCGCTGCCAGGGGCGGCCGACGAGGAGCCCGGGGACGTGCAGGCGGCGCAGCAGGGCCGGGCGGGAGTCGCCGATGCGGCTCTCGGTGAGGACGAAGGCGTCGACGCGGCGCTCCCTGGCCAGGCGTTCGTACACCTCCTCCTCGCGTACGAAGTCGTCGCCGACGAGGTGCAGTTGCAGACCGTAGCCGGGCGGCCCGAGTTCCTGTTCCATGCCGGCGATCAGCTCGGCGAAGTAGGGGTCGGCGGTGAGCAGGTCGGCGTCCCGGCCGAGGACGAGCCCGATGGTGCGGGTGCGTTCACCGCGCAGCGCGGTCGCGGAGGCGCTGGGGGACCAGCCGAGTTTCCCCGCGGCGTCGAGGATGCGGACGCGGGTGGCCTCGGAGATGCCGGGGCGGTTGTTGAAGACCTTCGAGACGGCCGACTTCGACACACCGGCGAGCGCCGCCACGTCGAGGATGGTCGGCTGGGACGGGCGTCCACGGCGTGCGGCGGTGCGGCCCTGCTGGGGCGGCGTCTCGGCTGTCATCGGCGGCGGTCTTCTCCGGTGGTCGGCCGGTCCTGGCCCGGCTTCGGGGTGGGTCTGCTCGGGACCGCCGCGCGAGCGCGGCGGCTCGCGCCGCCGCGGGTCGGCGGCCCGCGTCACATCTTTACAGCGCCGCTGATCATGGCCTCCTCCATCCGGCGCTGGAGGAAGACGTACAGGAGGTAGACGGGGACGAGGGTGATGAGGGTCCCGGCCATGAGGACACCGTACTCGGTGGCCTGGTTGTTCTGGAGGGTCGGCAGGGCGACCTGGATGGTGCGCTGGGAGGTGTCGGGGCCGATGAGGACGAGTGAGTACAGGTACTCGTTCCAGAAGTTGAGGAAGTTGAGCAGGACGACGGTGGCGATGCCCGGCATGCACAGCGGTACGTAGATACGCCACAGGATCGCGGCCGTCGAGGCGCCGTCGACGCGCGCGGCCTCCTCCAGTTCGGCGGGGATCGTGCGCATGAACTGGGTGAGCAGGACGACGGAGAGCGGCATCGCCCCGGCGGGCAGCAGCAGGACGACGAAGGTGCGGGTGTGGAAGAGGCCGGTCGCGGCGGCGAGGAGGAAGGTCGGGACGAGCGCGGCGAAGGTCGGGACGAGGAAGCCGAGCGAGAAGATCCGCTCCAGGAGCGCCGAGAGCCGGCCCTGTCCGCGTGCGAGGGCGAAGGCGGCGGGGATCGCGAGGACGAGGGTGAGCAGGAGCGCGAGCCCGGTGACGATGACCGAGTTGGCCAGCGCGAGGTCGAGGTCGGCGTAGTCGAGGGCGTCGCCGAAGTAGTGCCACACGGGATGCGCGGGCGGGGTCAGGGGCTGGTCGAAGATCGCGGTGGTGGACTTGAGCGAGGAGATGATCAGGTAGTACAGCGGCACGACGAGCGCGAGGGCGTAGAGCCACACGAGGGCGTGGCTGAGCCCGGCGAGCGGGTTGCGGCGCCGGCGGCGCGCGGCGCGCGCGGGGGCGGGGTTCGCGCCGGACTCGGCGCTGGGGCGGGCGGGTGCGGTGGTGGTCATGGCGGACTCCGGCGGGCGGCGAGAGGGGCGGCGGGGCGTGGGCGGGGCGGCGGTACGGGGCGGGTGGCCCGGTCAGTACGACTGCCGCAGGGCGCGGCGGATGCCGAGCATCCCGAGGAGCCCCACGAGGAAGAGGAGGACGCCCGCGGCCTGGCTGTAGCCGAGGTCGGACTGCACGAACGCCTTGTTGTAGACGAGGAAGGAGAGGTTCGTGGTCGCGTCCCCCGGACCGCCCTGGGTCAGGAGCAGGACGTTCTGGGCGGAGGCGAAGAGGATCCAGAGGAACTGGAGCATCGTCGTGACGCCCACGTAGTCCTTGACGACGGGGAAGGCGATGCGCCACATGCGCCGCCAGTGCCCGCAGCCGTCGAGTTCGGCGGCCTCGTAGATCTCCTGCGGGACGCTGCCGAGCCGGGCGGCGAAGAGCACGGCGGTGAAGCCGATGCCGGACCACAGGTCGATGCCCATGACGCAGGCGAGCGCGGTGCCCTGGTCGGCGAGCCAGGGGCGGGCGAGCGAGTCGAGGCCGAGGTTGCCGAGGAGCCCGTTGAGCAGACCGTTGGGCGCGAAGACGCCGTAGCCGAGCATCGCCTTCGCCGAGGCGGAGATGAGGGCCGGGGTGAACAGGACGATGCGCAGGAGGCGGTGGCCGCGCGGGCGCAGGGTCAGGTAGTAGCCGGTCATGAAGGCGCAGAGGATCATGATCGGGAGCACGATGGCGAGCTGGATCACGCTGTTGCGCACGGCGTGCCAGAACAGCTCGTCGTGGAGCACCGTGTCGAAGTTGCCCCAGCCCGCCCAGGAGCGCGGGGCGAGCATGCCGGGCCAGCTCATCCCGCTGATGACGAACATCGCGATGAGGGGCCCGGCGAGGAAGAACAGGTACCACACGAGCGCGGGCACGGCGAAGAGGGTGATGCCGCGCTGTCTGCGGCGCGAGGCCGAGGGTGGCTGGTGCGCGGTGGTCAGGGGCAGTTCGTGCGCCATGGGTCGGGAAGCCTTTCGTGAGCCGCGGGGCGGGCGCTCGCGCGGTCGGAGCCTTGCGCGTACGGGAGGGGCGGGGCCGGTACGGCGGTGACCCGTACGACGGGGCCCGGGTGAGGGCGCCCGGCGGGGCGGGTGCGGCCGGAGCGGTGCTCAGCCCCCGTACGCGTGGTCCAGGGCGGAGGCGATGGAGCGGGCGCTGGTCCCGGGCGTGTAGGCGAGGCTCGTGGCGCGGATCAGCGGCTGGGAGACGGCGGGGGGTACGTACGAGTCCGGCATGAGCGCGTAGTCGACGCGGTCGCCGAGGTCGATGGACTCGGAGACGAGCGGGAAGTCGGGGGCGCTCGTCGTCTCGCGGACGCCGACGACCTGGCCCGCCTCGCGGGTGAGGGCGCGGGTGTTCGCGGGTTCGTACAGGAAGCGGACGAACTTCTCGACGAGGTCGATCTTCTTCTCGCCGTTGGGGCTGATCCAGACGCCGGTGGAGGTGTAGCCGCGGAAGGCGGTGGGCTTGTGGTGGACGCCGCCGGGCGGGACCGGCCAGCCGCCGACGACGGTGTTCTTCACGACGTCGGCGGGGACGCTGCTGAGCGTGGAGGAGATCGCGGAGATCGCGGGGGCGCGCCCGGTGTAGTAGTCGGTGTTCATCGAGTCGGAGTTGAGGCCCTGGGCGCCCTTGAAGAAGACCCCGGCGTCGCGCAGTTTCGTGAAGAGTTCGAGGCCGCGCACGGCGAGCGGTTCGCGGGCGTAGCCGCCGTGGCGGAAGAGGCGTTCGGCGCGGGAGGCGGGGAGGTACGCCTGCATGATCTGGAGGAGGAGTTTCTGGCCCGACCAGTCGTTGCCGCCGATGCTGACGAAGCCCTTGGCGCCGTGCTTGCGGGCCAGGCGGGCGGCGTCGACGAGTTCCTCGGTGGTGGTGGGGATCTCGTCGATGCCGTACTTGGCGAGGACCGCCTTGTTGTAGACGACGGGCCAGGTGAAGCCGGTCCAGGGGAAGCCGGCGACGCGGCCCTTCTCGTCCGTCCACTCCTTGAGGGCCTGGGGCAGGAAGCGGTCGCGCAGGCCCCAGGCGTCGAGGTAGCGGTTGACGGGCACGGTGGCCTTGTAGCCGGTCCAGGAGAGGGTCTTCTCCGCGAGGTTCGTGAGGACGACGTCGGCCTCTTTGTGGGCGAGGCGCGCTGTCTCGTACACGTTGATGAGGTCCGTACCGCCGCTCACGACGTTCTTGACGTGGCTGCCGGGGTGGGCGCGGGTGAAGTCCCGGCACAGGCGTTCGTAGACCTTCGCCATGGGCGAGCCGGCGGTGAGCATGTGGTGGACGACGAGGGTGCGGGGGTCGTCGTCGCCGGGATCGAGCCTGCCGCAGCCGGTGAGCAGGACGGGAGCGGCGGCCGAGACCGAGCCGAGGAGAAGAGTTCTGCGGCGCACGGGGTCGAGCCTTCCGATCTGATCGGGAAGAGGTCGCTGGTCGTGAGAGGACCGCGAGGACCGTCCCGGCAGGCGGAGGCGACTCCACCTTCGTTGGTGGAACGGTTTCGCGCAGCATAGGTACGGGTTTTCCGGAGCGTCAAGAGATGCGGACCGACGGGTTTTTCGTACGGCGCACACGGTGCTGACATGCGCATTTACCCCGTGTGACCGGCGAAAGCATGCGCGTCCGGCTCCTTGCCCTGAGGTTGGTGGAACGGTATACCTGTGACGTGTCGGTGCCGTGCGCGGCCCGAGTTTCCCCGCACATCGGCCCCTCCGCCCGCGCGGTACGGGAGGGCCTTGACCGGTCGCACCGCGGCCCGCTGAACGGCCGTCCCTCGGCCCGAAGACCGGCCGTCCCGCGGCCGATAGAACGGCTGCGACGCGGCCGGAGATACGGCCGCACCGGCGGCCGGAAAGGACGACAGCTCCATGCGGCGCAATCTCCTCCACATCGACCCTTCGGGCCATCACCGGCCCTGGATCGGCGCCAACTTCTGGTCCCGCACGGGCGGCCCGCTGATGTGGCGCTCCTACGACCCCGCCGTCATCGAGCAGGAGCTCGCGGTCCTCGCCGAGCACGGGCTCGACCTCACCCGCAGCTTCTTCTACTGGCCCGACCTGATGCCCACTCCGGACGCGCTCGACGAGAAGACGCTGGAGCACTTCGCCGACTTCCTCGACCGGCACAGCGCGGCGGGGATGCGCACGATCCCGACCCTCGTCATCGGCCACATGTCGGGCGAGAACTGGGACCCGTCCTGGCGCCACGGCCGCGACCTGTACGGCGACGTCTTCATGGTGGGCCGGCAGGCGTGGATGGGCCGCGAGCTGGCCCGCCGCTTCGGCGCGCACCCCGCCGTCGCCGGGTGGCTCGTCTCCAACGAGATGCCGATCTACGGGGACCCGGTCGACCGGGGCAACGACACGACCGACCACACGCACGTCACCGCCTGGGCACAGCTCGTCGTGGACGGGCTGCGCGCGGGCGGCGCGACGCAGCCGGTCTCGCTCGGCGACGGGGCCTGGGGCGTGGAGGTCACGGGCCGCGACAACGGCTTCCGTATCCGCGAACTCGCCCCGCTCGTCGACTTCATGGGCCCGCACGTCTACCGCATGGAGACGGACCGGGTGCGCCAGCACCTCAACGCCGCCTACATCTGCGAACTCCTCGACTTCACGGACAAGCCCGTGATCATGGAGGAGTTCGGCGTCACGACGGACTTCGTGTCGGAGGAGAACGCGGGGCACTACTACCGCCAGCTCCTGCACAACACGCTGCTCGCCGGGGCGAGCGGATGGATCGCGTGGAACAACACGGACTACGACGACATCCACGAGCAGCCGCCGTACAGCCACCACGCCTTCGAGCTGCACTTCGGGATCACCGACGCGGCCGGGAAGCCGAAGGCTCCGCTGCGCGAACTGCGCGACTTCCGCGCGGTGCTGGACCGGGTGGAGCTGCCGAAGCTGCGGCGTCCGGACGCGAAGGCGGCGCTCGTCGTCTCCTCGTACCTGGAGAAGCAGTACCCCTTCACGATGCCGGCGGACGCCCAGCTCGTCTTCGACACCGCGCGCCAGGGGTACGTGGCCGCGCGCGAGGCCGATATCGCGGTGGGCTTCGCGCGGGAGGCCGACGGCGTGCCCGAGGACTGCGCGCTCTACCTCGCGCCGTCCGTCAAGCAGCTCCTCTCCCCCACCTGGCACCAGTTCACGCGGCTCGCCGAGGGCGGCGCGACGGTGTACGTCTCGTACTGCTCGGGCACGCACGACACGCAGCGCGGTCCCTGGTGGGCCGGGGTCGACAAGCTCTTCGGGGTGCGGCACCAGTTGCGGTACGGGCAGGTGACGCCGATCGAGGACGAGACGGTCACCTTCACCTTCGCCGAGGACTTCGGCGACATCGCCGCCGGGAGCGAGCTGTCCTTCCCGGCGGCGGGCACGATCAACTCGCGGGCCTTCCTGCCCGTCGAGCCGGACGGTGCCGAGGTCGTCGCGACCGACGCGCACGGCCGCCCGGCGCTGCTGCGCCGCCGGATCGGCACGGGCTCGCTCGTGCTGTGCACGTACCCCGTCGAGCACATGGCCGCGGCCCGCATGGGCGCCAACCCGGAGGACACGCACCGTCTGTACGCGGCGCTCGCCGCCGAGGCGGGGGCGCGCGCGGACGTGCGCGTCGCGGACCCGCGGGTCCTCACCGCCGAGCTGCACCACGAGGACGGGCGGCGCTTCGTGTGGTTCGTGAGCCAGTACGAGGAGGAGCACACGGCGCGGCCCGTCCTCGCCGACGGGCTCGCGCTGCGCGACGAGGAGGGCGAGCCGCTCACGGCGGTCGAGCTGGCCCCGCTCGGTGTGCGCGTTCTCGAAGTCGTCTCCGCCTGACCACCTGTTGACGGGCGGCCGGTCCACCGATGACCGGCCGCCCGGACCGAACCGCGGCGCCCGCCGCAGGAGGAACACCATGTCCGACCGGTACGACGGTTTCGACCCGCTGGAGCACGGGGCGGCCGGTGACGGAGTCCACGACGACACCGCCGCCGTGCAGGCCGCCATCGACGCGTGCGCGCGGAACGGCGGGGGGCGTGTCGTCCTGCGGGGCGGCCGCACCTTCCGCACCGGCACCGTGACGCTGCGCTCGCACGTCGAACTGCACCTGGAGCACGGGGCGACCCTCGCGGGCAGCCCGGACTTCGCCGACTACACCGTGCGCTTCGGCGGCGTCGTCCTGAACGACGGCAACACGCAGTGGGGCGACGAGCCCACCGGCGTCCTGCTCGACGCCGAGGGCGCCGAGAACATCTCGGTGACGGGCTCGGGGACGATCGACGGCGCGGGGCGGCACTTCGTGCTCTCCGACAACGGCTACATCTACACGATGGACCAGCGCCGCCCGTTCACGATCTACTTCCGCGACTGCCGCAACGTCACCTTCCGCGATGTGCGGATCGTGGACGGCGCGGTGTGGACGCTGCGGCTCTCGCTCTGCGACGACGTACTGATCCACGGCGTACGCATCCACAACGACCTCAAGCTCCCCAACAGCGACGCGATCGACATCGACTGCTGCCGCCGTGTGCGCGTCAGCGACTGCGACATCGTCGCGGGCGACGACGCGATCTGCCTCAAGGCGACGCTGGAGCACACCGGGACCGACCGCGCGACGGCACCCGTGTGCGAGGACGTGACGGTCACGGGCTGCACGATCACGACGACCTCGTCCGCGCTGATCTGCGGTGTCGAGGGGCAGTCGAAGATCCGCAACGTGGTCTTCTCCTCCTGCGTCGTCCGGCAGAGCGCGCGCGGGCTCGCGATCCGCCTCGGCGAGGGCGGCGACATCGAGAACGTGCTCTTCAGCGACATCACGGTGGAGACGCGGTTCTTCCACGAGGGCTGGTGGGGCCGGGGCGAGCCCATCGCGATCATGGCGGTGCCGTGGACGGAGCACTGCGGCACGGTGCGCAACATCCGCTTCCGCAACATCCTGTGCCGCGCGGAGAACGGCGTCACGGTCATCGCGCAGGACCCCGGCCGGATCGAGGGTCTGGTGCTGGACGGGGTACGGGTCGAGATCGACCGCTGGTCGCGCTGGCCCGGCGGCCACGCCGACCTGCGCCCGCGCCGCGCCGAGGACTTCCCCGCGATGCCGACGGACGGCTTCCACCTGGAGAACGTCCACGACGCCCGCCTCACCGACTGCGAGGTGGTCTGGACGGCCCACCCCGAGGACGGTCGCCACGCCCTGTACGCGGAGAACTGCCCGGGGCTGCACCACGAGGTGCGGGGCACGGGGGTCCGGGAGGACGTCGCGGCGGTGGCCCTCTCGTAAGAGCGATGGCTCTCTCGTGAGAAACGCCGACGTGCGGTGACGCCGCGAACGGCCGCCGTCACCTGACGGGCGGCGGCCGACGCGGTACGGAGGGGCGTGCTTCCCACAAGGGGCGCGCCCCTTTGGCATCGGAGCCGGCACTTCATGGGAGCGTGAGTCACCCCCGGGGAAATCTCGCCCTCGCCGAAGCCGATGCCGAGTCCCGCTGCGGCGCGGTCGTCGGCTTCGCGTTCTGCTCGGGGCCGTCCGTCATCACGGACGGCCCCCTACGCGTGCGGGCCCGGCGCCGATTCCTGCCCCGGCACAGCTCGCGGGTCCGGGCAGCCGTGCGGCGCCCCGGACGGCGGTCGCGCGGCGAGGGCGGGACGCGGCGGGGCTGGAGGCCGGGAGGTGCCTTCAGGCGAGGAAGCTGGCGAGGATGCCGATCACCACCGTGATGCCGATCATCGCGCCGAAGACCAGAAGGAGCTTCTTCTGGCCGCCTTGGGGGTTGGGTTCGAGCACGGGCATGTGCGTAGTTTATGGGGCTTCTCGGCGGCCTTCCGCCCGGGGGCCGGTCCCCGGGCGGGAGGGGCGGTCAGGCCGCCTTGGCGAGGTGTTCGTCCTCGATCGTGCGGTTGCGGCCCGCCAGGGTGCCGATGATGATCTGCGGGACCATGAGGCAGGCCATGAAGAGGATCGGGACGCCCCAGCCGCCCGTCGCGTCGTTGAGGATGCCGACGAGGAGCGGGCCCGGGATCGAGATGAGGTAGCCGGTGCTCTGCGCGAAGGCGGAGAGCTTGACGACGCCGGGGCCGGTGCGGGCGCGCAGGCCGACCATCGTGAGGGCGAGCGGGAAGGCGCAGTTGCTGATGCCGATGAGGAAGGCCCAGATCCAGGCGCCCCCGGCGGGCGCGAGCGCGAGGCCGAGGTAGCCGCCGAGCCCGCACAGGCCCAGCACGATGACGACGGGCCCCTGCTGGGGCAGCCGGATCGCGACGCGCGGGATGACGAAGGCGAGCGGGATGCCGAGCGCCATGGTCACCGCGAGGAGGACGCCCGCGGTGCCCGCGGAGATGCCCGCGTCGCGGAAGATCTGCGGCATCCAGCCCATGGTGATGTACGCGGCGGTGGACTGGAGCCCGAAGAAGCACGCGAGCGACCAGGCGGTGCGGCTGCGCGTGACGCGCAGCGCGTCCCCGGGGCCCGGGGCGGCCGGGTTCGCTGCGCTCTCGCGTTCGGCGGCGCGGCCCTGCCGGCTCAGTACGGCCCAGGGCAGTACGGCGACGGCGCCGAGCACCGCCCAGATGCCGAGGCCGCCCTTCCAGCCGCCGCCGAGCGCGTCGTTGAGCGGCACCGTGACGGCGGCGGCGAGCGAGGTGCCGACGGCGAGGGCCATGGAGTAGAGCCCGGTCATGGAGCCGACGCGGTCCGGGAACCAGTTCTTGACGACGACCGGCATGAGCACGTTGCTCACCGCGATGCCCGCGAGCGTGAGGACGGTCGCGGCGAGGAAGCCCGCCGTGTTGCCGGTGAAGGGGCGGATGACGAGGCCGGCGGTGATGGCGACCATCCCGCCGCAGACGACGGTCCCGGCGCCGAAGCGCTTGGACAGGCGCGGGGCGAGGAAGCCGAAGAGGGCGAAGCAGAACGGCGGGACCGAGGTGAGCAGCCCGGCGAGCGTTCCGTTCATGCCGAGCCCGTCGCGCACCTCCTCCAGGAGCGAGCCGAGGCTCGTGATGGCGGGGCGCAGGTTGAGCGCGGCGAGGACGATCCCGACCGGCATGAGGACCGCGAGCAGGCCCTTGGCCCGGGTGGTGCCGGGCGCGCCCGCGGGCTCGGGAGTACCGGGGGCGGGGCCGGAGGGTGCGGGAGTGGGGGACGGGGCGGTTTCTGACCGCAGGGACGTTGATTCCTCGGGTGCCATGCGCCCATCATAGAATCATGGGATGTTTGACTGTCCAGTCGTCCGGCCTCCCATACTGGTCACATCCCGCCCGCACGGCCCCCAGCCGCCCGCCCGCGACTCCTAGGACGCTCATGCCCCTGTCTTCCCCGCGCCGCTCGGCCCTCTCCGAGCAGGTCATCGCCGCCCTGCGGGCCCCGATCTCCTCGGGCGAGTGGCCGATCGGCTCGCGCATCCCGACCGAGTCCGAGCTGGTCGAGCAGTTGGGTGTGGCACGCAACACGGTCCGCGAGGGGGTCCGGGCGCTCGCGCACAACGGGCTGCTCGACATCCGGCAGGGCTCGGGCACGTACGTCGTCGCGACGAGCGAACTGGCCGGGGTCATGCAGCGCCGCTTCGCCGCGGCCGATCCGCGCGACTTCGCCGAGCTGCGGGTCGCGCTGGAGTCGACGGCCGCGCGGCTGGCGGCCCAGCGCCGTACCGCGAAGGACGTACGGCTCCTGGAGAACGCGCTGGAGCGCAGGGACGTGGCGTGGAAGGCGGGGGACACGGAGAACTTCGTCGTCGCGGACGCGACCTTCCACCTCGCGGTCGTCGCCGCCTCGCACAACTCCGTGATCACCGAGGTGTACGCGGACCTCGGCGAGGTGCTGCGGGACTGGCTGCGCGAGGACATCGGCGAGATGACCGCCGCGCACGACCTCGACCACCACGCGCTCTTCCAGGCGATCGCGGACCAGGACGGCGAGAAGGCCGCGACCGAGGCGGGCGGCATCCCCTACATGTGCCGCCCCGCGCTCCTCGGCGAGGGCGACCGCGTGGAGCGCGAGGCGCGCGCGGCGGCCCAGGTGACCCGGGGAGCGGACGCGGGCTGAGCACGTACGCACGCGAAGGCGCCCCCTCCCGCGCGTACGCACGCGAAGGGCGCCCCCTCCCCCGTACGGGAGAAAGGGCGCCCTTCGCGTGCGACGGGGTTCAGGCCCCCATCATGTGGACGCCGCCGTCCACGTGGACGATCTCGCCCGTCGTGCGCGGGAAGAAGTCGGAGAGCAGCGCGACGACGCCGCGGCCCGCGGGCTCCGGGTCGGACATCTCCCAGCCGATCGGCGCGCGCGTGTTCCACACGTCGGACAGCTCCTCGAAGCCCGGGATGGACTTCGCGGCCATCGACTTGATGGGACCGGCGGAGATGAGGTTGCACCGCACGTTCTTCGCGCCGAGGTCGCGGGCGAGGTAGCGGTTGGTCGACTCCAGGGCGGCCTTCGCGACGCCCATCCAGTCGTACTTGGGCCAGGCGATCGTGGCGTCGAAGGTGAGCCCGACGACCGAGCCGCCGCGCGGCATGAGCGGCAGGCAGGCCATCGTGAGCGCCTTGAGCGAGTACGCGGAGACGTGGACGGCCGTGGCGACGTCCTCCCACTCGGCCTCCAGGAAGTTGAAGACCGGCTGCGGGCCGAAGGCGATCGAGTGCACGATGCCGTCGAGGTGGCCGTCGTCGCCGAAGTGCTCCTGGACACGGCCCGGGAGGGCGTCCAGGTGCTCCTTGTTGGTGACGTCCATCTCGATGACGGGCGCGGGCTTGGGCAGGCGCTTCGCGATGCGCTCGACGAGGCTCAGGCGGCCGAAGCCGGTGAGGACGACCTCGGCGCCCTCCTCCTGCGCGACCTTGGCCGCGTGGAAGGCGATCGAGCCCTCCGTGAGGACGCCCGTGACGAGTACGCGCTTGCCCGCGAGGATTCCGCTCATGTGATCAGTGACCCATGCCCAATCCGCCGTCAACCGGGATGACGGCTCCAGTGATGTACGAGGCGTCGTCGGAGGCTAGGAAACGCACCGTCGCGGCGATCTCCTCGGGCTCCGCGTAGCGGCCCAGCGGCACCTGCGCGACGATCCCCGCGCGCTGCTCCTCGCTGAGCACCTTGGTCATGTCGGTGTCGACGAAACCGGGTGCCACGACGTTGAAGGTGATGTTGCGCGAGCCCAGCTCGCGGGCGAGGGAGCGCGCGAAGCCGACGAGCCCGGCCTTGGACGCGGCGTAGTTGGCCTGTCCGGCGGAGCCGAGGAGCCCGACGACGGAGGAGATGAGGACGACCCTGCCCTTGCGGGCCCGCAGCATCGCGCGGTTGGCGCGCTTGACGACGCGGAAGGCGCCCGTGAGGTTCGTGTCGAGGACCGAGCTGAAGTCGTCCTCGGACATGCGCATGAGGAGCTGGTCCTTGGTGACACCGGCGTTGCACACCAGCACCTCCACGGGACCGTGCTTCTCCTCGACCTCCTTGAAGGCCAGGTCGACCTGCTCGGCGTCGGTGATGTCGCACTTCACGCCGAGGAAGCCGGCGGGCGGCTCCCCGGAACGGTAGGTGACGGCGACCTGGTCACCGGCGTCGGCGAAGGCCCGGGCGATGGCGAGGCCGATGCCCCGGTTGCCTCCAGTGACGAGAACCGAGCGGCTCAACGGATCACCCTTTCGACGGTGGTCTGGTACGGACAAGACGGACGCGGGCCGTCTCCGCCCCGCGGCGGCAGCCCCGGGACCGTCTCGTCCCGCACTTGTCCTGCTCGAAACTATCGGTAGCGGGGCGCACCCACCGAATCGGCCCCCGACAGCACGTGCGACCGGCTTTGGTGGGGTTCCCACAGTCCGCGCCGCCGCGGCGGCGGGGACGGTGCGCGGCGGGAGCGGGAAAACCGGTGCCGGAACGTGTACGGGTCCCCCATACACTGGACGCACCATCCCGCGCCCGGCCCTCACCGTCCGCGCGCGACCGAAGCCGAGGAGTGCACGACCGTGACGGACATCGTCGACGACCTCAAGTGGCGCGGGCTCTTCGCCCAGTCCACCGACGAGGAAGCCCTGCGCAAGGCGCTCGCGAACGGTCCCGTCACCTTCTATTGCGGCTTCGACCCGACCGCGGCCTCGCTCCACGTCGGGCACCTCGTGCAGGTCCTCACGGTGCGCCGCCTCCAGCAGGCCGGGCACCGCCCGCTCGCCCTCGTCGGCGGCGCCACCGGGCAGATCGGCGACCCGCGCCCGACGGCGGAGCGCACGCTCAACGACCCGGCGACGATCGCGGAGTGGGTGAACCGGCTGCGCGCGCAGATCGAGCCCTTCCTCGACTTCGAGGGGCCGAGCGCGGCGCGCATGGTCAACAACCTCGACTGGACGTCCGGGCTCAGCGCCATCGCGTTCCTGCGCGACATCGGCAAGCACTTCCGGGTCAACAAGATGCTCACGAAGGAGTCCGTGGCCCGCCGCCTGGAGTCCGAACAGGGCATCTCCTACACGGAGTTCAGCTACCAGCTGCTCCAGGCGATGGACTTCCTGGAGCTGTACAGGCGGCACGGCTGCGTACTCCAGCAGGGCGGCAGCGACCAGTGGGGCAACCTCACGGCGGGCGTCGACCTCATCCACCGCGTGGAGCCCGAGGCCCAGGTGCACGCGCTCGCGACGCCGCTCATGACGAAGGCGGACGGCACGAAGTTCGGCAAGTCCGAGAGCGGCGCCGTGTGGCTCGACCCGTCGATGACGACGCCGTACGCCTTCTACCAGTTCTGGCTCAACGTCGACGACCGCGACATCAGCCGCTACACGCGCATCCTCAGCTTCCGCCCGCGCGCCGAGCTGGAGGAGCTGGAGGCCGTGACGGCCGAGCGGCCGCAGGCGCGGACCGCGCAGCGCGCGCTCGCCGAGGAACTGACGACGCTCGTGCACGGCGAGGCGCAGACCCGCGCCGTCGTCGCGGCCTCGCGGGCGCTTTTCGGCCAGGGCGAGCTGGCCGAGCTGGACGAGGCGACGCTCGCCGCGGCGCTCGGCGAGCTGCCCCGGGCGAGCGTGGCCGAGCCCGTGGGCGTCGTGGACCTGCTCGTCGAGACGGGTCTCGTGGCGAGCAAGTCCGCCGCGCGCCGCACCATCAAGGAGGGCGGCGCGTACGTGAACAACGCGAAGGTCACGGCCGAGGACGCCGTCCCGGCCGCGAGCGAGCTGCTGCACGGCCGCTGGCTCGTGCTGCGCCGCGGCAAGAAGAACCTGGCCGCGGTGGAGGTCACCGGGGCCTGAGGGCCTTCCCCGGCGGTACGCACACGGGTACGGGGCCGCTCGCGCGAAGGGCGCGGGCGGCCCCGTACCCGTACCGGCGCGGCCTCAGCGCCCCACCCTGTTCCCCTTCACCGCCTTGTACAGCGACTCGCCCACCGCGACGAGGACGATCGCGGCGACGAGCTGGAAGACGTGGCGGCTCCAGTCGATGCCGTGGGTGTAGCGGACGCCGAAGGCGGAGGCGATCGCGTTGCCGACGAGGCCGCCGATGGTGCCCATCACGACGACGAGCCACAGCGGGCTGTGCTGCTTGCCCGGCAGGACGAGCTTGGCGATGAAGCCAAGGACGAAGCCGACGATGATCGCCCAGATCCAGCCCATGTGCCACTCCCTCGACCGCTGCCGTCCGCCGGGCGGCGGACGCCGGTTACCAGCATCGGTCCGTCCGTCGTACGCCGCACGCCGGAGCGGTCCGTACGGCGCGGGGCGCCCCGCCCGGCGGCCCCGGTCTCGTCGGCGTGGGCCGTGCGGCGTACCGTGAGACGGGTTCGTCGAGGGATGGTGGAACGTGGCGCGCAAGCAGGCGGAGCAAGAGGTCTTCCGGATCACCGGGGCCCGCGCGGGACTCCAGGACGACGTGCGCGGCCGGCAACGGCGTTACGTCATCTCGATGCTGGTGCGCACCGCCTCGGTCATCGCGGCGATGCTGCTGTGGAACGTGGAGCGGTACGTGGCCGTCGTGGCGCTCGTGCTGGGCGCCTTCCTCCCCTACGTCGCCGTCGTCATCGCCAACGCGGGCCGCGAGAACGCCCCTTCCCTGCCCCGCACCTACGTGCCACCACCGCAGCGCCCGGCCCTGGAGGGCACGGTCCATCCGGCGGCGGCCGAGCCGAACGACCCCCGCGACCAGCGGGCCTGACGGCCCGGGCGAGGCCCGCGACGGCCCGGGCGGGAGGGCTCGTGCCGGGGGGATTCCACGCCAATCCCTGAGTTCGGCTGCACCCGGGCAGGGGGCTCGTGCCATACTTTCAGCGCGCTCCGCATCCCCCGTCGGAGCGATGGACCGACGCCGGGCAGCTCCCCCCGTGGCTGCTCGGCGTCGCCTTTTCCCGGGCCTCCCGCAGTGCCCGCCCCCCTCATCCCCGTACCGAAAGCACCCCGTCATGTCCGAGGACACCACGCTCGTCTGCTCCGCCAAGGGCTGCCGTGAGGCTGCCGTCTGGGTGCTCGCCTGGAACAATCCGAAGGTGCACACGCCGGAGCGGCGCAAGACGTGGCTGGCGTGCGGGGAGCACCGGGAGACGCTGGGGCAGTTCCTCGGCGTGCGGGGCTTCCTGAAGGACGTCGTCGCTCTCGCGGAGTGGCAGGAGCGGGAAGGCGCCTGAGGGGCGGACCCCGGTTCAGCCGCCGATCGCCGACATCGGACGGGTCGGCTGGAGGAAGGACGGGTCGTCCAGGCCCGAGCCGGCCTTCTTGCCCCACATCGCCGCGCGCCACCGCTCCGCGACGGCCTCGTCGTCGGCGCCCGAGCGGAGCAGGGCGCGCAGGTCGGTCTCCTCGGTCGCGAAGAGGCACGTGCGGATCTGGCCGTCGGCGGTGAGACGGGTGCGGTCGCACGCGGCGCAGAAGGGACGCGTGACGGAGCCGATGACCCCGACCCTGCCCGGGCCCCCGTCCACGAGCCAGCGTTCGGCGGGCGCCGAGCCGCGGGCCGCATCGGGCTCGGGGGTGAGCGTGAAGCGGGTGCGCAGGGAGCGCAGGATGTCGTCCGCCGTGATCATCCCGGTGCGCTTCCAGCCGTGTTGCGCGTCGAGCGGCATCTGCTCGATGAAACGCAGCTCGTAGCCCTCGGCGAGCGCCCACGCGAGGAGGGCGGGGGCCTCGTCCTCGTTGAGGCCCGGCATGAGGACGGTGTTGACCTTGACGGGGGTCAGCCCGGCGTCGCGCGCGGCGGCGAGTCCGGCGAGGACGTCGTGGTGGCGGTCGCGGCGGGTGAGGCGGTGGAAGACCTCCGCGTCGAGGGTGTCGAGCGAGACGTTGACGCGGTCGAGCCCCGCCTCGGCGAGCGCGCTCGCGGTGCGGGCGAGGCCGATGCCGTTGGTGGTGAGGGAGAGCTTCGGGCGCGGGTCGAGTGCGGCGCAGCGCCGTACGAGGTCCACGAGGCCGCGGCGCAGGAGGGGTTCGCCGCCCGTGAAGCGGACATCGGTGATGCCGAGGCGGGTCACGGCGAGGCGGACGAGGCGGACGATCTCCTCGTCGTCGAGCAGCTCGGGCTTCGCGAGCCACTGGAGCCCTTCCTCCGGCATGCAGTACGTGCAGCGCAGATTGCACCGGTCGGTGAGGGAGACCCGCAGATCGGTGGCGGTCCTGCCGTAGGTGTCGAGGAGCATGCGGCCCGCCTCCCTTTCGTACGACGGACGGGCTTCGAGCCTACGTGACGGTGGCCGCGGGCGGGCTGCCCGAGATCGGCGGACTTCGGTGCGGAACGGCGGGAGCCGCGCCGCGCCCCGTGGTCAGGGGTGCGGCGCGGCTCCCGGGGAGGTGCGTGCGGGGGCGCCGGTGCGCGCCTCGTACGAGGTGCCGGGGCGTGCCCGTACGCGGCGCCGGGGCGTTCCCGTACGAGGTGTCAGTGCGCGCCCGTGCCGGTGAGGGAGCGGACCTCCAGTTCCGCGTACTTGCCCTTGTCCGGCTCGTCCTTGGAGAAGAACGTGCCGAGGATGCCGAGCAGGAAGCCGAGCGGGATGGAGATGAGTCCCGGGTTCTCCAGCGGGAACCAGGCGAAGTCGACGTCGGGGAACATCGAGCTGGGCTTGGAGGAGACGACCGGCGAGAAGAGCACGAGCAGGACCGAGGAGGCGAGGCCGCCGTAGATCGACCACAGCGCGCCCTGGGTGGTGAAGCGCTTCCAGAAGAGGCTGTAGAGGATCGTCGGGAGATTCGCCGAGGCGGCGACCGCGAAGGCGAGGGCGACGAGCCCGGCGACGTTGAGGTCGCGGGCGAGGGCGCCGAGGCCGATCGAGACGATGCCGATGGCGACGGTGGCCCAGCGCGCGGCGCGGACCTCCTCCTTGTCGGTCGCCTTGCCCTTGCGGATGACGTTCGCGTAGATGTCGTGCGCGAAGGACGAGGACGAGGCGAGGGTGAGCCCGGCGACGACGGCGAGGATCGTCGCGAAGGCGACGGCGGAGATGACGGCGAGGAGGATCGCGCCGCCCGTCGAGCCCGAGCCGCCGCCGATCTCCAGGGCGGCGAGCGGGGCGGCCGTGTTGCCCGCCGGGTTGGAGTCGGTGATCTCCTTCGGCTTGAGGAGCGCGGCGGCGCCGAAGCCGAGGACGATCGTCATGAGGTAGAAGACGCCGATGATGCCGATCGCCCAGTTGACGGACTTCCGCGCGGCCTTGGCGGTGGGCACGGTGTAGAACCGGATCAGGATGTGCGGGAGCCCGGCGGTGCCGAGGACGAGGGCGATGCCGAGCGAGAGGAAGTCGAGCTTCGAGGTCGCGGTCGCCCCGTACTTGAGCCCCGGCTCCAGGAAGGCCGAGCCCTTGCCGCTGTTCTCGGCGGCCTTGCCGAGGAGTTCGGAGACGTTGAAGTGGAACTTCCACAGGATGAGCACGGTGATGAGGACGGTGCCGATGATGAGCAGCACGGCCTTGACCATCTGCACCCACGTGGTGCCCTTCATCCCGCCGATCGTGACGTAGACGATCATCAGGACGCCGAC
Source organism: Streptomyces sp. SID11385 (assembly GCF_010548245.1). Classification (GTDB taxonomy): domain Bacteria; phylum Actinomycetota; class Actinomycetes; order Streptomycetales; family Streptomycetaceae; genus Streptomyces. The sequence goes on from NZ_JAAGLR010000972.1 coordinate 27,655, forward strand.
GAGCGCGACGATCGCGACCTTGCCGCCGTCGCTCGTGATGCCGAGGAGCAGGGAGACGAGGACGCCGGCCCCGGCCATCTGGGCGAGCAGGTAGAAGATCGACACGACGATCGTGGAGGCCCCCGCGGCGGTGCGGACCGGGCGCTGGCGCATGCGGTAGGCGAGGACGTCGCCCATCGTGTAGCGCCCGGAGTTGCGCAGGGGTTCGGCGACCAGGAGGAGCGCGACGAGCCAGGCGACGAGGAAGCCGATGGAGTAGAGGAAGCCGTCGTAGCCGAAGAGCGCGATCGCCCCGGCGATGCCGAGGAAGGAGGCGGCGGACATGTAGTCGCCGGAGACGGCGAGGCCGTTCTGGAAACCGGTGAACTGGCGGCCGCCCGCGTAGAAGTCGGCGGCGTTGCGGGTCTGGCGGCCAGCCCAGACGGTGATGACAAGAGTCGCGACGACGAAGATCGCGAAGAGCGTGATGATCAGCGGGCGGTGCTCGCTGGCACCCTCCGCGGCGAGCGGCAGCCCGGTCGCGAGGCTGAGCGGCTGGCTCATTCCTGGCCCTCCAGACGGGACTTGATCGCCTGCGCCTTGGGGTCGAGCTTGGTCGCGGCGTGGTGGGAGTACCACCAGGCGATGAGGAAGGTGGTGAGGAACTGGCCGAGGCCGAGGACCAGGGCCACATTGATGTTGCCGACGACCTTGGTGCCCATGAAGTCACCGGCGTAGTTGGACAGCAGGACGTAGAGCAGGTACCAGAGCACGAAGGCGACGGTGAGCGGGAAGGCGAAGGAGCGGTGCGTGCGCCGGAGTTCTCCGAACTCCGCGCTCTCCTGCACCTCCACGAACTGCTCCGTCGAGGGTGCGCCGGCACCGCGCGGCGAGCCGGTGTGCGGCTCGGGCGTCTCGGTGGCCACGGAATCTCCTCGCGATGCGGGGGCGGGTGGTGGGGACAAGGGTGAGGAACTGGACATGGTGCTCTCTGGACAACAGGTGGGCGGGGACTGGTGCCGCCGCCCCCTGCACAACGGCACGGCGGTGCCCGCGACCCGGTTCAACGCGGCGTAATTTTCGGGGCACCTGATTTTGGGAAAAGATTGCCGACGGCGAGTGAGGGGAATAGCTTCACTTTGCCGAGGCTCACGCACCTGTCCGAACGCACCCTCCGGACAGGCCCGTTGCCCTTCTGCCCCGGTGCGTCACCGCTCGGCCCGCTCCGTACGAGGCGCCCGCTCGGCGCGCCCCGTACGCCGCTTCGCACACCGCACGGCCCGTACCACTTCAGCGCAGACGCCTCGTACCCGAACTGGAGACCCCATGCCGGTGCTCTTCGTCCGTTCCCGCCGCGCCCTCGCGATACCCGTGGGGCTCGGCCTCGCCACCGCGCTGGCCGTGGTGCCCGCCACGGTCGCCTCGGCCGCGCCCCCTGCCGCTTCGCCGACGGTGAGCGAGGTGGGCACCCCGACGAGTTATGTCGTCAACGTGCTGCCGGGGCTCGCCGATTCGGCCTTCTACCGCAAGGCGGTGGAGAGAGCGGGCGGCGAGGTCGTGTACGCGTACGACAAGATCGGCGTGATCGTCGCGCACTCGGACCGGACCGGCTTCGCGCCCGCGATCCGCAAGGTGCTCGGGGTGCAGAGCGCGGGGGCGACGCGGACGGCTCCGCTGCCCGCCCAGTCGACGACCGACACGGGCAGCCCGATCAAGCTCTCGAAGGCCGATGTCTCCGCCGCGGCGAAGGCGAACGCGGCGAGGACGAACGCGGCGGCCGCCGACAAGGACCCGCTGGAGGGGCTCCAGTGGGACCTGGCCGCGATCAAGGCGGACAAGGCGCACGAGAAGTACCTCGGCAGCAGCAAGGTGACGGTCGGCGTCATCGACACGGGCGTGGACGACACGCACCCCGACCTCGCGGCGAACTTCGACCGGGCGGCCTCCGTCAACTGCGTGGGGGGCAAGCCCGACACGAGCGAGGGGGCCTGGCGGCCGAGCGCGGCCGAGAGCCCGCACGGCACGCACGTGGCCGGGGAGATCGCCGCCGCGAAGAACGGCATCGGCATGAGCGGGGTGGCGCCCGGCGTGAAGGTCGCGGGCATCAAGGTCTCCACGACCGAGGGCTTCTTCTACACGGAGGCCGTCGTCTGCGGCTTCATGTGGGCGGCCGACCACGGCGTGGACGTGACGAACAACAGTTACTACACGGACCCGTGGTACTTCAACTGCACCAACGACCCGGACCAGAAGGCCCTCGTCGAGGCGGTCAAGCGGGCCACGTCGTACGCCGAGCTGAAGGGCACGGTCAACGTCGCGGCGGCGGGGAACGAGAACTACGACCTCGCGAGCGAGAAGATCACCGACCCGGCGAGCCCCAACGACTCGACGCCCGGTGACCGCGTCGTGGACACCTCGAAGTGCTTCGACATCCCGACCCAGCTCCCGGGTGTCGTCACCGTCGCCTCGACGGGCGCGAAGGGCCTGAAGTCCTCGTTCTCGAACTACGGCAACGGGCAGATCGACATCGCCGCGCCCGGCGGCGACTCGACCGTCTACCAGACCCCGGCCCCGCCGGCCACGAGCGGCCTCATCCTCGGCACGCTGCCCGGCGGCGGCTACGGCTACATGGCCGGTACGTCGATGGCCTCCCCGCACGTCGCGGGCGTCGCGGCCCTCATCAAGTCCCGCCACCCGCACGCCCCCGCGGCGCTCGTCAAGGCGCTCCTGTACGCGGGCGCCGACGACACGGCCTGCGGGGCGCCGTACGACATCGACGGCGACGGCGAGATCGACGCGGTGTGCGAGGGCGGCAAGAAGAAGAACGGCTTCTACGGGGAGGGCGTGGCGAACGCGCTCAACGCGGTGAAGTAACGGTTTCCCGGTAGGGGTTCCCGCGCGGGTGTGCCGCACAGGTTCCGGTGCCGGTTGCGGGGGCGGGGCGGTCCGAGGGGGCTGTCCCGCCTTCGTTTTTACCCTTAGGGGGGCGTCGAACGGATCACCTAGGGGGTGGATGGGCCCCCCGACGGGCCCAACGGCCGGGGGTGGGCGGGGGTTCCCGGGATCTTCCCCCGCACGCGTTCCCTGTCCCGCACATCTTCCCCGGTGTGGCACTCAGTGCCATAGTGGCGCCATGGAATCTCAAGCCTCACCCGGTCTGGCCTCCGCCTGGGCGGCACTGAGTGGCGATCCCGCTCTGCTCGCCCGGGTCACCCGTCACGAGGACTCCGGGGTGCTCGCCGCGCGGCTCCCGGTCCGTGAGCTGGCCGCCGCGTGCGCGGGGGCCTGTGGGCTCGCCGCCGCCGAACTGGTCTCCGTACGGGACGGGGGCGCCGTTCCCGCGGTGCGGATCGACGACCGGGCCGTGGCGGCCGCCTTCGCGAGCGAGCGGCTCCTGCGTGTCGAGGGGCGCGCGCCGGAGAGCTTCGCGCCGCTCTCGCGGTTCTGGCGCACGGCGGACGGCTGGGTCCGTACGCACGCCAACTACCCGCACCACCGCGAGCGGTTGCTCAAGGCGCTCGGGCTCGGCGAGGGGGCGGGCCCCGAGGAGGTCGCCGCCGTGCTGCGGCGGCGCGCGGCGCGCGAGACCGAGGAGGCGGTGTACGCGGCCGGGGGCCT
>NZ_JAAGLR010001001.1 GCF_010548245.1 Streptomyces sp. SID11385
GCGGGTGAGGAGGGCCGGGCCCTCCCGCTGTACGAGAGCGCTCTTGCCGATTGCGTGCGTGTCCTCGGGCCGGATCACCCTGACACGCTGGCCTCTCGCAACAACCTTGCGGGCGCCTACCAGTCCGCGGGTGATTTGGGCCGGGCCGTCCCGCTGTTCGAGAGCGCTCTTGCGGATCGTGTGCGTGTCCTCGGGCCGGATCACCCCGCCACCCTGGCCTCTCGCAACAACCTCGCGTGCGCCTACCAGGCAGCGGGTGATTTGGGCCGGGCCGTCCCGCTGTACGAGAGCGCTCTTGCGGATCGTGTGCGTGTCCTCGGGCCGGATCACCCCGCCACCCTGGCCTCCCGCGACAACCTGGCGTGCGCCTACCAGGCAGCGGGAGGCTCGTAATTTCACTAGTAGCTCCCGCGCTCAAGGCTGGATGACACTGCACAAGGGCCGAAGGGGCCCCCTCCGTGCCCCAAGGTGGAATATCCGTGGCCGCGCGTTGATTGGTTCCCGTGCGGAGATCACGGGAGGAGCTGCGGGTGGCCGAGCTGATGTTGTTCCGTCAGGGTGCGGACGGGCGGGACGTTGAGCTGGTGGGTTCGGCGGTGGCGCTGGAGGTCGAGCTTCAGCGGCGGGTCGAGGCAGGGCTGGAGGCGATGCTCGGGGTGCGGTTCCTGGCCTCGGAGTACGCGACGGGTCCGTGGCATCGGGGTCGGATCGACACGCTCGGGCTGGACGAGACCGGCGCCCCGGTCGTGATCGAGTACAAGAAGGGCTCGGACAGCGGCGTGCTGTCGCAGGCCGTCTCGTACATGACGTGGTTGCGCTCGGCGCGGCACGAGTTCGCGGCACTGGTGCGTGACGTGCTCGGCGAGGAGGCAGCCGAGAGCATCGACTGGTCTCATCCCCGGATGATCTGTATCGCAGCGGCCTTCTCCCACCACGACCGCGTCGCCGTGGACACCGTTCCCGAGCGGATTGACCTCCTTCGCTACCGCGTCTTCGACGGGGACCTGTTGAGCCTGCTGCTGGAGCACTCCTCGCCCGGCGTACCGCACCCCAGTGGGGTTCGGCGCGGAAGAGAGCGAACCGCGGTGGCCCCGAAGCCGTCTGCCGTCCCCGTTCCGTCGGCGCGATGCTCCGCTCCAGCCTGCCTGGAGGACCTGTACGGCGAGCTGGACGAGGCGCTCACCGCGTGGGGCGACGTCGAAGTCACCCCGCTCCAGCACTACATCGCCTACCGGCGCCTCGTGAACATCGCTTCCGTTCTGTTCCGCCCGGGGCACAAGGCGATCCTCACGTACCTGCGCCTCGACCCCGACACCGTCGAGCTTGAGGACGGCTTCACACGCGACATGCGCGGCATCGGGCACCTCGGGACCGGGGACCTGGAGGTCCGCATCGGATCGCCCGCCACCCTCGAGAAAGCGCAGCCCTTGATACGACGGGCCTTCGAAGCGGCTTGACCCGCGCGGAAGGGCGGTTGGAGCACCGGACTCGCTGGTGCTCCAACCGCCCTTCGCCGTCTGCGGTCCGCGCTTGCCGGCCGGAGCCCGGTTCTCGGGCTCATTCCTCGGGCCCGACGAGGACGAAGTCGTCCTGGGTCAGCTCCGCGCGCAGCCGCCGCTCGGCGATGTCGGCGTAGTGGGTGGAGAGTTCGACGCCAAGGAAGTTGCGGCCTTCGCGCAGGGCGGCGACGCCGGTGGAGCCGCTGCCGGTGAAGGGGTCGAGGACCGTGCCGCCCTCGGGGCAGACCTTGACGAGCTGCCGCATGATCTCGACCGGTTTCTGGGTGATGTGGACGCGGTCTTTGCGGGGCTGTGAGGCGATGTAGTGGCCGGGGAGGTAGAGGTCGCGGGTGTTGTCGAGGGTGCCCTTGACGCCCCAGGTGACGAGCTCGGTGTCCTGCTTGGGGCCGCCCTTGCGGGGGCGGCTTGCGGGCTTGATCCACGAGATGGTCCCGCTCCACGTCCACCCCGCCATCTGGAGCGCGTCGGTGGTGGTGGGTTCTTGGCGCCAGTCGGAGAAGACCATGGCAACGGAGTGCTCGGTCGCCGCGCGGTACGCCTCGGTGAGCAGCGCGGTCAACCAAGCCCGGTAGGAGCGCTGGTCGCGGTTCTCGCCCGGGAAGCTGGCGAGGTCGTGGGCGCTGTTGCTCGTGACGTACTTCGCGCGTGCGGAACGTCCGGTGCGCTCCGAGCTGGTGCGCCCTCCCGAGTTGTACGGGGGGTCGGTGATGACCGCGTTGACGCTTTCGTCGGGCAGGGTCTTGAGCACCGTGAGGGCGTCGCCTCGGTGCAGCGTGTAGCTCATGTACGAGCCCTTCCTGGGCGGTTGGGAGGTGGAGCCCCGATCCGGTTCGGGTGCGAGGCAGTGCGGGTGCGCCGGAGAGTAGCCGTCTTTCCCGGCCGCGCCCCGCGTGGATGCCGGCCTTCCCGGGCTCGTTTGGTGCGGCCGGATTCCGCGTCTACTGTCCTGCCAGTTCTTCGGAACGCAGCCCCGCTGCAACCCCGTTGACCTGTGTTTTCCCGTGCTGCTCAGTCCAGGGGAGGCGCGGGCCGGAGGGAAGCGGGGCGTTCCGCGAGTGGTGAGGAGGCGTGGATGTATCAGCTGAGATTACGAGCGCGGCTGGCTGCCGCGCGTGACCTGTGACCGGCGTCCGGGAGCTACCAACTCCCCGATCCGGGTCCGCCTTCGCGGCGGATTCAAGCGGTGCGGTGCCGACGGCTTTGCACGAGAAGTCGGCACCGCGCCCTCCTACGTACCCGAGGAGCCGCTGCCATGCAGCACGTCCTGACACACCCGTGTCCGCAGCCGAGTTCGTGGGCGGCCCGGCGCCGCCCCGGTGAACGGCGGCGGCCGTGAAGAAGACGGCGGGCGCCCTGGTCGGGCTCGCCGCCAGCGGCGCTCTCGCCGTCGCCCTCCCGATTCTTGCCGTCACCGCCGCCGACGCCGATTCCTCCACCTGCTCGGCCGGTGGTGCACAGGCTGTGGATACAGCAGCCGTGGCCGCGCAGGTGAGGAAGGTTCTCGACGGCGCGGACGGGAAGCCCGTCTCCGTTCCGGGGCTGGACGATCCCGCTGGGCAGGTGCCCTACGCGAGGACGATCCAGGCGACCGGCGTCGCGATGAATATCCCCGCGCGAGGACAGGTCGTCGCGCTGGCCACGGCGCTTCAGGAGAGCGGACTGCGCAACCTCCCGTATGGCGACCGCGACAGCCTGGGTCTGTTCCAGCAGCGGCCGTCGCAGGGATGGGGGGCGACGAGCGAGATCCTCGATCCCGTGCACGCCTCGACGAAGTTCTACGAGGCGCTGGAGCGGGTCGCGGGCTGGCAGTCCCTGTCGGTCACGCAGGCCGCGCAGGCGGTGCAGAAGTCTGGCTTCCCCGAGGCGTACGCGAAGTGGGAGCCGCTGGCGTCCGCGCTCCAGAGCTCGATCGCACCGCTCCTCGGCAAGGCACCCGCCTCTCCCGACGCGGGTAGCGCCGCGTGCGCGGAGGGCGAGGACGGGAGCGGATTCGGCGAGATCCCGGCAGGTGCCGTCCCGGACGAGTACGAGATCCCGGCCGATGCCCCTCCGAAGGTCCGTACGGCGATTCGGTGGGCGCTCGGCCAGCTCGGCACCCCTTACCAGTGGGGCGGGACGTGCGCCGACGCGCACGGCTCCGATCCCATGGGCCGCTGCGACTGCTCTTCCCTCATGCAGCGCGCCTACGCCGCTGCGGGCGTACGGCTGTCGCGGACGACGTACACCCAGGTCAAGGAGGGTAAGCCCGTCCGTTTCGATGCTCTGCGGCCGGGCGACCTCGTCTTCACCGAGGGCACGGCCGCTGTGCCCGAGCACGTGGGGATGGTCATCGGCCACGGCCTGATCGTCAACGCCCCGCACACCGGTGACGTGGTCCGTATCGCCTCGCTCGCCTCCTGGAAGCCGCAGATCCTCGCGGCCCGCCGGGTCCTCTGACCCGCACGCTCCCCTCCCTTCCTCTCTCCTCGCTCCGCCGATCGCCCATGCGGGCTTTGGCGCGCAGCAAATCGAACTGGAGTTCGTTATGCGCCTTGCCGACACGCTGCTTTATCTCGCCTACGACCCCGGGATCACGCCGAACGAGGGCGGGCTGCCGGGCCTGACCGTGCTCAAGAAGGTGATGGGCTCGCTCAACCTGTTCGGCATCGTGGCTGTGGTCGGCGCGCTCGTCGTGAGCGCGGCGGTCTGGGCCTGGGGTCACCACTCCGGCGGTCACCAGGCCGAGGCAACCGGCAAGAAGGGGGTTCTGGTCTCGGCCGGTGCCGCGCTTCTGCTGGGTGCCGCAAACGGTGTGGTGGCGTTCTTCAGCACGCTGGGGACGCAGGTCCACTGATGCCCACCATCTCCCCGAGCCCGCGCGCCACTTCGGGCGTCCGCCGCAGGGCGCTGCTCGGCGCCGCCGTCCTCGCCATCCTCCTCGCCACCACGGGACTGACCGCGTACCTCACTCGCGATGGCAACGAATCCTCTGCAGCCAAAGCCGTGGCAACTCCTTCGAGTTCGTCCGCACCGTCCTCGCCGAGCCCGTCGTCCCCTTCCCAGTCGGCGGCGACGCCGGACGGGCGCGGCGTGCCCCTCCCCGCGCCCCCGGACACCCGCGATCCGGTCGGGTTCGCGAAGGCTGCTGCCGCCGCGCTGTGGTCCTACGACACTCGCGCCTACTCCCACGACGAGCTGGTGGAGGCGCTGCACGGGTGGCTCACCCCGGAGCCGAAGTACGCCGACGTGGCTTCGGTCGACGCGGTCGTCCCCTCGGCGGCGCTGTGGAAGGAGCTGGCCGCGAACGGGCAGTTCGCCACCGCGACGGTGAACGAGGGTCACTTCCCTGACGCGTTCAGCAAGGCGCTGCGGGAGAACCCGGGATCGATCACGCAGGCGTACGTGTACGCCGTCACGGTCTCCGGCAAGCAGTCGATCGCCTGGAAGGGGGCGCCCGCCGGGGGCGCGGAGAGCCGGGCGATCACCCTCGCCGTCCAGTGCCGGCCCTCCCGCGCCTGTGTCCTGGCCGGGGTCCTGCCCGCCGTCACCCCCTGACCCGAACCGGCTCACACGAAAGGAGTCGTCCTCATGGGCGTCTGCGATCTCCCGCTGATGGACAAGGTGTGCGGGGCCGCCGACTTCGCCACCGACCCCGCCGGGGCCGTCACCGACCGCATCGGAGCCTGGATCGCGAAGTCGGCCGCCGAACTGGCCACCGCGGCTGCCGACCTCGCCGCCTCGGCCGTCGACACGACCACCGCGATCGACCTCAACGCAGGATGGTTCCGGGACAACTACGAGCTGATCCTCCCGATCGGACTCACGCTCATCGTCGGCACCTTCTGTATCCAGCTCGTCTCTGCCGCCTGGCGACGGGACGAACGCGCCCTCGCCCAGGCCGTCATGGGGACCGTCGTGGGCGTGCTCTTCAGCTTCTGCGCCGTCGCCTTCACCTCCGTGGCCATCACCGTGGTCGACGCCCTCTCCGACGGGCTCTTCGCCACGGCCAACACCTCCATCGAGGAGGCGGTCCGCCGCGTGGTGAAAATCCAGCTCGTCGGCTCCACCTACGGCATGGGATGGGGAGTGTCGGCCCTGGTCGGCTGGGGCTGCGCGATCGGCGCCTTCCTGTACTGGGCCGTGATGGTCGCCCGCAAGGTGGGCGTTCTCGTCCTCGCCACCCTCGCGATCTTCGCCGGGGCTGGGGGCGGCTGGGAAGTCGCCAAGCGGTGGCGGCGCGGCTGGATCGAGGCAACCGCCACGCTCGTCGTGAGCAAGCTCTTGATGACCGTGGTGTTCCTCATCGGCATCTCGGCGATGGGCGAGACGGACACGAACGGCGGCCTGGCCGCGCTCTCGGACGCGATGGCCGGGATCGTCGTGATGGTCCTGGTCCTGCTGTGCCCCTACGCGACGTACAAGTTCGTGCACTGGGCCAGTGACGGCGGGGGCCACGACGACCTGCACCGCACCGGCGTGGCGGGCGTGGCGGTCGCCGCCGGAGCCGCGAAGACCGCGGGCACCCTCGCGATGCAGTACGGCACCGGCGGCATGTCCACCCCGGCACCGCAGGGCCCTGCCCAGGTCCCGGGGGCCGATGGCCAGGGCGTTGCCTCCGGGATCAGCCCCTCGGGCGGCAACCTGAGCAAGGAGGGCATCGACGGCGGGGCGCCCCAGCCGCAGACCCGCTTCCGCTTCGGCGAGGACCCGGACGCCACGGGGGACAAGGGCCGTCCGCTCATCCAGCGCCCCGGCCTTCCCCCGCTGATCGTCCGGCCCAGTGCTGCCGAAGCTCCTGCCACGGAGCCCGAGGACGACGCGGTGTCCGCCGTGCCTCCGGCCGCAGGGGGCGGCGACATGGGAAGTGCGCCCGCCGCTCCGTCACCCGCCGAGCGGCCGTCCGCCCCCGGTGGCCCCTCGCCCGAGGGAGAAGCGCCGTCGCGCTGGATGTTCCCCAAGCAGCCCCCGCCCGCCTGACCGTGCCCAATCCCGGGGGCGGGCCCGTGCCCGCAGGCCCGCCCCCCTTTTCCGCCTCTCCTCTGGAGCCGTCATGCCCGCAAAGAGCCAGGCCCCCGCCGGGGCGACCGTGAAGTTTCCCCACCGCAGCAGGCGCGGCATCCTGCTCGGCCTCACCGCCCCACAACTGATCACGACCGCCCTCGGCGGCCTTCTCCTCCTCGCCGTAGTCATCACGCGCGGCGTGGTCGGCGCACTCGAACTCCTCCCGCTGTGGGGGCTGCTCGCCCTGATCGTGTTCGCCCGGCACCGGGGACGCACCCTGGCGGACTGGGCCCCCGTGGTCACCCGCTACGCCGTTCGCCGGGTGCGCAGGCAACTCGTGTGGCTGACCCGGCCCGCGCAGCGCCCGCGTCGCGAGGGCCTGCTGCACCTGCCCGGTACGGCGGCGAGTCTGCGGGTCGTCACCGCTCCCGACGGCCGCTATGGGGCCGTCCATGACCCGCACGCCGCGACGCTGACCGCCGTGGTGAAGGTCTCCTCGCGTGCCTACGCGCTGCTCGACCCTGGCACGCAGGCCGCGAACGTCAACGGGTGGGGCCGCGTCCTCGCCGCGCTCGCCCGCACCGGGCACGTCGCCCGGATCCAGGTCGTCGAGCGGACCGTCCCGGACTCCGGGGACGCGCTGCGCCGCTACTGGGAAGAGCATGGTCACCCCGACGCCCCGCTCGCGGGCGGCCTGTACGAGGAGCTGATTCAGAGCGCGGGACCGGCGGCGGCACCGCACGAGGCGTACGTCGCACTGAGCCTTGACACGAAGGCCGCCCGGCGCTTGGTGGGGCAGGCAGGCGGCGGCCTCGCGGGGGCCTTCGGCGTGCTGGCGCAGTTGACATCGACCTTCGAGCAGGCCGCACGCGGTGCCGGCCTCACCCCTACCGGCTGGCTCACCTCCACGGAGCTCGCCGCCGTCGTCCGCACCGCATACGACCCCAACGCGACGGCGGCGCTGGAGCGTTGGTCGACCGCAGGCCGCCCCGAGACAGATCCCGCAGCCGCCGGTCCCGTGGTGGTCGTGGAGCAGGGCGAGCACATCCGTACCGACTCCGCCTTCCACACCACCTACTGGGTGGAGAACTGGCCCCGCACCCAGACCTCGGCCGGATTCCTGCACCAGCTCCTGTTCACCGGCGGCGTGCGCCGCACTCTCTCGCTCATCTACACGCCCAAGGCACTGGACGCCGCGTTGCGGGACGTACGGCGGCAGAAGTCCGGCGTGCTCGCGGACGCCGCCGAGCGTGCTCGGCGTGGCCAGGTCGGCTCGGAGGCGGACACGATCGAGTACCAGGACATCACCGCTCGCGAAAGGCAGCTCATCGCCGGGCACGCCGATGTCGCCCTGACCGGCCTGCTGACCGTCTCAGCCGACACCGAGGACGAACTGCGCTCCGCGCGCGCGGTCGTGGAGACCGCAGCCGTCAGCGCACAGCTCGACCTGCGCCCCCTCACCTGGCAGCAGGCCGAAGCTTTCACCGCCGCCGCCCTGCCCCTCGCTCTCGCCGCCTAACCACTCCCTCCCCGAGAGAGCACCTCATGACCGCTCCGGCCCACGCGACGCCGCAGGACTTCGTGCCCTTCGCGACCGCCGCGCTCGACTTCCACCGCTGCCTCAACATCCCCGGCGGGCCCCTGGTCACCAGCCGCGCTGAACTGGACGCCCTGCACGCCCACCTCATCTCCCTGCACGCCCTCCTCGACGCCCACACCATGCGCACTCACTCGCTCGTCGAGGCCGAGGGCGGCCACCTCCAGGCCACCCGCACCCGCCTGTGGCAGGCCGCCGACCACCTCCACGCCGCCTACCACGCCGCTCCCCACCCCACGTCGGGCGAACTGCCCGACCGCGAGGCGTGCCGCAACCCGCTGCCCGAGGGTGCCCCCGAGCTGACCATCTGCCGCCGCCACCAGGAAGCCGCCCGCCTCGTACGCCGCCGCACCACCCCGGCCGACCTCCACACCCCCTACACCGGCCTCACGAACCACTGACCCGCCCCGGACCCGCCCACATCTTCGTCAGGAGAACGCCATGCCTCGCGTCCGTGCCAGTGCATCACCCGTCTTCACCCCCCGCAAGGCATCCCGTGCGCAGCAACGGGCAGCGCGGACGGGCTTCGCCGGGGCGCGTCGCCAGGCCCGCCTCGCCACCGCCCGTCCCGTACGCGAGGGCACGGACGACGAGGCCGCCGAGCTGCGGCCGACCTATCCCGCCTCCGGGCGCCCCGGGGCCGCTTCGGCGCGGGGCGGGAAACTGCGGCTTCCCGCGCACCGCATGACCACGGCGACCGCGAGCGGCGCCTATCCCTTCCTCGCCGAGGGCGGCCTCGGAGCCGACGGCATCTTCGTCGGCCGCGACGTCCACGCCGAAGGCGCCTTCTGCTTCGACCCGTTCACCCTCTACAACAGCGGGCGCATCGAGGGCTTCACCAACCCCAACACCGTCCTGGCCGGGATCATCGGCATGGGCAAGTCGGCTCTCGCCAAGTCGCTCGCCACCCGCTCCATCGCCCACGGCTACCGCGTCTACGTCCCCTGCGACCCCAAGGGGGAGTGGACGCCCGTCGCGCAAGCCCTGGGCGGGCAGAGCATCGCGCTGGGCCCCGGCCTGCCGGGAAGGCTCAACCCCCTTGACGCCCCGCCCCGCCCCGCATCGGTGAGCGAGGACGTCTGGCGGACAGAGGTACGCACCCGGCGCCTGCTCCTGCTCGCCGCCCTTGCGCGCACCGTGCTCGGGCGCGAACTGCTGCCCATGGAGCACACCGCCCTCGACCTCGCCCTTGACCTCGTCGTCTCACAGGCCGATGCCGCCGGCGTCGAGCCACTGCTCGGCGAGATCGCGCACACCCTCGGCTCGCCAGACCGTCTCGACGACGCCCTCGGCAACCACGCCGGGCACATGGGCCCGGCCGCCCAGGACCTCGCCCACGCCCTGCGCCGCCTCGTGCGCGGCGACCTCTCCGGGATGTTCGACGCACCCACCACCGTGGCCTTCGACCCGGGCACCCCGATGCTCTCCATCGACCTGTCCCGCCTGGGCAACGGCACCGACGACACCGCGCTCGTCCTCGCGATGACGTGCGCCTCCGCCTGGATGGAGAGCGCGCTCGCCGACCCTGACGGCGGCCGTCGATGGGTCATCTACGACGAGGCGTGGCGCCTCATGCGCCACGTCGGCCTCCTGGAACGCATGCAGTCCCAGTGGAAGCTCTCGCGTGGCTTGGGCATCGCGAACCTCATGGTCATCCACCGCCTCAGCGACCTTCTCAGCGCGGGCGACGCCGGATCGCGCGGCCGGGTACTCGCCGAAGGGCTCCTCGCCGACTGCTCCACCCGGATCATCTACCGCCAGGAGCCCGACCAACTCGACGCGGCGGCCCCCCTTCTCGGCCTCACCGGCGTCGAGACCCAGGCCGTCTCCGCCCTCACCAAGGGCCGGGGCCTGTGGAAAGTCGCCGGCCGGAGCTTCATCACCCAGCACCTCCTCCACCCCACCGAACGCGACCTCTTCGACACCGACGCCCGGATGTCTTCATGGCCCAACTGAAGGCTGAGCAGCGCTACTTGGCGCCCTACGGTGACCTGCGCGCATCACGGCCCCCTCGTCGTCGCCCGGCCAGAAGACGCACAGAGGCGCCCGCTTCCCGTCCTCCGCGCTTCCTCCGTCCGCTCTCGCTCCGCTGCGAGCCCGGCGAGGGCCCGCACACCACCCGAGGCCCACCACATGACCGATGCGAACACCACCCCGACCGAAGCCCCCGGCCCGGAGCCCGCCGACGAGCACTCCTGGACACGACATGTCCCCGCTCTGGCCGCCGCAGCCGAGAGCATCACCCGCGCCTCCGACGCCTGGGACGCTGTCTCGGACTCCCTGTGCGACGAGGACGGCTGGCCCCTCGACGAAACCCGCTACGCCGACCGCAAGGTACGCCGCGACGCCGAGGCATGGGCCGGTGTCGAGACCTTCCTCGCTCACGGCGACGAAGTCCTCAGCGGCGTTCGCGCGAACGCCCAGGGAGCCGACTACCTGGACGGCCCGATCAGCACCGACCTGAGCGTGCTCCGCGGGATCGACACCACACTCGAACGGGCCGCCGAACTGCAAGACGAGTGGGCCGAGGCCGTCACCCACCTCAACCCCATGCCCTCCAAGTACCGAGACCTGTACGAGACCCGGGCCATCGAGTTGCGAAACAGCGAGGGGTGGCACTACGCCGACCTCCTGTCCTCACAAGGAGCCGCGCTCGCTCGCGTGGGAGCCCACCTCGCAAGCCGAGCCGATACCCCGGCGACGCCCAGCGAGCGTGTCCGGGCCGCACTCGCACGATCGGCCACCCCAACAAGCGACGCGCCCACCAGCCAGCGCGTCTCCGGGCCCCCGTCGCCGACGGCGCCAAGGCGCACCCGCTGACGCCGCCCTCTACCACGCCTTCCCATCCCGTCCCAACCGGCTAATCGGGGAATCCTCTTCCGCCACACCACCTCCCGCTTCGGCGGAGGACACCGCCCCACCCTCTGGAGGGCTGCATGGCCGTCGAATTGCCTCTCATCACCTTCGAACGTGAAAACCACCGTGTCACCGCGCGACGCAGCGCACTCCTCGCCCAGACGCCCTCAACTCCGGCAGAGGCACACTCCGAGGCCATCGCGGCCAAGGCCGCAGAATACGAGCGCACCATTGCCGCCACCTTGCACCGGGCGGGCTTCATCCGGGTTGATGGTCCTGGCGGTCCCCACCACCAGTTGCCCCTGGGCATAACGGACCCGGCGGAACAGCGCGCCACGACGACCCTCGCCTACGACCTGCTCGAAGCACAGGGCATAGAGGTGCGGCTCGCCCGTGAGCTGCTCGACCCAGAATTGGAACTCCGCCACCCCGGGTGGGACTTCGGAGACTGGCTCGGTGAACTGCGGGACCGAGTAGCGGTAGCGGGCCACACCAGCGAGGTCGTCACCGCGCTGAGCGAGCTGACCGCTCCCGGAGACGGGGTCCTGCAACGCGTGAGCGAGGTCTTGGACACAGCCGCCGCCCGGTGTGACGAACTCAGCACCCCCGCAGACCGGGACCACGCGGCGCGCCTTCGTTTCCTCGCCGCCGCGATCGCCTCGCACAGCCAGCAGATCAGCGCCGTGCGTCGTACTCTCGCCGACCGACACACGGCCCTTCCGGCGAAGGGCACCCTCCAACAGCCCTGCGCTCCGGAGGCCACCCCCTCCGTCCGTGTCGAGGCTGCCCTCTCTACCTCCCCCCACGCACCGCGAAACACGGCGAGCCCTCTGTCGGTCACCCCTGCCTCGCCCCCTGGCTCTCGCCCCAGCGCCCCGAGGCGCTGATCGTGCCGCGCGCCACCGAGCGCCCCGCGCCCCGCAGAACCATCCCGCTCCGCGAAGGCGCCCCCGCCGACTCCGAAACGGATGGAACCACCGTGCCCGCTCTCTACGATTCGCCTCCCGACTTCACAGTCGGCCATCACCCCCGCCACGGGATCGTCGCCACGGTCGCGAAGGACTCCACGCTGAACGCGTGGATGCTCAACGGCTTTGGCTTCCATGCCGTGCCCGACGAACCCGCTCTGTTCGCGCTCGCCGACCAGGCCCGTGACGGCACCGCCCGCGCAACGCGTGCCGTCACGCTCATGCGCAACGCGGGTTACGACGTCGCCGCCGATCTCGCCTACGAGCCCACACCCCCAGCCGCACGAGCTGCCGACCGCGCCGCCACTCCGAGCCCGGTGCCGACCGTCGCCTTCGCCGAGCACCCCCAGCTCGGCTTCATCGCCGCCACCGACGACCAGCTCGACAGCGAGCGAGCGGGCCGTGTCCTCCACGAGCGTGGGTGGTTGCATCAGGAGACGCTGGACATCTACGTGCTTCCGCAACCGGACGGGCGCGGCCCGGCCCTGACCACACTCGCGGACACCACGCTGGCCCTGAACGACCGCGACGTCGGCATCGCCATCCAGCCTGACCTTGCTCAGGAGGTGCTGGCCCACGAGGTATGGGTGCGCGACGAGTCCAGGCTCGCGCCGACCACTGGCCCACGCACTCTTCCACGCACCACCCCGGCCGCTGGGCCCGGCGCTGCCACAGCCCCGGTGCCCCCGCCATCCGCTTCCTCCCCGCACCATCGCTGACCCGACTCACAAGGAGGCCGCCCACCCATGTCCGTGAAGACCATCTGGCACATCGAGCACGCCTGCGGCCACCCGGCGGACCGGGATCTGTCCAACCGTCCGGCCGACCGCCGTGCGGGCTTCGCCGAGTGGCTCGCGACCCAGGAGTGCACCGACTGCTGGCGTGCCGCCAAGCAGGACGACGAGCAGGAAAGGGCCGCCTGGCTCGCCGCAAAACGAGCCGAGGAACAGGCAGAATCGGACGCCTGGTCCCAGCAGTACGAGATGCCCCCGCTCGATGGGACCGAGCGTGCAGTCCCCTGGGCGGTGCGCTGCCGCCACCAGCTCATGACCGCCGCGTTCACGGCGCTCGTCCTGGAGGGCGAGACGACAGAGGCGCAGTGGGAGCAAATCGAGGACGCGGCGCGCACGGTGACCCGCGCCGGCTGGTGGCTCGACCAGCGCGCCTCGGACCCAGAGGACTTGCCCGAGCTGCTCCAGGCCGCCACCGATGCGGACAGGAGTTCCGAGAATCCGTTCTTCTGACCAGGACGGCGCTTTACCATTTCTCCCTTCGTGAAGAGGGCCGAAACCCCTTACCTAGGGCGAGGGTCCTATGTCAGCTTGCGCACAGGACGCCCCGCCTACGCGCCCAAGCAGCCGCAGCCAGGCATGCGAACGTATGAACACCTGGACGGACAATCACGCCACGCAGTTGCTGGAGGCAACCCGGAACGTTCCGGGTTGCCCCCACCTGCCGCCCCGCAGATTCATAGAATTAAGCAATTCGGCCCAGGGCCTGGTGTCATTGGCTATCCTCCGAGACAGGGTCCATCCCCGCGCGTGTGGGGAGCGGCCTTCTGGACCTGCTCACAACGTGGAACTTCGGGTAGGGAAGGAGGCCGAGGCAACCGCCAATGCCTCGCCCGCCCGCAGGAGTGCCACCGTTAGCGCGGTGCTTCTCCTGTCCATGAACAGTTGCGCGTCGTCCGC
This sequence comes from Streptomyces sp. SID11385, assembly GCF_010548245.1. Lineage (GTDB taxonomy): Bacteria > Actinomycetota > Actinomycetes > Streptomycetales > Streptomycetaceae > Streptomyces. Next base: position 13,613 of record NZ_JAAGLR010001001.1, read on the forward strand.
CCACGGCGCCGACCAAAAGCGCGGGCCGCGGTGCGCTAACACCGCGGCCCGTCACGTCCGGTGACCAGCAATCACCGTGACGTGTTGCGCCTAGCGGCGCATGGCTGTGTCCACAGTCAGAAAGGGGGTCCGGGCTGTCAACTGCGCAGCTCTTCGCATACTCGGTCGTAAATTTCGAGTAGCAGTCGTCCGACTGCGGCGAAGAATGAACGCCGGTTCCAGTCCGGATCCTCTTTCGTACGGCGAACGCCCCTGCGTCCCATGACGCCTCCCGTTGCAGTGCCTACATTGGCGCACACTGAAGGAACGGCGTAGGGAACCCAAAAGCCCTGCCTGGCTTGACCATAGAAGAGCGCGGGCGGCCGCGGGGCACTATTCGCAGAACTCCATCGCACCGGCCGTTGGTGCTGACGTCTCAGTAATTGCGCCGAGTTGGTTCGGATGGCCTCGGGCTAGGGGCCGGGTCGAACGACCCAATCTAGTGGTCCTCTCGGGGCGCTGAGATTCACGGCGGTTTGGGGACGCTGAGCAGACGTGGCACGTCGTGCCGTCACCCAGTCTGATTGGTACGGAGCATCGTCACGGTGTCCCTACTACCAGCCTTTCTCGGCCCGGCCAAATCCCGGATTTCGCGGAACCTCTCCTTCTGGTAGCCCGACCGGGCTCTTTTCCCGCCACCCCTCCGAGGTCGTCGCCTTGTTCGTCTCTCTGCACCGTGCCCGCAGCACTGTGGATACGCTCGCCTACCTGCTTGGCCCAGGCGAGCGCGGCAACCACGACAACCCACGCCTGATCGACGGCGATGGTCACGGCGCCCCGCTCGCCATGTTCGCGGAGTCGCTCTCCCCGCCCGTCCTCGCTCAGGTCCTCGACGCGCCCATCGAGCGACTCGGCCTCCGGGCTCCGCCAGAGCCCGTCTGGTTGTGCTCGGTGCGCTCCGACCCCCGGCATCAGGACCCGCACGACACGCAGTGGGCCGCAGTCGCCCGCCGCCTCGTCGACACCACCGGCTTGGCTCCCGTGGGTGATCCGGACGCCTGCCGGTGGCTGGCCCTGCGAAGTCAGCCCCGTCGGATGGACATCGTCGCCACCGTCGCCCGGGAAGACGGAGGTCTCCACGCCTCCTACCGCGACGCCTTCCGCCTTCAGGCCGAGTGTCGGCGCATCACCAAGGACCTGGGCCATCTGCCCGTTCCCCGACCGCAGGAGAAGCCCATGCCCGCCCCCTCCATAGCCATCTCCGCCGAGATCAGCGGCAGCGTCGTCGCCCACGGGGCGAGCGACGACCTGTCCGCCGCCCTCCTCAAGCACGCGGGCTTCCAGCAGATTCAGGACTGGCACGGCCGCCGCCACCGCCTCGCCTCCACCACCCCCGCCGACGAGAGCCGCGCCATCGCCACGTATGCGGCCCAGATGCTTCGGGCGGCCCGCTACGAGGTCCGCCTCGACCCCACCCTCGACGCCTCCACCGAGATCAGCCCGACCAATCCGCTCGGTCCGTACAAGACCGGAAGTGAAATCCTCCGGCTCACCGATCAGGTCTGGGCCGCGCCGGACGGGCAGAGCCTCGCCCGCCCAGTAGAGCACCTGATTCACCCCCAGCATGGCGGGCTGGAACGAGTCCGGGAGGCGCTGGAAGCCGTTTCGGCTCGGCTGGAAGAGCTGGACGACGAGTCATTCGAGTTGCGCGACCGCTTCGAGACGGCTGCCGAGTTCCTGACCGCAGCCCAGGCGGAACTCACCGATGCCGCGACCGTGGTGCGCAACATCGCACCACCCCCCGCCTCCCAGAGGGCTGCCCTCGCCGTTTCGCCCTCAGCCGCTGACGCGTGCGTTACCCCATCCCCCTCTGCCACAACTGCCCAGAGCCAGGCGCCCTTCCCCACAGCGCACACGCCCTCCCCCCGGGGCCGGTGACACCCGTGTCCGTCACCCACGCATTGACCGGTGGACCGTCGCGCACCTACCTCATGCGTGCCGCCGACGCTCTGGCCAGCGCCACGACCACATACGCCGTCCCTCTGCTCGTGCTCGTCACCACCGGCTCCACCGTCCTCACCGGCCTTGCCTTCCTGATCGAATGGGTGCCCAGGATCGCCGCCTTCACCGTCGCCGGATCGCTGGTCGACCGGTGGGGTGCCGGCCACGCCTTCCGGGTCTCCAACACGGCTCGCACCCTCGTCGTCGCCGTGACCGCGGTCGTCCTTCTCATCCTTCCGAGCACAGGCGGGTTCTCGACGGCGGCAACGCTCGTCTTCGGAGCGGTCTCCGGGCTGCTGGCCGAGGTCTCCTTCGTTGCGATCGAGACGCTCGGCGCCAAGGCCAGCCGCGATATGGGCAGCCAGGCGCACCGGGTGCAGGCCGCGCAGACCGGGATCGACCAGGCCGCATTGCTGATCGGACCACTGCTCGGTGGCCTGCTCCTGCTCGCCGGGCCCACCGCCCTACTCGTGGTGGTCGCGCTCCTCGCGCTCACCGCCACCACGCTCACCCCTCCGACGAAGGCGCACACTCACCCGACGGACGACGCCCGGGAGCGGAGCAGCCTGCGCACGGGGTGGACAACGCTACGGCACACACCGGCACTGGTGTGGCTGGTCGGCGGTCTGGCTGCCTCGAATCTCGCCACCGGCGTACTGCAGGCTTCGGCCCCGATCACCGTCGTCCATCACTTCCACTACTCAACCGCCGCTGTGGGGTCGGTCTGGAGTGCGGCAGCGGTGGCCTCCCTGGTGGCGATCTGGATCAGCCGCCGGGCCATCGACCGCTTCGGAATCTGGGCTGTGGGCGCGAGCATGGCCGCCCTCGTCACCCTCGCGTGCCTGGGCGCGGCCCTGGCCCCCACCTTCCCCGCGTACACGATTGCGGTGGCGGCGGTCATGGCCGGTGAGGGAGCGATGACCGTGGTGCTGCGCACCCTGCGCGCCCATGCCATCCCCGCTCCGGCGTTCGGCTCGACCCTGGCCGTGACGATCATCCTGGTGCTGCTGCCGCTCCCGCTCGCCGGAGCCCTGATTGCCCTCGTCCCCGCCGACAGCATTCCGCTCCTCCTGCTGGCTTGCGCCATTCTTCAAGGCGCGGCGCTGGCTGTGTGCTTCGCCGGCCTTCGCCGCCACCGCAGCGCCTACGACCTCCCCGGCCACCGGGCCCGTGCCTCCGCGTCGGAGTCCGAGCACGTGGCGGACGCGCGATGACGTGTGCCCCGGGCCTCGTCCTTCCCCTTCCTTTCCTCTCCCTTCCCGATTTCCGTGCACCTGGAGGTTCTCCCGTGTCGCAGATGACCACATCCCCGCTGCTGATCGTCGTCGGGGGTACGGACCCCGTCTACCGGGGGTACTGCGTCGAGCAGGCCGCCGCCGGATATCCCATCGCGCTGATCGACACCAAGTCGCCGTCCTGGGCGCACCACTTGGTAGCCGATCACGAGGTCGCCGACATTCACGATGTCGACTCGGTGGTCGCGGCTGGCCTGGCCCTGGCTGAGCGGCACCGGGTCGCGGGGGTGGTGACGTGGGACGAGTACGCGCTCGTGCCCACCGCAGCGCTCGTCGAACGCCTCGGCGTGCCCGGCAACGCGGTGGAGGCGATGACTGCGTGCCGCGACAAGGCCAGGAGCCGCCGCCTGTTCGCCGAGCACGACGTTCCCTCGGCCACTTCGACGCGCGTCACCAGCCTGGAACAGGCACGTGAGGCCGCGCTCAGTACCGGCTTCCCCGTCGTCCTTAAGCCGTCCTCCCACGCTGCGAGCATCGGCGTGATCCGCGCCGACAACATTGAAGAGCTGCTCGTTGCTTGGGAGTTTGCCTCGGCCGGGGCCGGTGAGCAGGGCCCGGAGGGCAGCGGTGTGCTCGTCGAGGAATACCTGGCGGGCCCGGAAGTCTCCGTCGAGTGCGTCACCCACCAGGGCATCACCACCGCGCTGGCCGTCACCCGCAAGGAGGTCGGCTTCGCCCCGTACTTCGAGGAGACGGGCCACACCGTGGATGCCGCCGACCCGCTCCTGCCCGAGGTCGCGCCCGTCGCGATCCAGGCCGTACGGGCGCTCGGGGTGACCTCCGGTATCCAGCACGTGGAGATGCGCCTTACCGCCACGGGGCCCAGGATCATCGAGGTGAACGCGCGCATCGGCGGGGACCGGATCGGCACGCTCGTTCGCCTCGCGACCGGCCTCGACCTGCCCCGCATCGCCGCCGACGTCGCCTGCGGACGCCAGCCCGACCTCACGCGCACCGCCCACACGACCGCCGCGATCAAGATCCTCTACCCGCCGGCCTCGGGCGTCCTCACCGCCCGCGAGTTGTCCGCCGACGCGGATGCGACGTGCCCGTGGCTTCACGAGGTGACGTGGCTGCGCAAGGTCGGCGAACAGGTGGCGCTGCCCCCGGCCGGGAATCTCGACACCGCCCGCGTCGGCTTCCTCATCGTCACCGATGACACCGCTCAGGAGACCCGGGCCCGCCTCGCCTCCCTCACGGACGACCTCACTCTCACGGTCACCCGGTGAACCCCCTACACCCAGGCGCTCGCGCTGCCAGACCCACCGGCGGCGACCAGCGAGAGCACGGGCGGTGGGCGCGACCCGTACGAGCCCACCGTCCGGTCCCAGTCCCAGGCCGAGGAGCAGAAGTGCCGGAATTCCACCCCAGCATCGGCGACGCCATCGGCGCGGCGATGTCCCACAACATCAAACTCGCACACGGCGCAGTGCCGGGCCCGGACGAAGATACGCGGGTCCGCTACATTCCGCCGCCCGGCGCCGACTCGTATTCGGTGCGCGGGATGATCCACCGGCTGACCGAGGACGCCTCGCCGGGAGAGGTCGCCAGCATCCTTGAGGAAGTCACCAGCGCCTTGGCGGGTGTGTTGCCGGAACTGATTGGACTGACGGCCGCAGCAGCGGACTGGACACGTCTGCGGCTTTCCTTCGACAACCCGGTTCCGCCCAACGCCCCGTTCGAGACGTGGACTCGCCTCGCCGCCGCGCACAACATGCTGGAAGGGGCTCAGGAGTACCTGCTGGACGCAGAGGCAGGCGTCGCCGCCTGCCCCCAGGAGCGCACGCACCCTCGGCACCACGAAATGGTCTACGAGCTGCGGACGCGGGAACTGCTTCACGACGTCATGGGCGCCCCGGCTCCCCACGCCGCACCGTCCACCGCCGATACACGGACGGAAACGAAGAGGCAGCAGGCCGCGCAGAGCACGTCCCCGAACGTCGTCGCACGCGGGACACCTACACAGCACGAGACGGCCGAAGCCCCACCGAGCGCTGCTTCGCACCGCCCGCCCCACACCCGCTGACCAGCCCGCCCCACTCGTCCAGGAGTTCCAGATGCCACACCGCAGATTGCATCTCGCCCCCTCCGCCCTTCTCCGCCCGCGCCTCCTCCTGGACTCTTCATGCCCGCACAACGCACTACCGCGCCCTCGGCCACCACCGGGACGGACGCGCTCCTGTATCTCCTGTTCGGCGCACTCGGCTTCGGGCTCTGCGTCGGCTCCCTGACCTGGCTCAGCGGAAACCTGACCAACACCCTCCTCGGGGTCGGGCCCTGGACGCCGTTCGAGGTGACCGACGGGCTGCTTCGCCCCGCCGAGACGTGGCCGCATCTGTCCACAACCGAAATCCTGATCGGCGCGCGGATCGTCCCCGGCCTGCTGGCTCTCGGCCTCGCCGTCCTCGGCATCGCACTGTGGATCAGGTGGCGAGGCGGGGCAAGGAGGGGCCTCGCCCGCAGGGGCGATCTCTCCCCGCTGCTCGGGAAGGAGATCACGGCCAAGGCCCGCGATCTGCGGCCCTCGCTCAGCACACTGCGCGCGAAGAACATCGCTCCCGCCGACAGGGGCGTTCTCCTGGGCGCCCTCTCGCCGGGGCGGACGGAGGTGCGAGCCTCATGGGAGGACGTGATCGTCGCGATCATGGCACCGCGCAGCGGCAAGACCAGCGCCTTGGCAATCCCCGCGATCCTCTCCGCCCCCGGCCCCGTTCTCCTCACAAGCAACAAAGCGGCGAACGACGCCTACACGACCACGGTCGGCGCCCGCAGCGAGGTCGGCACGGCCTGGACGCTCGACCCGCAGCAGATCGCACACCACCCGCGCGAGATGTGGTGGGACATCCTCGCCGATGCCCGCGATCTCGCCGGGGCAAAGCGGCTTGCCGGTCATTTCGTCGCCGCGAGCGTGGACGAGTCGAACGGCAACGACTTCTGGTCGACCGCCGCCGCCAACACGCTCGCCGCCCTCTTCCTCGCCGCCGCCAGCCACCGCCGCCCCGTCACCGACGCCCTGGCCTGGCTCGCCTCACCCGCCGACCGCACCCCGGTCGACCTCCTCACCGATGCCGGCCACCACGCGGTCGCCGCTCAACTCCAGGGCACCGTCTCAGGCGCGGTCGAAACACGAGACGGCATTTACGAGACCGCCCGCCAATACGCGAGCTGCCTCCTCGACCCCGAAGTCTCAGCCTGGGTCACTCCCCACCCGGGCCTTCCCGAGTTCAAGCCCAGCGCCTTCGCCTCCTCCACAGACACCCTCTTCCTGCTGAGCAAGGACGGCGGAGGCTCAGCGAGCGCGATCATCGCCGCTGCAGCCGATGCCGTCATGCGCGCCGCCGTCGTCGTCGCCGAACGCTCCGGAGGGCGCCTCGACCCGCCCGCCCTGTGCGTCCTCGACGAAGCCGCGAACGTCTGCAAAATCTCGGACCTACCGGACTTGTACAGCCACCTGGGCAGCCGGGGGGTCATCCCGATCACGATCCTGCAGTCCTACCGGCAGGGGCAGCGCTGCTGGGGCGAGGCCGGGATGGACGCCCTCTGGTCGGCGGCCACCATCAAGATCGTCGGCTCGGGCATCGACGACGCGGACTTCGCCGACCGGCTCAGCAAGCAGGTCGGGGATCACGACGTCCAGACCACCTCCGTCTCCACCAGCGAAAGCGGCAAGTCCACGTCGGTGAGCATGCGCACCGAACGCATCCTGCCCCCTGACGCGATCCGCGCCCTGCCCAAGGGCAAAGCCCTCCTGCTCGCCACCGGCCTGCGGATTGCCATGCTCACCCTGCGCCCCTGGTACAAGGAACCCCACGCGAAGACGATCGGCCCGGCCTCCGCCCACGCCACCAAGGCCATCACCGCACGAGCCCTCGCGAAGGACAACCAGCGCGACGACTACGGGCTGTCGGCATGAGCGCCTCCTCTCTCGCTCCCGGACGTCTGGGCCGCTCGCCCGCCGTCCGCCGCAACGGTCAGTGGTGGCTGGTCAGCGAGGCGGGCGCTATAGCCGCCACGGACACTGCCTTCGCCGCGACGCTCGACAGCCTCGCCCGCGCCCTGGACGACGCCGAGCACGCCGTCGCCCGTCTTCGCGCCGTAGCCCCTGGCTCCTCCGCGCCGGAGTCGGGAGAGCACCGGTGAACCCGCTCCTGAGCGCCGAGCAGGCGGTCCTCGGCGCGATCCTCCTCGACCCCGGTCAGCTTGCCCACCTCGGCTGGCTCGCTCCAGCCCACTTCGAACGGCCCGCGCACCGGGCTCTGTTCTCTGCCATGTGCACGCTGCGCGACAAACATCACCCCGCGCTCGCCGGGGACGACGTCCCGTTGTCGTGGATCACCGACGCTGTCGCCGAGGCCGGCCGCCACGTACGGGGCCTGACCGACGTGTACGCCCACTCCCTGGTGCAAGGCTGCCCACATCCCGAACACGCCCCCGTTTACGGGCGTATGGTGCTGGAGGGCGCCATCCACCGCACCATCACCCAGCACGCGATCCGCCTCCACCAAGCCGCCCGCGCTGACTCCGTACGCGGAGACGTCGAAGGCGCCCTCCACCAAGCCGACGTGCTCACCGGTGTCCTGCGGGATCTCTCCGAGAGCTGGGGTGCCGAAGCCCGCCCCGCCGACCCGGGCCGCCTCCTCCTCGGCGGCCTCCACCGCCGCGCGGCCACCGGCTTCCACCTCGACCGCCTGTACAGCGCCCTCGCGGTCACCCCGGTCCGGGCCGGCGCCCGGCTCGTCCGCTTCCTGGACACGGCCGTCGTCGACACCTACGTCCGCGCCGCCGCCGCCCTCCCCCGACTGCTGGGCGCCGCCGCACGCCGCGCCCAGACCGGCAACATCCAGACGTACCTGGGCGCGCTGATCGCCGCAGCCGCCCTCCTGACCTGCGCGGTCGTCCTCTATGCGGCGGGAGCCTGAACCGTGGCCCACATCTTCGGCGCCCTCGCGCCGCACGCACTCCAGGCAGGCGCGAGCGCCCCCGGTATCGCCGGCATCCCGCCCGCCCCGGCGGGCACGAGCCACCTCACGAGCGGAGCGCCCGCGGACCTCGCGAGCGGCGCCCTCGTCGGCCTCGGCGGCACCGCCCAGTCCGTCCTGCTCCTGATCGTCGTCCTCGGTCCCCTCCTCGGCGCCCTCGCGGCCCTGCTGCCGGCCCCGCCCGGACTGCGCGGCCGCAACCCCGAGCAGGCCGTGCTCCGCCACGGCGTCACCGTCAGCGCCGCGATCCTCGCCGCCGCGCTGCTCCTCGCCCTCGGCTTCGACCGCGACCAGGCCGCCCACATCCAGGCGAGCACGGACGTGAGCTGGATCGCCGCGTACGACATCCGCTTCCACCTCGGCGTCGACGGCATCTCGCTCCCCCTCCTCGTCCTCACGGCCCTCCTCACCTTCCTCTGCGCCCTGCACAGCTACTTCCGCCCGCCCAAGGGCGGCACCCCCCGCGCCTTCGTGGCGCTCCTGCTGCTGCTCGAAGGCGGCGCGCTCGCCGCCTTCGCCGTGCTCGACCTCGTGCTCTTCTTCGTCGCCTTCGAGACCGTCCTGGTCCCGATGTACTTCCTCATCGCCCGCTGGGGCGGCGCCAGGCGGGAGCGGGCCGCCTGGAAGTTCATCCTCTTCACCCTGGTCGGCTCCGCCGTCATGCTCCTCGGGCTGCTCCTGATCGGCCTGAAGGCGGGCACGTTCGACATGGTGGCACTCGCCACTGACAACGGCTCAGGTCTCAGCAAGTCCGTGCAGGTCACGGCCGTTCTGGCGATCGGTCTCGGCCTCGCGGTCAAGTCCCCGATGTGGCCGCTGCACAGCTGGCTGCCCGCCGCGCACACCGCCGCGCCCACGGCCGGCTCGGTCATGCTCGCCGGGGTCCTGCTGAAGATGGGCACGTACGGCTTCGTACGCGTCGCGATCCCCGTCGCCCCGGAGGGCATGAAGGTCTTCGCACCCTGGCTCGCGGTCCTCGCCGCCGCTGGCATCCTGTGGGGCTCGCTCGCGTGCCTCCAGCTCGTACGGCGCGGCTCCGGCGGCGACCTCAAGCGCCTCGTCGCGTACTCGTCGGTGGGCCACATGGGCTTCGTCCTGCTCGGCATCGCGAGCATGACCCCGCAGGGCCTCAACGGCGCGCTCTTCGCGAACATCGCCCACGGCCTCATCACAGGGCTGCTGTTCTTCCTCGTCGGCGGCGTCAAGGACCGCGTGGGCACGTCCGTCCTCGACCGCCTCAGCGGCTCCGCCGGAGCGGCGCTCTACGGCCGCGCCCCGCGCTACGCGGTGCTCCTCGCCTTCGCCGCCGTCGCCTCGCTCGGCCTCCCCGGCCTCGCGGGCTTCTGGGGCGAGATGCTGACGATGTACGGGGCCTTCGACCCGGCGGGCGGCCTGAACCGTGCCACGTACCTCACCTGCATGGCCGTCGCCGGGCTCGGCACGCTCCTCACCGCCGCGTACCTCCTCCTCGTCGTCCGCCGCCTGTGCATGGGCCCGACGCCCCTCCGGGACAACGCACTCCTTCCGGTGAATTCCCCCCTGGGGGAGAGCGCGGACTCCGCGCCCGCCGGGACGACCGCCCCCAGTACCGGCCCCGCCACCGCCCTCGCCACCGCCGCAGAGCCCGGGACGGCCGCCGAGCCCGCGACCGCAGCCGACGAGCCCGCCCCCCTCCTCCTCGACGCCCCGCCGACCCCGGCCGCGCCGTACGAGCCGCCCGTCCTCGCCGAGCGCCCCTTCCCCGAGCTGAGCGCCCCCGAGGCGGTCGCCTGGACCCCGCTCGTCGCCCTCACCGTCCTCGCCGGGCTCTGGCCCGCGCTCCTCATCGGCCTCAGCGACCCGGCCGTCCACCAGCTGCTCACCGGAGGCGCGGCATGACCACCCTCGTGCAGTCCGTCGACTGGCTCGCCGTCGCCCCGCCCGCGCTCACCGCCCTCGTCGCGCTCGCCGTCCTCGTCGCGGACCTCTTCACGCCGCAGGCCCGCAAACCCCTCCTCGGCATCGGCGCCGTCGCGGGCCTCGCCCTCGCCCTCCTGAGCCTCCTCCCGCTCCTCGACGGCGACCGCGCGACGTTCTGCGTCGCCAAGGCGGGGTGCAGCTACCGGGCCGACCACTTCGCCCTCACCGTCCAGCTCCTCGTCCTCGGCGGCGCGCTCCTCACCACGCTCCTCTCCTTCACCGCCGTGCGCGAGCAGCGTCTCCCGGCGGGCGAGTACTGGTTCCTGCTCCTCTCCTCCGCCGCCGGAGCCGCCCTCCTCCCCGCCGCCCGCGACCTCGCGACGCTGATCGTCGCCCTGGAGGTCGCGACGCTCCCGTCCTTCGCGCTCGTCGGACTGCGCCACGGCGAGCGCCGCTCCGCCGAAGCGGCCCTCAAGTTCTTCCTCTCCTCCGTCACCGCGACCGCCGTGACCCTCCTCGGCACCGCCTTCGTCTACGCGAGCACGGGCAGCGTCCACCTCGACGCGATCGCGGCCGCCCTCGGCGACGTCGACCCGCAGCTGCGCACCCTCGCCCGCGTCGGCGTCGTCCTCACCCTCGTCGGCTTCGCCTTCAAGACCGCCGCCGTCCCCTTCCACTTCTGGGTCCCCGACACGTACACGGGCGCTCCGCTCCCGGTCGCGGCGTACCTCTCCGTCGTCGGCAAGGCGGTCGGCTTCTCGGGCCTCGCGCTGGTCACCGTGCGCGCCTTCCCCTCGTACGGGAACGTCTGGGGCCCCGCCCTCGCCGTCCTCGCCGCGCTCACGATGACGATCGGCAACGCGGCGGCGCTCCGCCAGGACCCCACGCGCGCCTTCAGCGCCGTGCGCCTCCTCGCGTGGTCCTCGGTCGGCCAGGCCGGCTACCTCCTCGTCCCGCTCGCCTCCGCCGCGTACACGGACCGCCGGGAACACGCGATCGGCGCGACGCTCGCGTACGCGCTCATGTACGCGGCCGTCAACCTCGGCTCCTTCGCCGCCGTGGCACTCCTCGCACGCGGTCGCCTCGCCGACTTCCAGGGCCTGTACGCGCGCAACCCCGCGCTCGCCCTGCTCCTCGCCTTCTTCCTCCTGTGCCTCGCCGGCCTCCCGCCGGGCCTCGCGGGCCTCTTCGCGAAGCTCGCCGTCTTCGAGGCCGCGATCGACGCGGGCCTCGGCTGGCTCGCGGTCGTCACGGCCGTCAACGTCGCGATCGCCCTCGTGTACTACCTCCGCTGGACGGCGTCCCTCTTCCGTACGACACCGGAACCGGCCACGGACGCGGGCGACCTCCCGGCCGCCGGGGGCGGCACCCTGACGGCCGTACGGGAGCAGGCGCCCGTACGGGAAGCGGCCCCCGCCCTCGCGACCGGCCGCCCCCTCGCCCTCGTCACCGTCCTGACCCTCTGCGGCCTCCTCGCCGTGGCGCTCTCGGCGGCCCCGCAGCTGATCCTCCGCCTCGCGGACGTCACGCTCTTCTGAGCCTCCTCACCCGCACGGAGGACAACCGCGCCCCCGCCGAACGGGGAACCTGAGCCGTTCGCCTGGCGTTGACCAGTAACGAAGGGTCCACTGGGACCCAGGTCCACCGGGCGCCGGCCACCGGCAGCGCCAGGAAGGGTTCCCCGCCGCACGACTTGGAGGGCGTACCGTGCACCGCCGGCACAATGGCTTGAAGACCGCTGTACTCCTCGGGGGCCTGTCCGCGCTCATCCTCGTCATCGGCTCCTTCTTCGGCCGCACGGGGCTGATCATCGCGCTGCTCGTCGCGATCGGCACGAACGCCTACGCGTACTGGAACAGCGACAAGCTCGCGCTGCGCGCCATGCGCGCCAGGCCCGTCAGCGAGTTCGAGGCCCCTGGCCTCTACCGGATCGTGCGCGAGCTCTCCACCGAGGCCCGCCAGCCCATGCCCCGCCTGTACATCTCGCCCACGGAGGCCCCCAACGCCTTCGCCACCGGGCGCAACCCGCGCAACGCCGCCGTGTGCTGCACCGACGGCATCCTGCGCATCCTCGACGAGCGCGAGCTGCGCGGCGTGCTCGGGCACGAGCTGAGCCACGTCTACAACCGGGACATCCTCATCTCCTCGGTCGCGGGCGCCCTGGCCTCCGTGATCATGTTCCTGGTCAACTTCGCGTGGCTGATTCCCATCGGCCGCTCGGACGACGACGAAGGCCCGGGACTCGTCGGGCTGCTCCTGACGATGCTCCTCGGCCCGCTGGCCGCCTCGCTCATCCAGCTCGCCATCAGCCGCTCCCGCGAGTACCAGGCGGACGCGTCCGGGGCCCAGCTCACCGGCGACCCGCTCGCCCTCGCCTCCGCGCTCCGCAAGCTCGACGCGGGCACGAAGCAGCTCCCGCTGCCCTCCGAGCCACGCATCGAGACGGCGAGCCACATGATGATCGCCAACCCCTTCCGGCCCGGTCAGGGGCTGACGAGCATGTTCTCCACGCACCCGCCGATGGCGGAGCGCATCCAGCGCCTGGAGCGGATGGCGGGCGGCGGCGAGCAGCGCCCCTGACGGCGGTCACCGGCCGGTGCGCGTCAGCAGCCGCCGCGCGTCACCAGTTCCGCGCCTCGCCCCGGCGGGCGGCGAAGGGCTGGTCGGTCGGGACGACCTCGCGCCCGAGCGGCATGAGCGAGATCGGGATGAGCTTGAGGTTCGCCCAGCCGAAGGGGATGCCGATGATCGAGAGGAAGAGCGGGATGCTCGTCAGCAGGTGGCCGAGCGCGAGCCACCAGCCGGCGAAGACCACCCAGATCACGTTGCCGACGAAGGAGGGCGCCCCCGCGTCCGGGCGCTCCACGGTCGTGCGCCCGAAGGGCCAGAGCACGTAGCCCGCGATGCGGAAGGAAGCGATCCCGAACGGGATCGTGATGATGAAAATGCAGCAGATGACGCCCGCGAGCAGATAGCCGAGGGCCATCCAGATGCCGCAGAAGATCAGCCACAGCAGGTTGAGCACGAGGTTGAGCAGTTTCACGAGATCGCCTTTCGCGCGTCCGTCCCGGTCCCGGGGTCGTCCCCCCCCACACCTACCAACGGTGAGGACGCCGCCAAGCGCCGCGCGCCTGCTTTGTTGCGCGATCGGGAAGCGGACGCGCGGCCGGTGACACGACCGTGACACCGCTGCGTCAACCTCGCAGGTGATCACGTACGTCCTCATGGGTAGAGCCCCCCGAAAGCAAAACGATCAGGAGTGGGACGCACATGGGCATCATCAGCTGGATCATCCTCGGCCTGCTGGCGGGAGCGGTCGCGAAGATCCTCCTCCCGGGCCGCGACCCGGGCGGCCTCGTCGGCACGACCCTCATCGGCATCGTCGGCGCTTTCCTCGGTGGCTGGATCTCGTCCCGCTTCCTGGACCACCCGATCTCGAAGGACTTCTACGACCTGCCCACGTGGATCTCGGCGGTCGGCGGCTCCCTCGTCCTCCTGGTCGGCTACCGGCTGATCTTCGGCAACTCGCGGGACTGAACCGGAGGCCGGTACGGGTGAGGGGCGGCGCACTCGCGGTGCGCCGCCCCTCACCCGTACCACCCGCGCCCGTCGCCTACCGGTAGTTGACGAACTGGAGCGCGAAGTCGAAGTCCTTGCCCTTCAGCAGCGCGATGACGGACTGGAGGTCGTCGCGGCTCTTCGAGGAGACCCGCAGCTCATCGCCCTGGACCTGGGCCTTGACGCCCTTGGGACCTTCGTCGCGGATGATCTTCGCGACCTTCTTGGCGTTGTCCTGCGAGATGCCCTCCTCGACGGAGGCGAAGAGCTTGTACTCCTTGCCGGAGATCTGCGGCTCACCCGCGTCCAGCGACTTCAGCGAGATGCCCCGCTTCACCAGCTTGGACTGGAAGACGTCCAGGATCGCCTTCACGCGCTCCTCGGAGTTCGCCTCCATGAGGATCTTCTCGCCCGACCACGCGATGGACGCACCCACGCCCTTGAAGTCGTAGCGCTGCGAGATCTCCTTGGCGGCCTGGTTGAGGGCGTTGTCGACCTCCTGCCGCTCGACCTTCGAGACGATGTCGAAACTGGAGTCGGCCATGTTCCTGTGGCTCCTTGGCTCGGATTGCACGTATGACAGAGGGCAGCGACCCCCAGCGGGCCGCAGCCCCAAAGCCTAGCCACCCCACCCCCCGCCCGCCCCGGACAACCGGGTGGCGAAGCACCCCCCACCATCAGGTATTGTTTTCCCCGTTGGAAGGAGAGCCCCGGCCCCGGCCGGAAAACCGACCAGCAATCCCAGGCGGTGTGCCCGAGCGGCCAAAGGGAGCAGACTGTAAATCTGCCGGCTCAGCCTTCCCAGGTTCGAATCCTGGCGCCGCCACACGGGAACGAGGGGCCCGGTAATCAGCCGAAACGGCTGGTCACCGGGCCCCTCGTCGTTGTGCGGGACGAAGACGAGAGAGCGCGGCGCGCCGCGAGAAAAGGCGGCGGGCAGAGCCCCGCCCGGGAGCCGAACCCGGCCTTCGATCATCGGTGCTGCCGTACGGGAGCGCTCACCGCTCGACGACGTGGCAGTTGAGGTCCCGGGGCATGACGGTGACACCGCCTGGCCCTCGGCCCGCAGCCTCTCGCCGAGCAGCGGCGCGAACGTCGGTGCGCGGCGGCGCAACCAGGGCGCGGAGGCCGGGGGCGGACGGGACGGCGTCTCGTACGGGCGCGTCGGGTGGCGGGTCCTCGTCCATTGTTCAGTTGTCGAGGAACGGCCAGGTCAGGGCGCCGATGGTGTGCGGTGAAGCCACCTTCCCGGCTGCGCTCCCGGCCTCGCCCGGAGACGGCGCCCGCGCCGGATCACCGAGCGCTTCACTCCTGTTGAGGACAAGTCCTGTTGAGGACTTAAGCTGTGATCGCGACGAACCAAGGAGACTTGCCATGGCGAAGCGGTACGAGAAGATCGCGGATGAATTGCGCGAAGAGATCCGAAGCGGTCACCCGGCGCCCGGGGAACGGCTCCCGGCCGAGACGGCGCTCGCGGAGAAGTACCGCGTGAGCGTGCCGACGATGCGGCAGGCGATGGGGGTACTCCAGGCGGAAGGGCTCATCGAGCGTATCCACGGCCGCGGCACCTTCGTACGGAAGGAGCGCACCCGCAATCACCGTACGAACGAGCGGCACCAGTGGGAGAAGGACCGGGCCAGGCACCCCGAGGAGACCCGCGCCGAGACCGGTTCGACCGAGCATGACACCGGCCTGGAACTGTCCGACCTCGTCTTTCACGCGGAGTATGAGGAGATTGAGGCCGACGACGACTTGGCTGCCGTCTTCGGGGTCAAGGCGGGTACGCGGCTCATCGAACGCCGCTACCGGACGCGGCGCCGTTCGGAGAACGGGCCGTTCTCGCTGATCTCCTCGTACCTCGTGCACGATGTCGTGAGCACGAACCCCGATCTGCTCGACGCCGCCAACGAGCCGTGGCCGGGCGGCACGCAGAACCAGCTCTACACGGTCGGCATCGAACTCGGCTCCGTCGAGGAGCAGGTCACCGCACGGCCGCCCACGGTCGAGGAAGCCGAAGAACTCGACCTCACACCCGGTGTGTCCGTCCTCGTTCTGCGGAAGACTTCGCGGGCGACGGACGGGCGGGTGGTCGAGTTCTCGCGCGTCATCCTGCCCGGCGATCGTACGGAACTGACCTTCGTGACCCCTCTGCGAAAGTGGTGACGGTGACTCCCCCGAAGACCATCTCTGTCCTCACCGCGGTTCACGCGCCGGCCGCTCACCACCTGCCGGAGGCGTACAAGTCGCTTCTGGCGCAGGAACTCCCGGCGGGCTGGGACTGGCAATGGGTTGTGCAGGAAGACGGCCAGACCGAGGACGTACGCCCGCATGTCCCCGACGACGCACGTGTGTCCTTTGGGCAGGGGCGCGCGGGCCGGGCCGCCATGGCGCGGATGCTCGGGCTGGCGCGGGCGCGCGGTGAGGTCATCAAGGCCCTAGACGCGGATGACCAGCTGCCCCCCGGAGCGCTCGCGCGCGATATCGCGGCGCTCGAAGGCCGCGCAGACATCGGCTGGGTGACTTCCCGCGTCCTCGACCTGCTCCCGGACGGCAGCACCGCCGGGTTCGAGGGCGACCCGCCCGCCGGCGAACTGGCGCGCGGCAGCGTCCTGGACTACTGGCGCACCCACGATTTCCGGGCGTCCGTGCACCCAGCGACGCTCGCGGTACGGCGCGATCTGCTGCTCGCGCTCGGCGGCTGGATGGCGCTTCCGGCGAGCGAGGACACGGGGCTCCTCCTCGCGCTCAGCGCGGTGAGCGCGGGGTGGTTCAACGCCGAAACCGGACTCCTCTACCGAAAGTGGCCGGGGCAGGTCACGGGCGACGCGACGCACACGGACCCGACCGAGCGCGAGGCCCGTATGGCGGTGATCGCGGAGCGCGCGGCGGCGCTCGCGGCGACGGGGTGGACCTACTCCCCGACCGCCGGAGTCTGACCGTCGCGACGGCTCTCGGGAAGGATGAGGGCGCGGGCCGAGTGGTCCGCGCCCTGGAAGGCCCCGAGCACGCCGAGATCGGCGCGGGCGGCCTCGTGGAAGGCGTTGATGGCGCGGAAGGCTTCGCGGTTCAGGTCGCGCCACTCGGTGAGGGGCCCGTCCGTCGTCCCGCGCGCTCGCCAGTCCACCGCTTTGGTCGCGGTGTTGACCGCGTGCGCGGCCTCGATCACGTCCTCGCGGGCAAGAAGCATGACGCGCTCGAAGGCCCGGCTCCGGGCGCCTTCCGCATCGGTCAGATTCTCAGCCAGGCGGTCGTCCGGGTGCGGCGACTGCGCGAGACCGGTTCGCGCCTCGTAGAGCGCGACGGCGGAGTAAACGCAGGTCCGCACGGCGTCGATGTACACCGCGTACGTCTCCAACTTCCGCTCGTCCCACCGCGTGAGCAGCACATGCCGGACGCGCTGCCGTTCCAGCATGTGGTTCGTGAGGTGCGTCGTGAGCGCACCGATCACGACGGCCCCGATGGTGACAACCTGCCCGACAACGTCCATCCTCGCGACTCCCCCGTGCCATCGACAGCCTGAGCATGGTCTCAGGGCAGCACGTCGGTATCCACCCGTGAGAACACGAGATCGGACTCCTCGGTGACGTCGCCGCGCAGGCGCCGGAGCGGCGGCAGGGGTGCGCGGATCGCGGCGGGGTACGAGCCGGGGGAGTAGTCGTTGGGCAGACGGTACGGGTGGAAGCCGGCGGCGGCCATGGTGCCGAGCAGCTCGGCGGCGGAGTCCCCGAGATCGGCCATACGGGAGGGGGTCACCTCTACGGTGATCTCGGCATCGGGGCGAAGCTGCCCGAGAAGCGGCGCGAGCCCTCGTACGGCCTTCCCCTCGGCGCCCTCCACGTCAATCTTGATGACGCGGGCACGCCGTACTTCATCCTCGTTGAGCAGCGAGGCGAGTGGCGACGCGGGCACCTCGTGACGCGCCTCTATGGGCCCGTCGTACGGAACGATGCTGTTCGCGCCCATGTTGGCGGAGCTGGCGAGCACGAGCGTGAGCGTCTCCTCCCGATCGGAGACGGCCTGCTCGACAAGGCGCACGTTGTCGCCACGGTTGAGCCGGAGGTTCGCCCGCAGCAACTCGGCGAAGGTCGGGGACGCTTCGACGGACACGACGGCGCCGCCCGGTCCGACAAGCCGAGCCCCGAGCGCGGAGAAGTACCCGATGTTCGCCCCGACGTCCACGAAGACGTCCCCGGGCTTGAGCCGACTGCCGAGCCACTTGGTGAGGTTGGGCTCCCACATGCCGAACATGTAGATGTACCGCTGAATGAGGTCGCGGGTGTCGACGTTGAACCGGGTGCCGACGCGGGTGCGGCACTGCCGCTGGCGCGGCGTGGCGCGAAGGGATTGGTTGAGGCAGGAGTCGACGACGCGCGCCTTGGCCGCGACTCCGGGGGCGTACCGGACGTAGGCGCGCGCGGTCGCCTGAGCGACGGGCAGCGTCGTCATGGAGACTCCCGGATCGGGCGGCAGTAACTCGGGCAAGGCTAGGCTTCCGCGCCCCGCCCGGCCATGCCTCTTTCGTCGGCGCTTGCCCGCCCGCCCTCTTGTGCGGCCGCTGTGAAGGTCCTGTGGTGATCATCGGATAGGCTGCGGCTTCTTTTCGGCACTCTCTCGAAGAGGTGTGAATGAAGACAGGCAGACGGACCGCGGTCGTGGGCGCGTTCGTGGGGGCGCTCGGGCTCTCCGTGCTCAACGCGCCGGCGGCTCACGCGGCGGACACGGGGATCATCGTGTCGGACCTCGTCATCAACGACAACGTTAAGTCCATCGTCGTGGGGACGACGAAGAAGGTGTACCCGGCCTTCACCTTCAACCTCACGCTCCCGGCCGGCTACAGCACCGCCGACCCGTTCCGCTACGACGTATTCGTTTACCTCTACCACGGTGACCTCAAGGGGAAGGCCGTGAAGAACGGCGAGAACCTCATCCCCCCGATCAGCACCGGGTGCTACGAACGCGATGCCAAGCACGCGCGCTGTGAGGGCGAGCTGTTCATCGACCCGCACCCGGCCAAGTACTCGGTCGACTCCAACAGCGACGCCACGACCTGGAAGACCGCCATCGGGCTGCAGCTCTTCACGAAGAACGGCCAGCTCAAGACGGGGGAGACGGAGACCCGCCCCTACACCGTCCAGCTCAAGCGCGCCGCCAAGACCACCACCAACGCCACCCCCGAGCCCGTCACCAAGGGCAAGAAGGTCACCGTCACCGGCAAGGTGACGCGGGCGAACTGGAGCACGAAGAAGTACGACGCCTACAGCGGCCGTACCGTCAGCCTCCAGTTCCGTGCCAAGGGTGCCAAGGCGTACAAGACGCTCAAGAAGGCCACGAGCAGCAGCGCCGGGAACCTCAAGACCACGGTGACCGCCTCCGTCGACGGCTACTACCGCTGGGTCTACTACGGCAACACGACGACCGGCGCCGCCACGAGCACCGCCGATTACGTCGACGTGCGCTGACGCCCCGCCACCCTGCTACCCCGCCACACCGCCGTACGGGACCGACGGGCCCCCGCCTGTCGGTCCCGCCCCCCACACTTGACCCCATGGCTGAGCGTCGTGCGTGTCCCGAGTGTCGTCGTGAGATCGCTGTCGTGGGTGGGCGGGTGGCGCGGCATGATGCGCCGGGGACGCGGGCGGCCGGGGGGCTGGAGTCGTGTCCCGGGTCGCGGCGGTATGTCGGGGTCCGGGGCGGGCAGGACGCTCTTGAGGGGTTTGTCGTGCCGGAGTTCCCGGGGCAGATGCCCTTGTGGTGAGAGGGCGTCAGGGGGTCTTGGCCAGGCGGACCGCCGTCTCGACCGGGGTCGGGCCCGAGATGAGTTCCAGAGTCAGGCCCGCCGAGGCGGGGGAGTCGGCCAGGGCGCGGAGGACCGCGGCGACGTCGTCGCGCGGGACCTCCCCGTAGCCCGTGCTCGTGGAGAGGGCGACCTCGCCCGTGCCGGGGGCGTCCGTGAGCCGGCCCGGGCGCAGGATCGTCCAGTCCAGGCCCGTGCGCGCGCGGATCGCGTCGTCCGCCGCGCCCTTCGCGCGCAGGTACACGTCGAAGACCTCGTCGCCCTCGTGCGCCGCGTCCGCGCCCATCGAGGAGACCATCAGGAAGCGCCGCACGCCCGCGCGTTCGGCCGCGTCCGCGAGGAGCACGGCCCCGTCGCGGTCCATCGTGTCCTTGCGGTCGCGCCCGCTGTCGGGGCCCGCCCCGGCCGCGAACACCACCACGTCCGCCCCGTCGAGCGCCTGCGCCACCTCGCCGACCGTCGCCGACTCCAGGTCGCACACCACCGCCTGGGCGCCCGCGAGTTCCAGGTCGCCCGCCTGGTCCGGGTTCCGGATCAGGCCGACCGCCTCGTCACCGCGTCCGGCGAGCAGTCGCTCCAGCCGCAACGCGATCTGACCGTGTCCTCCTGCGATCACCATGCGCATGGCTCCGACGGTACGCCCGTACGAGGCCCGGCGCCGCTCGGACGGGTCAGGGCGCGGGGCGCGGGGCCCGGCTCTGGCGGGGCAGGTCGAGGCCCGCGGCGGAGTCGCAGTACTCCCGTACCGCGCTCGTCCGCGCCACCACCCGCCCCCCGTGCACGACGAGCCGCCCGTACGCGAGCGAGAGCGCGCCGGCGAGCTGGTCGCCGCGCACCGCGAGCAGCTCGGCGGGGAAGCCCGCCTCGACCCGTACCTCCGGCAGCCCGAGCAGCGCGCGGGCCGTCGTGGAGACCGCCGCGTACGCCGCGTCCGGGCGCAGTCCGTGCTGCGAG
>NZ_JAAGLR010001020.1 GCF_010548245.1 Streptomyces sp. SID11385
CCGCGCACCGCGACGGCGCTCGCGCGGCCCGTCTCGTCGGGACACACGGCGTCGAGGTGGCGCGCGGCCGGGACCTGGTGGCGGCGGCGGCCCGAGCGGGGGCCGCCGAGGCGGATGTCGAGGCGGCGCGGGACCGCGTCGGGCGCGAGGTCGTCGACGAGCCACAGCTCCCCGGCGCACTGGTAGACGATCCGCTCGCCGTCGCTCGCCGCGTTGCGGGCGTAGAAGGCGTCGTGGTCGGTGTGGCGGCGCAGGTCGGAGCCGTCCGGGCGGCAGGAGTAGACGTTGCCGACGCCCTCGTGGTCGGAGAGGAAGGCGACGCGGTCGCCGACGAACAGGGGGCAGTCGAGGTGCCCGTCGAGGTCGGCGAGGAGGCGTTCGCCGTGCAGCCACAGGCGGCCGGTGGCGCCGCCCCGGTAGCGCTTCCAGGCGGCCGGTTCGTGCGGGGGCGTACCGGTGAGCAGGAGGGTGCGTTCCTCGCTCTCGTGGCCGCGCTGCGCGAACGCGGCGACGGGACCCCAGGGCAGGGGGCCGCCGGGGGAGCCGTCGGTGGGGACCTTGTAGGCCCACGAGAAGTACGAGAACGGCTGGGCCTGCGAGGAGACGGCGAGGATGTCGCTGCGCCCGTCCGCGTCGGGCGGGCTCCAGCCGCACACACGGGTGTCGCGCCCGGCCCAGTAGGTGAGCTGGCGCACCGGGGTGTCGCCCGCGACCTCGGCGAGGTGGATCTCGGGGTCGAGACTGCGCCAGGAGACGAAGGCGAGGTGCGAGCCGTCCGGGGAGAACCGGGGATGGCTCAGCTTCGTGCGGTCCGCCGTGAGCCGGCGGGCGAGGGAGGGTTCCGTCGCGCTGGGGGCCGGGAGCGGGGCGAGCCACAGGTCGTCCTCGGCGACGAAGCAGAGGAGGTCGGCGTGGAGGGCGGGATGGCGGAGGTAGGCCGCTCCGCCCCGCGAGTACGGGTCCCTCGGGTGCGCGGTCACCTCTCCCATGCTCTACGCGCGACGGCACGTGGCAACTCGGGAACGGGCGGGGGTGGGGCGGGACGGGGCCGTACGGGGACGGGCGCGCCCCGTGCTCGTCCCCGTCCCCGTACGCCTACGGCCGGTCGCCGCCCCCGGTCGTCCGCCACCACCCGTACCGGCGCGCGAGGAGCGTCAGGCACGTGCCGCACACGACGCCGATCGCGAGGTTGTGCGTCGCGACGACGACGGCGACCGTCAGGACCATGACGGCGCTCTCGCCGACGGGCGCGCGGCGCAGCGTGCCGGGGGCGATCGAGCGCCAGTCGAAGGTGGTCAGGGAGACCATGACCATGATCGCGACGAGCGCCGCCATGGGGATGTCCGAGACGACGGGCCCGAGCGCGAGGCACAGCGCCATGAGGAAGGAGCCCGCGAGGAAGGTCGAGACGCGGGTGCGGGCCCCGGAGACCTTCACGTTGATCATCGTCTGGCCGATCATCGCGCAGCCGCCCATGCCACCGAGGAAACCGGAGACGACGTTGGCGATGCCCTGGCCGACCGACTCGCGCTTCTTCGACGACGGCGTCCCGGTCAGCTCGTCCACGAGGCGCGCGGTCATGAGCGATTCCATGAGCCCGACGAGCGCCATGGCGAGGGCGTACGGGAGGACGATCCGCAGCGTCTCGGCCGTGAACGGCACGTCGGGCAGCCCCGGCGTCGGCAGCGAGGACGGCAGCGCGCCCTTGTCGCCCACGGTCGGCACGGCGAGGCCCGCGCCCACCGTGAGCGCGGTGAGCACGGCGATCGACACGAGCGGCGCGGGGACGATCCGGCTCAGCCTCGGCAGCAGCACCATGAGCGCGAGCCCGCCGCCGAAGAGCGCGTACACCGCCCACGGCACGTGCCGCAGCTCGGGCAACTGCGCCAGGAAGATGAGGATCGCGAGCGCGTTGACGAAGCCGGTCATCACCGTGCGCGGCACGAACCGCATGAGCTTCGCGACGCCGAGCGCGCCGAGGACGACCTGGAGGAGCCCGGCGAGGATCACGCCCGCCACGAGGTAGCCGAAGCCGTGCTCGCGGTTGAGCGGGGCGGTCACGAGGGCGACGGCGCCGGTCGCGGCGGAGATCATCGCGCGGCGCCCGCCGACGAGCGCGAGCGTCACGGCCATCGTGAAGGACGTGGTGAGGCCCACGGCCGGGTCGACGCCCGCGATGACGGAGAAGGAGATCGCCTCGGGGATGAGCGCGAGCGCGACGACGAGCCCGGCGAGCACCTCGGTGCGCCACACGCGCGGGTCGGAGCACCAGGCGGGGAGGAACCGGCGGGGGCCGGGACGGGGAGCGGGTCCGGGTTCCAGGCCGGAGGGAGCGGGGCCGGGAGGGGAGGCGGGCGGGGCTGCGGGTGCGGCGGCGAACGCGGCTGCGGGGTCGTCGGGGTGCGCGTCCGCGAGGCCGGGCGAGGAGGTCACGAGGGGGAGGTACCTGTCGGGGACGAGGGGACGGGTGAGCCTCCACACTCTACCCTTACGTAAGGGTAGGGATGATCGGGCGGAGGGGCGCCGGTGCGACAATGCCCGCGTGACGGGCGAACACATGCGGATCGGTGAGGTGGCGGAGCGTACGGAGTTGTCGCTGCGCACGATCAGGCACTACGAGGAGACCGGTCTCGTCATTCCCTCGGCCCGCTCCCAGGGCGGCTTCCGCCTCTACACCGAGGCCGACGTCGCCCGGCTGATGGTGATCCGGCGCATGAAACCGCTCGGCTTCACCCTGGAACAGATGCGCGAGCTGCTCGCCGCGACCGACCGCCTCGACGCGGGCGCCGGGGCCCTGCCGCCGGAGGAGCGCGAGGTGCTGCTCGGGCGCGTACGGGCCTACGAACGCGAGGCGAGCGCGCAGGTCGAGCGGCTGCGGGTGCAGCTCGCGCGGGCCGAGGAGTTCGCCGAGACCCTGCGCGGCAGGCTCCCCGGCCCGGCCGCCGAAGGGTGAGTGGCACGGAGCCCGCGCGGCCCCTGCCCCGTACCGCCCGCCCCCGTACCGTCCGCGTCGCCCCGTCGCAGGCCAGCGTGTACGCGCCGGATAAATAAGCCCTGCGCAGCACGCGTGGTCCACCTCACGTACGAAACTGTTTCGTTTCGCTTGACGGGCGGGTAGGCTCAGAGCGTGCGAGAGCGCATCCGGCTCCTCCATCGGGGGCTAGGGTGCGTGGACCGACGTGTGTCGTTCGCCCGTCCCTGCCCGGGACGGGACAGGCGCGCGGGAGCGAGCAGGAGGTGGGCCGGATGGCTGGAGCAGCGGGCGCGACGACGCGTCGCAGCCGTCTGACGCCGGAGCGCGAGGCCGAGTTGTACGGCGCCGTGCTCGACCTGCTCCGCGAGGTCGGCTACGAGGCGCTCACCATGGACGCCGTGGCTTCCCGCACCCGGTCCAGCAAGGCCACCCTCTACCGCCAGTGGGGGAGCAAGCCCGAGCTGGTCGTGAAGGCGCTGCGCCATCACAAACCGCACTCGATCGCCGACATCGACACCGGCAGCCTGCGTGGGGACCTCCACGCGGTAGTGGGCGACCAGGACGATTGCCGCATGGCGGAGGACGCCGCGCTGATGCGCGGGATCGCCATGGAGATGAAGAGCAACCCCGATCTGCACCGTGCCTTCCGCGAGCTGCTGATCGAGCCCGAGATCACGGGGCTCGGCCAGGTGCTGCGGCGTGCGGTGGAGCGCGGCGAGCTGGACGCGGACAGACCCGCGATCGACTTCGTCGTGCACATGATGGTCGGCGCTTTCGTCGCGCGGCAGATGATCGACGCGCGGCCCTTGGACCGGGACTTCCTCATTCGCTACCTCGACGCCGTGGTGCTCCCCGCCCTCGGCGTCTGACTCCGCACGACCCTCGCACGACCCGCGCAGACTGACGCGCGCCCCTCGATTCCCCCTCCCCACCGGGCCAGGACGCCCTGCGACGCGTACCCCGCGCCGCCGGACCGGCCTGCCCGGACCAGGGTGAGCCGGGCGGGCACCGGTCCGCGCACCGCGCCCCCGTACCGCCGCGTACGAGCCGCCGCGACCCGTACCACCTGACGTGACCGCCTCCCGTCAGGGCCGGACGCACCGCGAAGCCTTGTCCCTTTTCCGCCCCTGATCGAACGGGAGTTCCACCCCCGTGGCCACATTCCTCTACCGGCTCGGCCGGTTCGCCTTCAGGCGGCGCCGCGTCGTCGCCCTCATCTGGGTCGCGCTGCTCGCGCTCGTCGGCTTCGGCGCCGCCACCGCGAGCAGCCCGGGACCGACGCAGTTCTCCATACCCGGCGTCGAGGCCCAGAAGGCCTTCGACCTCCTCGACCAGCGCAACCCGGGGGGCAACGCCGACGGGGCGAGCGCCCGCGTCGTCTTCAAGGCGCCCGAGGGCCAGAAGATCACCGACCCGGCGAACAAGGCCGAGGTCACCAAGACGATCTCCGCGATCGAGCACGGCTCGAAGGAGGTCGCCCACGCGGCGAACCCCTTCGAGAACAACGCGGCCGTCTCCAAGGACGGCACGATCGCCTACTCCACCGTGAGCTACAAGGTCAGCTCGATGGAGCTGAAGGACGCCACCCAGGACTCGCTGGAGCACTCCGCCGAGCAGGCCCAGGACAAGGGCCTCACCGTCGAGATCGGCGGTGACGCGCTCCAGGCCGAGGCGGAGTCGGGCTCCACGGAGGTCGTCGGCATCGTCATCGCGGCCGTCGTCCTCGTCATCACCTTCGGCGCGATCGTCGCGGCCGGGCTCCCGCTGCTCACGGCGATCATCGGCGTCGGCATCGGCGTCGCCTCGATCACCGCGCTCGCCTCGGCCCTGAACCTCGACTCGACGACCTCGACCCTCGCGATGATGATCGGCCTCGCGGTCGGCATCGACTACGCGCTCTTCATCGTCTCCCGCTACCGCGCCGAACGCGCCGAGGGCAAACTGCCCGAGGAGGCCGCCGGACGCGCGACGGGCACGGCGGGCTCCGCCGTCGTCTTCGCCGGGCTCACCGTGATCATCGCCCTGTGCGGACTCGCGGTCGTCAACATCCCGATGCTCACCAAGATGGGCGTCGCCGCCGCCGGTACGGTCGCGGTCGCGGTGATCGTCGCGCTCAGCCTCATCCCCGCGCTGCTCGGCTTCGCGGGCGACAAGGTGCTCGGCCGCAAGGCCCGCAAGGCCGCCAAGGCCGTCAAGGACCAGGGCCCCGAGGCGCAGGCCCGCGCCGTCGCCGCCGCCTCCCGCGGCGCGGACGGGGAGCACAAGGTCAACGGCGGCACCCGCTGGGCCCGCTTCGTGCTCCACCGCCCCGTGCTCGTCCTCGTCCTCGGCGTCCTCGGCCTCGGTGTCATCGCCGTCCCGGCCACCCAGCTCGAACTCGGCCTGCCCGACGACGGCTCGCAGCCGACCGACACGACGCAGCGCCGGGCCTACGACCTGCTCTCGGACGGCTTCGGCCCCGGCTTCAACGGCCCGCTCATGCTCGTCTACGACGGCAAGGGCATCGCCGACCCGCAGGCGGAGGCGGCCCACGTCGCCGCCGAGGTCAAGAAGCTCCCGGACGTGGCCGCGGTCTCCCCGGCCAACTTCAACAAGGCCGGCGACACGGCGACCATCAGCGTCGTCCCGGGCTCCAAGCCGTCCTCCAAGCAGACCGAGGACCTCGTCCACTCCATCCGCGACCTCGGCAAGGACATCAAGGCCGGCAAGGACGGCGAGGTGCTCGTCACCGGCACGACGGCGATGAACATCGACGTCTCGCAGAAGATGAACGACGCCCTGCTGCCGTACCTGGTGCTCGTCGTCGGCCTCGCCTTCCTGCTCCTGATGCTCGTCTTCCGCTCGATCCTCGTGCCCCTCAAGGCGGCGCTCGGCTTCCTCCTCTCGGTGGTCGCGGCGCTCGGCGCGGTCGTCGCGGTCTACCAGTGGGGCTGGCTCGGCTCGCTCTTCGGCGTCGAACAGACCGGCCCGATCATGAGCATGATGCCGATCTTCATGGTGGGCGTGGTCTTCGGTCTCGCGATGGACTACGAGGTGTTCCTCGTGACCCGGATGCGGGAGGCGTACGTCCACGGCGAGAGCCCCCGGCAGTCGATCGAGACCGGCTTCCGGCACGGGGCGCGGGTCGTCACGGCCGCCGCCGTCATCATGATGGCCGTCTTCGGCGGCTTCATCGGCTCCAGCGAGCAGATGGTCAAGATGATCGGCTTCGCCCTCGCGATCGCCGTCCTCTTCGACGCCTTCGTGGTGCGCATGACGATCGTCCCGGCGGTACTCGCCCTGCTCGGCCGCCGCGCCTGGTGGCTGCCGAAGTGGCTCGACCGGATTCTGCCGAACGTCGACGTCGAGGGCGAGAAGCTCCACAAGGCGCTGGGGGACACCTCGTCCTCCGGTGAAGGACCCCAGGACCCGGACGCGGAACGGGAGTTGACCCGCGTCTGAGCAGTCCTGGCCCCGGGCGGGGCGAGCGGCCCCAGGGCCGTGTCCCGCCCGGTGACCGGGTGGCCGGCTTCGCGCCGCGCACCACCCGGCAACCGTGCCGAGGTCCGTGGGGACGGGGCCGGCACGGCGGGCCCGGCGAGAGGGCAAGGCTCTCGCCGGGCCCCTTCCCGTGTACGGCAGGGCCGGTCTCCGCATGGCGCGGAGACCGGCCCTGCCGTTCGTGGCGCGCCGCGCGATGAGTTTTCGCCGCCGCACCGGTCTTCAGTGCGGGCGGACCGCCACGCGGCTTCGGGGGACGTGGCGGCCCGCCCGTCCCGGCACCGCCACGGATCACGACCCCAGGGGACCCTTTCGATGCGCACGCTCATCAGCACCGCCTTCGTCTCGCTCGACGGCGTCATGGAGGCCCCCGGCGGCGAGACCGGCTACCGCAACGCCGGCTGGACCTTCGAGGACGTGGAGTTCCTCCCCGAGGCGTACGCGATCAAGGGCCGCGAGCAGGAGGAGGCCGGCGCCCTGCTCCTCGGCCGCCGCAGCTACGAGGCGTTCAGCGCCGTGTGGCCGGGCAGGGCGGAGT
Source organism: Streptomyces sp. SID11385 (assembly GCF_010548245.1). Lineage (GTDB taxonomy): Bacteria > Actinomycetota > Actinomycetes > Streptomycetales > Streptomycetaceae > Streptomyces. Next base: position 6,993 of record NZ_JAAGLR010001020.1, read on the forward strand.
TCGCCACGTACAACGCGCTGCCCAAGTACGTCGTCTCGACCACGCTCGGCGAGGACGCCCTCGTCCCCGGCTGGGGCCCGACGACGCTCCTGCGCTCGCTCGACGAGGTCGCCGCCCTCAAGGAGGGCGAGGGCGGCCCGCTCCTCGTCCAGGGCAGCGCCCGCCTCCACCACGCCCTCGCCGACGCGGGCCTCGTGGACCGCTACCACCTGCTCGTCTTCCCGCTGCTGCTCGGCGCGGGTCTGCGCCTCTTCCCCGCCACCGACGCGGACACCCGCAAGCTCCGCCTCGTCGAGCACGCGGCGTACGCGAACGGCGTCCAGCTCAACGTCTTCGACGTGGTGCGGTGAGACGGGGTGCGCTGAGCGGGGGCTGGGGGCTGGGGGCCGGGGGCTCCACCTGCGAGAAACGCCCCGTGACCAGCACCCCGTCCCCGCCCCCCGCCGCCCGCGACCGCCTCCGCGCCGCCGTCGCGCTCCGCGAGGCCGGTAACGCCGAGGACGCGCGCACCGCGCTGCTCGCGCTGAGTGCCGCGTACCCGCGCGATCCCGAGATCGCGTACCAGACCGCGTGGGCGCACGACGTGCTCGGCCGGGAGGCCGCCGCCGTGCCCTTCTACGAAACCGCGCTCGCGGGCGCCGACGCGCTCGGCGCCGAGGACCGGCACGGTGTGTACCTCGGGCTCGGCAGCACGTACCGGATTCTCGGGCGGTACGAGGACGCCGTCGCGACCCTGGAGGCCGGTCTCACCGCCCACCCCGGGGACGGCGCGCTCACCGTCTTCCTCGCCATGGCCCGCCACAACACCGGCGCCCACCACGAGGCCCTGAGCGCCCTGCTCACGCTCCTCGCCGACACGAGCACCGACCCGGGCGTGCGCGCCTTCCGCAAGGCCATCGCGTACTACGCCGAGGACCTCGACCGCGTCGAGACCGGCGAACCGGACGAGCCGGGCGGAACCGTCGGCTGACCCCCGGCCTCCGGCCGTCCTGCCGCTTCCGCCCCCGCCCCCTCCACCGCCCTCGGCGCCTCCCGCACCGGTCCCGTGAGCCCCGCCTCGTAGTGGGCCGCCGCCGTGTACGTGCGGCGCAGGAAGCGGATCAGGTCCGTGCTGTCGAACTGGAGGATCAGGAGGTGCCCCGCCGCGCGGCGCAGTTCGAGGACCGTCTGCGCGCGCCCGCAGGGCCAGATCCGCAGGGCCGCCGTCTCGGCCGGGCTGCGCAGGCCCTCCTCCAGGAGAGCGCGCGCGAAGACGTGGTCGTGCGCGCCTTCCGTACCGGGGAAGCCGAGGCCGACGAGCGTCGCGTCGGTGGCGGGGTCGTACCGCAGGAGCACGGGCAGCGTCTCCGCCTCGTCGGGGCCGCTCGCGCACACCCGTACCCGTACGTACTGCTCGATGCCTGTCACGGTCGCAGACTCGCACGAATGCGGGGAATCCGCCCGGCGGGGGACGCGGCCTGGGAGCAGCTGCGAGGCATGCACTCTTGCAAGTCGCTCGCAACTGGGCACTATGATCGTACGGTTTTGCGACAACCCAGCTCTGTGATCACCGTCCCCGCCGCGTCCCCGCCCCCGCAGGAAGCGAAGTCCCCGCCATGCATGTCCCTGACGGATTCATCAACGCCCCCGTCTCCGCCGCGACCGGCGTCCTCGCCGCCGCGGCCGTCGCCGTCTCGCTGCGTGGCGCCCGCCGGGAACTCGGCGCCGCCGGTGCCGAGCGCACCGCGCCGCTCGCCGGTCTCGTCGCCGCGTTCATCTTCGCGGTGCAGATGCTCAACTTCCCGGTCGCGGCGGGCACGAGCGGGCACCTGCTCGGCGGCGCGCTCGCCGCGATACTCGTCGGCCCGTACACCGGCGTGCTGTGCGTGTCCGTCGTCCTGCTCATGCAGGGCGTCCTCTTCGCGGACGGCGGCCTCACCGCGCTCGGCGTCAACATCACCGACATGGCGATCGTGACGACCGTCGTCGCGTACGCCCTCTTCCGCGGCCTCGTGAAGGTCCTGCCACGCCGCCGCTCCTCGATCACGGCCGCCTCCTTCGTCGCCGCGCTGATCTCCGTGCCGGCCGCGGCGGTCGCGTTCACGCTCATGTACTGGATCGGCGGCACGACGGACATCTCGATCGGCAAGGTCGCGAGCGCCATGATCGGCGTGCACGTCCTCATCGGGATCGGCGAGGCGGTCATCACCGCGCTGACGGTCGGCGCCGTCGTCGCCGTACGCCCCGACCTCGTGCACGGCGCGCGCGGCCTCGAAGCGCCGCTCAAGCTGCGCGTGAACGGCGAACTCGTCGACGCCGCCCCGAAGACGCCCGCCCCGGCCCCCGTCGCCGCCCGCTCCACCCGCAAGATCTGGATCACCGGCATCGTCGCCTCCCTCGTCCTCGCCGGTTTCGTCAGCTTCTACGCCTCCGCGAACCCCGACGGGCTGGAGAAGGTCGCGCACGACAAGGGCATCGACAAGCAGGAGAAGGACCACGCCTCGAAGGACTCCCCGCTCGCCGACTACGGTGTCAAGGACATCGCCAACGCCCGGATCTCCGGCGGCCTCGCCGGCGTGATCGGTGTCGGCGCGACGATCGTCGTCGGCTCGGGCGTCTTCTGGGCCGTACGCAAGCGCCGCACCGACGAGGACCACGGCACCACTACTTCCGCAGGGACCGTTTAAGCACATGGGAGCGGGCCACGCCCATCGCCTTTACCGGCACGGGCACTCCGTCGTGCACCGGCTGCCGCCGCACACGAAACTCGCCGCCGCCTTCGCCTTCGTCGTGGTCGTCGTCTCGACCCCGCGCGAGGCGCTGTGGGCCTTCGGCGTGTACGCGCTGCTGCTCGCCGCCGTCGCGACGGCGGCCCGCGTCCCGGCCGGGTACCTGCTGAAACGGCTGCTCATCGAGGTGCCCTTCGTGGCCTTCGCGGTGCTCATGCCGTTCGTCGCGGAGGGCCCGCGCACCGACTTCCTCGGCCTGTCCCTCTCGGTCAACGGCCTGTGGGGCGCCTTCAACGTCCTCGCGAAGGGCACGCTCGGCGTCGCCGCCTCCGTCCTGCTCGCCTCCACGACGGAACTGCGCGCCCTGCTCCTGGGCCTGCAACGGCTCCGGCTGCCCTCGATGCTCGTCCAGATCGCCTCGTTCATGATCCGCTACGGGGACGTCATCACGGACGAGATGCGCCGCATGAAGATCGCCCGCGAGTCGCGCGGCTTCGAGGCGAAGGGCGTACGGCAGTGGGGCGTCCTCGCGAAATCCGCGGGCGCGCTCTTCATCCGCTCCTACGAACGCGGCGAGCGCGTCCACCTCGCGATGCTCAGCCGCGGCTACACGGGCAGCATGCCCGTCATCGACGAGATCACCGCGACGGGCACGCAGTGGGCGCACGCGCTCACCCTGCCCGCCGCGGCGCTCGTGATCTGCCTGTTGGGATGGACCCTGTGACGAACTCAGCCACCGACCCGGTACCGACGAGCCCGGCCACCGACCCCGTACCGGCGAAACCCGCCACCGACCCCGTACGCGGCGACAGCGGGGCCGGAACGCCGCCGCCCTCGCTCGACGTGAGCGGCCTCGCCTACGCCTACCCGGACGGCCACCAGGCGCTCTTCGGCGTCGACCTCCGGATCGGCAAGGGCGAACGCGTCGCGCTCCTCGGCCCCAACGGCGCGGGCAAGACGACGCTCGTCCTCCACCTCAACGGCATCCTCGAAGCCGGCGCGGGCAGCGTCACCGTCGCGGGACTGCCGGTCGGCAAGAAGCACATGGCGGAGATCCGCCGCCGCGTCGGCCTCGTCTTCCAGGACCCCGACGACCAGCTCTTCATGCCCACCGTCCGCGAGGACGTCGCCTTCGGCCCGGCGGCGGCCGGACTGCGGGGCGCGGAGCTGGAGGCGCGGGTACGGGAGGCGCTCGACGAGGTCGGCATGGGCGAGTACCTCGACCGTCCCCCGCACCACCTCTCCTTCGGCCAGCGCCGCCGCGTCGCCGTCGCCACCGTCCTCGCGATGAAGCCCGAGATCCTGGTCCTGGACGAGCCCTCCTCGAACCTGGACCCGGCTTCGCGCCGCGAACTCGCCGACATCCTCCAGCGCCTCGACGTGACCGTCCTGATGGTCACCCACGACCTCCCCTACGCCCTCGAACTGTGCCCGCGCGCGGCGATCCTGAGCGAGGGCGTCATCGCGGCGGACGGCCCGACCGGCGAGCTGCTGAGCGACGCCGCCCTCATGCGCGCCCACCGTCTCGAACTGCCCTTCGGCTTCGATCCGCGGTCTGTGACCATGGAGAGGTGAACGAGAGTGTGCGGCAAGCCGGGGACGTGACGGTCGAAGGACTCGTCGCCCCGGGATACGAGCAGGTCAGGGACGCCTTCGTCGGGAACTTCACCCGGCTCGGGGAGCGCGGCGCCGCCGTCGCCGTCTACCACGACGGGCGCAAGGTCGTGGACCTGTGGGGCGGTACGAGGGACGGGGACGCCCCCGCCGCGGGCGGCGAGCCCTGGCGCCGGGGCACGGCGCAGATCGTCCGCTCCGCGACGAAGGGCGTCGCGGCGAGCGTCCTGCTCCTGCTGCACCAGCGCGGCGCCCTCGACCTGGAGGCCCCGGTCGCGACGTACTGGCCCGCGTACAAGGCACACGGCAAGGACGCCACGCGCGTCCGCCACCTCCTCGGCCACCGCGCGGGCGTGCCCGCGCTCGACACGCCGCTCACCCCCGAGGCCGCCCGCGACCTCGACCGCGCCGCCGCCGCGGTCGCCGCGCAGACCCCCTTCTGGGAGCCCGGCACCGACCACGGCTACCACGCGCAGACGTACGGCTTCCTCACCGGCGAACTCGTGCGCCGCCTCACCGGCCGCACGCTCGGCTCCTGGGTCGCCGAGCACCTGGAACGGCCCCTCGGCCTCGACCTGTGGATAGGACTGCCCGAGGACGAGGAGTGGCGCGTCGGCCGGATCACGCCGCTCGCCCCGCCGCCCGCGGCGAACGGCCTGCGCCTGCGCCCGCGCAGGGACATCGCCGCCGCGTACGCCGACCCGGACTCGCTCACGAGCCGCGCCTTCGCCGCCGTGCGCCCCGAGGCCGACGAGAACACGCGCGCCCACCGCGCCGCCGAACTCCCCGCCGCGAACGGCATCGCGACCGCGCGCGGCCTCGCCCGCTTCTACGCGGCGCTCATCGGCGAGGTCGACGGCGGCCGCCGCCTGTTCACCCCCGCGACCCTCGCGATGGCCCGGACCCAGGAGTCCGAGGGCCCCGACCGCGTCCTCGTCGCCCGCACCCGCTTCGGCGCCGGCTTCATGCTCCACGGCCCCGCGAGCCCCCTCCTCGCCCCGGGCTCCTTCGGCCACCCGGGCCGCGGCGGCTCCCTCGGCTTCGCCGACCCCGAGTCGGCCATCGCCTTCGGTTACGTGACGAACGGCCTGCGCAAGGGCGTCACGGCCGACCCACGGGCGCAGGCGCTGGTGAAGGCGGTGCGGGCGGTGGTGGGGGACTGAGGTGGGCCGAGGCGGACCGAGGCGGGCGGTCCCACCTCTGTACCCACCCGCCGTCCCCCCGGTAGCTTCCGCGCCATGACACAGCGATTCGAGGGTCACGTCGTCCTGATCACCGGTGCCGCGCGCGGGATCGGGGCCGCGAGCGCGCGGCGGCTCGCCGCCGAGGGGGCGCGGGTGCTGCTCACCGACGCGGACGAGGTGGCCGCGCGCGCGACCGCCGCAGGGATACCGGGCGCGGAACCGTACCGCCTCGACGTGCGGATACGGGCCGAGGCCGAAGCCGCCGTCGCGTACGCGGTGGAACGCTTCGGGCGCCTCGACGTGCTCGTCAACAACGCCTACGCGGCGGGCGAGGACGCGGACCTCTTCGAGGACGAGAGCGACGAGGTCTGGGAGCGGGACATCGACGTGTGCCTCGGCGGCGCCTTCCGCTGCTCGCGCGCCGCGCTCCCGCACCTCGTCGCCTCCGGCCGGGGCGCGATCGTGACGATCGGCTCGGTCAACGCCGAGGCCGACTTCGGCGGCCACGCCTACAGCGCCGCCAAGGCCGCGCTCACCTCCCTGACCCGTACGCTCGCCGGTCACGCGGGGCCGCGCGGCGTCCGCGTCAACCTCGTCGAGCCCGGCACGGTCCGCACGACCGCCTGGGCCGACCGCCCCGCCCACCTCGAAGCCCTCGCCGGCCTCTACCCGCTCGGCCGCGTCGGCGAACCGGAGGACATCGCGGCGGCCGTCGCCTACCTCGCCTCGGCCGACGCGGCCTGGGTCACGGGCACGACACTGCGGGTGGACGGCGGCATCCTGGCGGTCCAGTCGGGATTCCGGCAGCGGAAGGCGGAGGTGGACGCGGCGGAGGCGGACGCGGCGGCTGACGGGGCGGCTGACGGGGCGGCTGACGGGGCGTAGGCGGACCCGCCCCGCCGCCCCCTCTACAGCTCCAGCAGGTCCAGCGCCTGGTCCATGTTGCGGCGGACGAGGGCCTGGCGCGTCGGGTCGAGGCCGGGGTCGGCGTAGCGGACCGCGGACTGTTCGAGGTACCACTCGACGCGCCAGACCCGCAGCCAGGCGAGCGCCCAGCGCTCGGCGGAGAGGCCCGCGCGGCGGTCGAGCGTCGCGGCGGGGCCGCCGAGGTCCACGTACCTCTCCAGGAACGCGCGCGCCTCGCGGGGGCGCGGGCGGTCGAGGCCGTCGCCCCAGGAGACGAGGTCGAAGAGGACGGGGCCGACGTAGGAGCGCGCGAAGTCGATGAGGCGGATGCCCTTCGGCCCGACGTGCACGCCGTTGCCCGCGATCTCGGTGTGCACCCAGCCGAAGGGCTCCTGGTCGGCGCCCGCGCACCGTTCCTCGGAGACCTTCCGCACCTTGTCGAGGTCGTCGCCGAGCCTGCCCGCCAGTGCGGTCCAGCGCCCCGCCTCCTGGAGCCGGTCCAGGTGCCAGCGCGCCCGGTCGGGCAGCGTGATCATCGTGGACTCGGTGAGCGAGGGGCTGCCGTGCGGCGCGGGCGTCCGGTGGAGGACGAGGAGCAGTTCGAGCACCTCGTCCTCGGTGGCGGGGCGTTCGGGCTCGCCCAGGTCCTCCATGACGATCGTCATGTGCTTGTCGCGCACCTCGCTGGAGTGCAGCGTCGCCACCGGCACCCCGGCGGCCTGGAACACCCGGTGCGTCGCCGCCTCCTGCGTGAGCGGCGCGTGCCCGTACTTGTGGATGAGCGTCAGGCCGTCCGCGAAGACCAGCCGCTCGACCCCGCCGTGCGTCCAGGCGCGCACCTTCTCGCGCCGGGGCTCCGGGGCGAGCCCCAGCCGGTCCAGGTGCTCCGCGAGGACCGTATTCAGGAGAGCGAAGTCGAGCACGGGACGTCCCGGGGGGAGGCGGTACGGGGTACGGACCGCCACATCGTGGCCCACACCCCCGTACCACCCCAAGCCCGCGACCGATCGCGACCGCTATCGACTCGACGGGTCCGGACGGCGGCTGTTCCCGCGCGGAGTTGGCCGTACGGGTCCGCCGGCCGATCGGCAACGGTCGGCGTCCGGGTCCGTCACCCCGTCGCGCGCAGCACCGCCGCCACGATCGGGCCCGCCACGTCGCCCCCGTGCCCGCCCTGCTCGGCGTACGCGGCGGCCGTGAAGTCGCCCCGGTAGCCGGCGAACCAGCTGTTCGACTGCGTCTGCCCGTCGACCTCCGCCGAGCCGGTCTTCGCGCCGACGTCGGGGCCGAGCCCGCTCATCGCCGTCGCCGCCGTGCCGCTCGTCGCGGTGAGGTTCATCATCTGCCGCAGCTGCGCCGACGTGCTGGGGCTCAGCCCGGCGGCCGTGGCCAGCGGCCTCTTGTCGAAGGACGCGGGGACGAGGACGGGCTGGTGGAAGGCCCCGTTGCGGATCGTCGCGACGACGGAGGCGAGGTTGAGCGGGTTGAGCTGCACCTTGCCCTGCCCGATGAGCGAGACGCCCTTGTCGTCGCCCTCGGCGACCGGCACCTTCCCGTCCGCCGAGGCGATGCCCGTCTTCCAGTTGTCGCGCCCGAGCCCGAACTTCTCGCTCGCCTCGCTACCGAGGTCGCCGGGCTGGAGCTTCGGCGCGAACGAGACGAAGGAGGTGTTGCACGAGATCGCGAAGGCCCGCGCGAGCGTCGCGCCCGGATCGGCCTTCATCCCCGTCAGGTTGTGCACGGTCTGCCCGCCCGACAGCGCCGTGTCCGGACAGGGCGCGGGCCCGTTCGCGCTGGTCAGGCCCTTGTCGATGAGCATCGCCGCCGTGATCATCTTCATCGTGGAGCCGGGTGCCACGGTCCCCTGGAACGCGGCGTTGAACTGGTCGTCGCGGTGGTTGGCGACGGCGAGTATCTCGCCCGTCCCGGCCCGCTCGACGACGACGGAGGCGTTCGCGTACGCCGCCACGGCCTTCTCGGCGGCGGCCTGCACCCCCGCGCTGAGCGTCGTCGGCACCCGCCCCGGCTTGCCCTTCTCCAGCGTGAGCAGCGTCGTGTCCGGCGTGTCGTCGGAGTGCTTGATCATCAGCTCGACGGCCCCCGAACCGCCCGCCTGCTCCCCGTACCGCTCCCTGAGCTGGGCGAGGACCGGCGCGAGCGAGGGGTAGTCCTCAGCGTCGAGCGTCTTGCCGTCGCGGTCGACGAGCGCGACGGGCGGCGCGTCGGCGTCCCCGGTGACGAGCAGGTCGCCGTCCTTCATCCGCGGATGCACGAGCGTGGGCGTCCACTTGACGACCGGCTGACCGGTCGTCTCCGAGCGGACGACCTTCAGTTCCGTGTCGTACGCGAGCGACTTGCCGCGCACGGCGAGCTTCACGTGGTACGGCAGCCGCGTACCCGCCGCGGTGCCGGGCGTCAGCGTCACCTTGCTGACGTGCGCCTTGTCCCGTACGCCCTGGAGCGCGACCCCCGCCGGGGCGGGCTGGCTGGTCAGCGCGGCGGCCGCGGTGACGCGCCCGGCGCCCCACGTACGGAGGAACTTCTCCCCCGTCTCCCGTACGTCCTTCGCCGTCAGGGGCGTGTCGAGGCGCTTGGCGACCGCCTCGGCCGAATTCTCGTCCGCCGTGCCCGAGGTGACGGCGTGCACGAGGTTGTACGCCCCGTACCCGCCGCCACCGAGCAGCACGACGAGCGCCCCCGACACCACCGATACCTTCACCCCGGTGCGCATGACAGCACTCCCCCCTCCGCACGTGTGGTCGTCGGGAGCCTATGCGGCGGACGGGACTTGTGGAGATCCCGTTACGGGATTGCGACGATCATGCGACCGACGGTAGCCCTCGCCGCGGTCGGGGGAGGGCCGCTTGGGGGTGGTCAGCTCAGGTGGCGTTCCGCCTCGGCCTGGTCGAGGAGTTCGGGGTACGCCTCCCGCGCCTCCTGGGTGGAGAGGCCGAGCAGCATCGCCGACCAGGGGACGGGGCAGGGCGGGGCGTGGCCGGGATCGGGGCACAGCAGGTGCTCGATCCGCCGCTTGATCTCCTCGGCCCGCGCCGGGGTGGCGTACAGGCCCAGGCGCAGTTCCTGGACGCTTCGCTCTTCGGTCATCGCTCACCTTTCCCGCAGTTCGGCTTCGCCGCGCTTCCGGCCGTACTCCCGCGCTCAGATCCAGGAATTGAGCCACATCCGGTCGTGCCAGGACCCGTAGGGAATCGCCGTGCCCGTGTAGAGGGGCCAGAAATACACGAAGTTCCACGCGATGAGGAGGAAAAGCACGCCCGCCGCCGTCGCCCCGACCGTCCTGCGTCGCTCCGTGGCCCCCGCCGGGCCGAGCACGGCCCCGACGAGCATGGTCAGCGCGAGGCACAGGAAGGGCACGAAGACGACCGCGTAGAAGTAGAAGATCGTGCGCTCCTGGTAGTGGAGCCAGGGCAGCCAGCCGACGGCCACCGCGCCGAGGATCGCGCCCGCGCGCCAGTCGCGGCGGAAGACCCACCGCCACAGCACGTAGACGAGCGCGGCGCACGCCGCCCACCACAGCGCGGGCGTGCCGAGCGCGAGCACCTCGCGGGCGCAGTCGCCCGTCGTAGCGCGCGGGCAGCCGTCGCTGCCGGGCGGCGGGGACTCGTAGAAGTACGAGACGGGACGGCCGTCGACCATCCAGCTCCACGCGTTCGACTGGTAGCGGTGGCCGTCCGTGAGGCCGACGTGGAACTTGTAGACCTCGTGCTCGTAGTGCCACAGGCTGCGCAGCCAGTCGGGCAGCCAGGTGAAGTGGCCGCCCTGCCCGGCCGTCTTCGCCCAGTCGCGCAGGTAGCCGCCCTTGCCGTTGTCGGGCGAGGCGATCCAGGCGCTCCAGGAGGCCAGGTAGACGGCGAGGGCGACCGGGACGAGGGAGAGGAAGGCGAGAGGCGAGTCGCGCAGCAGCATGCCGCGCCAGGCACGCCCCGGGCGCGCGCCCGCGACCTTGCGCGCGCCGACGTCCCACAGCACCGTCATGACGCCGAACGCGGCGAGTACGAAGAGCCCGTTCCACTTCGTGCCGAGAGCGAGACCGAGGCAGATCCCGGCGGCCCAGCGCCAGGGCCGCCAGCCGAGGAACGCGGTCTCGGCGACCGCGGCATCCGCCCGTACGATCCCGTCCGCGTCGACCGGGAGCGCGGCGAGCAGCCGGGCGCGGGCGCGGTCGCGGTCCAGGAGCAGGCAGCCGAAGGCGGCGAGCACGAAGAACATCAGCACGAGGTCGAGGAGCGCGGTGCGGCTCATCACGAGGTGCAGGCCGTCGATCGTGAGCAGCGCGCCCGCGAAGCAGCCGAGGAACGTCGAGCGGAACATGCGCCGCCCGATCCGGCACAGCATCCACACGGACGCGGTGCCGAGCACGGCCGTCATGAAGCGCCAGCCGAAGGGCGTGAGGCCGAAGAGCCACTCGCCGATCCCGATGACGTACTTGCCGACCGGCGGGTGCACGACGTACGCGGCCTGCGTCGGGATGTCGACCGTGGACGGGTCGGCGAGGATCTGCTTGTTGGCCTGCTCGCCCCAGCTCACCTCGTAGCCGCGGTGGATGAGCGCCCAGGCGTCCTTCGCGTAGTACGTCTCGTCGAATATCACCGCCTTCGGCGAGCCGAGGTGCCAGAAACGGGTGACCCCGGCGACGAGCGTGATCAGCAGCGGGCCGAGCCAGCTCGCGGAGCGCACGAGGAAGGCGGAGAGGCGGTACGGGAGACCGATCGCCGTCCACAGCCCCGGGTCGGCGGGCCCCGCCCACGGCGGGTCGAGCCGCTCAGCGACGCTCGCCTCGCGGCGCCGGGGGACGTAGCCGAAGCGGCGCAGCCGCCGCTGCCAGGGCGGCGGGGCCTGGGGATCGGCGGCTTGCCCCTGGCTGGCCTCGGTCGAGGACGCGGTACTGGTCACCGGGTCATCGTAGGGAACGGTCATGTGGGCGGGAGCGAATGCTTCCCGTTCTCGCGGCCGGCGTCGCGGGGCTCCGCCCCTCACCCCGCTCCTCAATCTCCCCCAGCCTCCGGCCGGGAGGTCCCCCCGGAGGGGCTTGATTTTCGGGCCGGTGCGGGTGGGGCGTCATCATGGTGGGGTGACTTCCGAGACCTCCCCCGCCCCGTCCGCCGCCCCTGCCTCCGCCGGGCTGCTCGTCCTCGCCGGTACCCCCATCGGGGACGTGGCGGACGCGCCGCCCCGGCTCGCCCGCGAGCTGGAGACGGCCGACATCGTGGCGGCCGAGGACACGCGGCGGCTGCGGCGGCTCACGCAGGCGCTCGGGGTGCGGGTGGGGGGCCGGGTCGTGTCGTACTTCGAGGGCAACGAGGCGGCCCGTACGCTGGAACTCGCCGACGCGCTCGCGGGCGGCGCGCGGGTGCTGCTCGTCACGGACGCCGGGATGCCCTCGGTCTCCGACCCGGGCTACCGGCTGGTCGCGGCGGCGGTGGAGCGCGACGTCCGCGTCACGGCCGTGCCGGGGCCCTCCGCCGTGCTCACCGCGCTCGCCGTGTCGGGGCTCCCCGTCGACCGCTTCTGCTTCGAGGGCTTCCTGCCGCGCAAGGCGGGCGAACGCCGCGCGCGCCTGACCGAGGTCGCCGAGGAGCGCCGCACCCTCGTCTACTTCGAGGCCCCGCACCGCATCGACGACACCCTCGCCGCGATGGCGGAGGTCTTCGGCGCCGGGCGCCGCGCTGCCGTGTGCCGCGAACTGACGAAGACGTACGAGGAAGTGCGGCGCGGCCCGCTCGCGGAGCTGGCTGCGTGGGCGGCGGAGGGCGTACGGGGCGAGATCACGGTCGTCGTCGAGGGCGCCCCGGAGCCGGACCCGGCCGGTCTGGACGCGGCCGAGCTGGTGCGCAGGGTGCGGGTGCGGGAGGAGGCGGGGGAGCGGCGCAAGGAGGCCATCGCGGCGGTGGCGGCGGAGGCGGGGCTGCCGAAGCGGGAGGTGTTCGACGCGGTGGTGGCGGCGAAGAACGCGGAGAAGGGCGGGGCCTGAGGCGGGGCCCGCGGCGGGGCGTGGGGCGGGGCGGGGCGGGGCGTGGCGCGGCTTGCGGCGGACCGTGGGCGCCGCGCGGCACGTCACCGTTTCCTCGCGCCAAACGCGGGCAAAGTGTCCCGGGCTTTCGGCAAAGTCCGGGTCGCGGTGAAGGGCCCGAAGTGCACGGGTTCGCCAAATCCGGTCCAACGTTCGGCAGCCCCCATGGTGCGGGCCGCCGGGCGGGCGCGGGTGCGGGGCGTCGTCACGACGCACTGGGCGGGGCGCGTACGGGCGGGGGAGTCGGCGCGGGTGCGGGAGGCGGGGGTCGCGGCGCAGAGCGTGGACGTGTGGCTCGACGGGCGCGGACGGCTCGTGAAGCGGGTCGAGTCGGGGCGCGGGAAGGCGGGACTGGTGCGGGTCACGACGTACTGGAGCGGGTTCGGGACGGCGGTGGAGGTGCCCGAGGTGCCGGGTGGGCGGAACTGAATCGGGTGCGGGAGTGTCCTACCCCTCGGGTAAAGTGCGGCAAAAATCGGGGGCACGCACAGTGTCGGCATGGGGTGGGGAAATGAACAGGACAGCTTGGAGCCGGGGGCGTACGGGGCGCGTCGTGGGCGCGGCGATCACGGTGGCGCTCCTGGGCGGGGCGGCGACGGCTTGTGGCGGGGACGACGACAAGAAGAGCGACGCGCAGCCGGCGGCGGAGAAGTCGGCGCCCGCGAAGAGTGGTCTCACGCCCGCCGCGGCGATCAAGGAGGCCGTCGGCAAGAGCGGGAAGCTGACGTCCTTCCGGTACACGATGGACGTCAAGGTGCCCGGCGAGGAGACGATGCAGGGCGAGGCGGCCATGAGCGTCGACCCGCGGGCCCTGTCCATCACGATGGAGCAGGACGGCCAGCCGGTCGAGTTCCGCGTGGTCGGGAACTCGATCTACATCAACGGCGGGCCCGAGGCGAAGATCGAGGGCAAGCACTGGATGGCGCTGCCCATGGAGGAGCTGAACGAGGCCGCCAAGGACATCCCCGTGGGCGGCTCCGCGGCGACCTTCGCCGAGCAGAGCCCCGCCGACCAGACCGGCATGCTGCTGGGCTCCGAGGACGTCAAGAAGGTCGGTACGGAGAAGATCGACGGCGTCGAGACGACCCACTACCAGGGCACCGTCTCGCTCGACGAACTGACCAAGTCCTCGGCCCTCGACAAGGCGCAGCAGGACGAGGCGGTCAAGCAGTTCAAGGCCCTCGGGATCAAGAACGATCTGACGATGGACCTGTACCTGGACGCCGACCAGCTCACCAAGCGCATGCGCATGCAGTCGAAGACGTCCACGGGCGACCTCGACATGACCATCACCTTCAAGGACTACAACAAGCCCGTCACGGTGAAGAAGCCGGCCGCTTCGGACACCGCGGACTTCGGGAAGATGATGGAACAGCTCAAGGGGCTCGGGGACGACGCGGGCGCCGAGATGAGCGACGAGGACATGAAGGACCTGGAGGACGCGCTCGGCGACATGTGAGCGCGAGCGGTTCCGCGGGCCCGTCCCGGGGCGATTTGCTCCGGGCGGGTCCGCTCCCGTACTCTCCCTTTCGTAGCCGAAGACCGCTGGTCGCCCCTGTGCCGCAAGGCGCGGTGGCCGAAGGACTCGCAGATACGCGAGCGACCCGCGCAGGTGCGAATGAGGACCGCAGCTCCCGGACGTCCAGTCCGGTCGAGCCACGCCCCGAGCGCCCTGCGCCGGGGCGTTTCGTTTGTTCTCCACTCTCCTTCCGAGCCCGGTGGTCCACGGCTCGTCTGCGGCTGATCGCGAGGTCAGTCGAAGCTCATCACCCCGGAAGGAGGCCGAGGCACATGGCGACCGCTGACAAGGTCGATGCCGTTGAGGAGATCACGGAGAAGCTCCGTAACTCCAACGCTGCCGTCGTTACCGCGTACACGGGTCTGTCCGTCGCGCAGCTCAAGCAGCTGCGCCGTTCTCTCGGCGAGAACGCTCAGTACCGTGTGGTGAAGAACACGCTGACCAAGATCGCGGCCAAGGAGGCCGGGTTCTCGGAGCTGGACGAGCACCTCAAGGGCTCGACGGCCGTCGCTTTCGTCACCGGTGACCCGGTCGAGGCGGCGAAGGGTCTCCGTGACTTCGCCAAGGACAACCCCGCGCTTGTCATCAAGGGCGGTGTTCTCGACGGCAAGGCGCTCTCCGCCGACGAGATCAAGAAGCTTGCGGACCTCGAGTCCCGCGAGGTTCTGCTGGCCAAGCTGGCGGGCGCCATGAAGGGCAAGCAGTCGCAGGCTGCCGCGCTCTTCCAGGCGCTTCCCTCGAAGTTCGTCCGCACCGCGGAGGCGCTTCGTGCCAAGAAGGCCGAGCAGGGCGGTGCCGAGTAATTCGGCTCGTTTTCTGACCCGAGCCCGCTGAGCGGGCAGAGGTCGACGCGGGCCGTACGTACGCCCGCCGACATGTACATCCGGCACCAGCCGAAGAGTGGAAGGACCGCCATCATGGCGAAGCTCAGCCAGGAAGAACTCCTCGCCCAGTTCGAGGAGCTGACCCTCATCGAGCTCTCCGAGTTCGTGAAGGCCTTCGAGGAGAAGTTCGACGTCACCGCCGCCGCGCCCGTCGCCGCCGCTGTCGCGGGCCCGGGTGCCCCGGCCGCCGAGGCCGCCGAGGAGCAGGACGAGTTCGACGTCATCCTCACGGGCGCCGGCGACAAGAAGATCCAGGTCATCAAGGTCGTGCGTGAGCTGACCTCGCTGGGTCTGAAGGAGGCCAAGGACCTCGTCGACGGCACCCCGAAGCCCGTCCTGGAGAAGGTCGACAAGGCCGCCGCCGACAAGGCCGCCGAGTCCCTCAAGGGCGCCGGCGCCTCGGTCGAGGTCAAGTGATTCGAGGTCCGCGAGGACCTTTCGTACGCGCCCTGTGCGCGGCCCTGAGGGGCCCGCACGGGCACGTACGTACGAAGGCTGCCCCGGCCGGATGACGGCCGTGGCAACCTCTCCACGACGTTTTCACCCTGGGGTGTAACGCCGAGGGGCTGAAGGGCGATCACCCAACCGGGTGGTCGCCCTTTGGCGTTGCCGTGGCGGGTGCTGCGGGCGTTCCGCCCCTGCGGGTAGGGTGATCTTCGTTGTGCGCCCGGTCCCGGGCCCCGGCCTCCTGTGGTCCCCACGGCGGCCGAGCGGCGGGACGCGGGGGCCTTGACGAACGGCACGCAGCGCGCAATTCTCAGGACGCGTCGTCACAACGATCCTCAATCCGAGGCATGGATCGGTGGCGGAGAGGGCAGTATCGGAGTGCGTCGCCAGGCGCACGGAACGCGCAGGAGTTGTGATCAGCGAGAGTCTCGCGCATCCGGGAGTAAACCCGGACTGGACATCAGTGGGCCATATGGCTACACTGTCCCTTTGCGCTGCCTGTTAGCTGCCTCCTGCCCGTCACCAGGGGCATCCCCGAGCCGAGCACCGATCGAAGAAACAGGCCCTGACCAGGGCTTTCACTCGGTGCGTCCAGCCCGGGACCGGTACGCGCGTAGTGAGTCCGAGCCCTCGGAAGGACCCCCTCTTGGCCGCCTCGCGCACTGCCTCGACCGCACAAACGAACAACGGTGCCAGCACCGCCCCGCTGCGCATTTCTTTCGCAAAGATCCGGGAGCCCCTTGAGGTTCCCAACCTGCTCGCCCTTCAGACCGAGAGCTTCGACTGGCTGCTCGGCAACGACGCCTGGAAGTCCCGCGTCGAGGCGGCCCTCGCGGGCGGCATGTCCGTCCCCACCAAGTCCGGTCTGGAGGAGATCTTCGAGGAGATCTCGCCGATCGAGGACTTCTCCGGGTCGATGTCGCTGACGTTCCGTGACCACCGCTTCGAGCCGCCGAAGAACTCCATCGACGAGTGCAAGGACCGCGACTTCACGTACGCGGCGCCGCTCTTCGTCACCGCCGAGTTCACCAACAACGAGACCGGCGAGATCAAGTCCCAGACGGTCTTCATGGGCGACTTCCCGCTCATGACCAACAAGGGCACCTTCGTCATCAACGGCACCGAGCGTGTCGTGGTCTCCCAGCTGGTCCGCTCGCCGGGCGTCTACTTCGATTCCTCGATCGACAAGACCTCCGACAAGGACATCTACTCCGCCAAGATCATCCCCTCCCGGGGTGCCTGGCTGGAGATGGAGATCGACAAGCGCGACATGGTCGGTGTCCGCATCGACCGCAAGCGCAAGCAGTCGGTGACCGTACTGCTCAAGGCGCTCGGCTGGACGACCGAGCAGATCCTTGAGGAGTTCGGCCAGTACGAGTCGATGCGCGCCACCCTGGAGAAGGACCACACCCAGGGCCAGGACGACGCGCTCCTCGACATCTACCGCAAGCTGCGCCCGGGCGAGCCGCCCACCCGTGAGGCCGCCCAGAACCTGCTGGAGAACCTCTACTTCAACCCGAAGCGCTACGACCTCGCGAAGGTCGGCCGCTACAAGGTCAACAAGAAGCTCGGTTCGGAAGCGCCGCTGGACGCCGGCGTGCTCACCACCGACGACATCCTCGCCACGATCAAGTACCTCGTGCAGCTGCACGCGGGCGAGACCGAGGCGGCCGTCGGTGACGAGGGCAAGACGATCGTCGTCGAGACCGACGACATCGACCACTTCGGCAACCGCCGCCTGCGCAACGTGGGCGAGCTGATCCAGAACCAGGTCCGCACGGGTCTCGCCCGTATGGAGCGCGTCGTGCGCGAGCGCATGACGACCCAGGACGTCGAGGCGATCACGCCGCAGACGCTCATCAACATCCGGCCGGTCGTCGCCTCCATCAAGGAGTTCTTCGGCACCAGCCAGCTGTCCCAGTTCATGGACCAGAACAACCCGCTGTCCGGGCTGACGCACAAGCGTCGTCTGTCCGCGCTCGGCCCGGGTGGTCTCTCCCGTGAGCGGGCCGGCTTCGAGGTCCGCGACGTGCACCCGTCCCACTACGGACGCATGTGCCCGATCGAGACCCCGGAAGGCCCGAACATCGGCCTGATCGGCTCGCTCGCCTCCTACGGCCGCGTCAACGCCTTCGGCTTCGTCGAGACCCCGTACCGCAAGGTCGTCGAGGGTGTCGTCACCGACGACGTGGACTACCTGACGGCCGACGAGGAGGACCGCTTCGTCATCGCCCAGGCGAACGCGCCGCTCACCGACGACCTCCACTTCGAGGAGGCCCGCGTCCTGGTGCGCCGCCGCGGCGGCGAGGTCGACTACGTCCCCGGGGACGATGTCGACTACATGGACGTCTCGCCGCGCCAGATGGTGTCCGTCGCGACCGCGATGATCCCGTTCCTGGAGCACGACGACGCCAACCGTGCCCTCATGGGCGCGAACATGATGCGCCAGGCCGTACCGCTGATCAAGTCCGAGGCGCCCATCGTCGGCACCGGCATGGAGTACCGCTCCGCGACCGACGCCGGTGACGTGCTCAAGGCCGACAAGGACGGTGTGGTCCAGGAGGTCTCCGCGGACTACATCACGACCGCGAACGACGACGGCACGTACACCACGTACCGCCTCGCGAAGTTCTCGCGCTCCAACCAGGGCACCTCGGTCAACCAGAAGGTGATCGTCAACGAGAACGACCGGGTCATCGTCGGCCAGGTCCTCGCGGACGGTCCCGCGACCGAGAACGGCGAGATGGCGCTCGGCAAGAACCTTCTTGTCGCCTTCATGCCGTGGGAGGGTCACAACTACGAGGACGCGATCATCCTGTCGCAGCGCCTCGTGCAGGACGACGTCCTCTCCTCGATCCACATCGAGGAGCACGAGGTCGACGCCCGTGACACCAAGCTCGGCCCCGAGGAGATCACCCGGGACATCCCGAACGTCTCCGAGGAGGTCCTCGCCGACCTCGACGAGCGCGGCATCATCCGTATCGGTGCCGAGGTCATCGCCGGCGACATCCTCGTCGGCAAGGTCACGCCCAAGGGCGAGACCGAGCTGACCCCCGAGGAGCGCCTGCTGCGCGCGATCTTCGGCGAGAAGGCCCGTGAGGTCCGTGACACCTCGCTCAAGGTCCCGCACGGCGAGATCGGCAAGGTCATCGGCGTCCGCGTCTTCGACCGCGAGGAGGGCGACGAGCTTCCCCCGGGCGTGAACCAGCTGGTCCGCGTCTACGTCGCCCAGAAGCGCAAGATCACCGACGGTGACAAGCTCGCCGGGCGTCACGGCAACAAGGGCGTCATCTCCAAGATCCTCCCGATCGAGGACATGCCCTTCCTCGAGGACGGCACCCCGGTCGACATCATCCTGAACCCGCTCGGCGTGCCCTCGCGCATGAACCCGGGCCAGGTCATGGAGGTCCACCTCGGCTGGCTCGCCAGCCAGGGCTGGGACGTGTCGCAGGTCCCCGAGCAGTGGGCGCAGCGCCTCCAGGCGATCAGCGCCGACCAGGTCGCCCCCGGCACCAACGTCGCGACCCCGGTCTTCGACGGTGCCCGCGAGGACGAGCTGACCGGTCTGCTCCAGCACACCATCCCCAACCGGGACGGTGAGCGCATGGTGCAGCCCACCGGCAAGGCACGGCTCTTCGACGGCCGCTCCGGCGAGCCGTTCCCGGACCCGATCGCCCTCGGCTACATGTACATCCTCAAGCTCCACCACCTCGTGGACGACAAGCTCCACGCGCGCTCCACCGGCCCGTACTCGATGATCACGCAGCAGCCGCTGGGTGGTAAGGCGCAGTTCGGTGGCCAGCGCTTCGGTGAGATGGAGGTGTGGGCGCTGGAAGCGTACGGCGCCGCCTACGCCCTCCAGGAGCTGCTGACGATCAAGTCCGACGACGTGACCGGCCGCGTGAAGGTCTACGAGGCCATCGTCAAGGGCGAGAACATCCCCGAGCCCGGCATTCCCGAGTCCTTCAAGGTGCTCATCAAGGAAATGCAGTCGCTCTGCCTGAACGTGGAGGTGCTGTCCTCGGACGGCATGTCCATCGAGATGCGTGACACGGACGAGGACGTCTTCCGTGCCGCGGAAGAGCTCGGTATCGACCTGTCCCGGCGCGAGCCGAGCAGCGTCGAAGAGGTCTGACGGGCCCACCCGGTCCCGCCGGACACCCTGGGAGGGGTGCCGGCGGGCCGGGTGGTGACCCCAGCCCCGTACGACCGGGGCGCAGGACCCCGTACAGACCACCTTTGACACAACCCTGAGAGGGATTGACGCATAGTGCTCGACGTCAACTTCTTCGACGAGCTGCGGATCGGCCTCGCCACCGCGGACGACATCCGGACCTGGTCGCACGGCGAGGTCAAGAAGCCGGAGACCATCAACTACCGCACCCTCAAGCCGGAAAAGGACGGGCTCTTCTGCGAGAAGATCTTCGGCCCCACCCGGGACTGGGAGTGCTACTGCGGCAAGTACAAGCGTGTCCGCTTCAAGGGCATCATCTGTGAGCGCTGCGGCGTCGAGGTCACTCGCGCCAAGGTGCGCCGGGAGCGCATGGGCCACATCGAGCTCGCCGCTCCGGTCACGCACATCTGGTACTTCAAGGGCGTGCCCTCGCGCCTGGGGTACCTGCTCGACCTGGCGCCGAAGGACCTGGAGAAGGTCATCTACTTCGCCGCGTACATGATCACGTACGTGGACGAGGAGCGCCGTACCCGCGACCTGCCCTCCCTGGAGGCGCAGGTGCAGGTCGAGCGCCAGCAGGTCGAGAACCGGCGCGACTCCGATCTGGAGAACCGTGCCAAGAAGCTGGAGAACGACCTCGCCGAGCTGGAGGCCGAGGGCGCCAAGGCCGACGCGCGCCGCAAGGTGCGCGAGGGTGCCGAGCGCGAGATGAAGCAGCTCCGTGACCGCGCCCAGCGCGAGATCGACCGCCTCGACGAGGTGTGGAGCCGCTTCAAGAACCTCAAGGTCCAGGACCTGGAGGGCGACGAGCTGCTCTACCGCGAGCTGCGCGACCGCTTCGGCACGTACTTCGACGGCTCGATGGGCGCCGCCGCGCTCCAGAAGCGCCTGGAGTCCTTCGACCTGGAGGAGGAGGCCGAGCGCCTCCGCGAGATCATCCGCACCGGCAAGGGCCAGAAGAAGACCCGTGCCCTCAAGCGGCTCAAGGTCGTCTCGCCGTTCCTCCAGACCGCCAACAGCCCCAAGGGCATGGTCCTGGACTGCGTCCCGGTCATCCCGCCGGACCTGCGTCCGATGGTGCAGCTCGACGGTGGCCGCTTCGCGACCTCCGACCTCAACGACCTGTACCGCCGTGTCATCAACCGCAACAACCGCCTGAAGCGGCTTCTCGACCTCGGCGCGCCCGAGATCATCGTGAACAACGAGAAGCGCATGCTCCAGGAGGCCGTCGACGCGCTCTTCGACAACGGCCGCCGCGGCCGCCCGGTCACGGGCCCCGGCAACCGTCCGCTGAAGTCGCTCTCCGACATGCTCAAGGGCAAGCAGGGCCGCTTCCGCCAGAACCTCCTCGGCAAGCGCGTGGACTACTCCGCGCGTTCCGTGATCGTCGTCGGTCCGCAGCTCAAGCTGCACCAGTGCGGTCTGCCGAAGGCGATGGCGCTGGAGCTGTTCAAGCCGTTCGTGATGAAGCGCCTGGTGGACCTGAACCACGCGCAGAACATCAAGTCGGCCAAGCGCATGGTCGAGCGCGGCCGCACCGTCGTGTACGACGTCCTCGAAGAGGTCATCGCCGAGCACCCGGTGCTGCTCAACCGTGCCCCGACCCTGCACCGCCTGGGCATCCAGGCCTTCGAGCCGCAGCTCGTCGAGGGCAAGGCCATCCAGATCCACCCGCTCGTCTGCACCGCCTTCAACGCGGACTTCGACGGTGACCAGATGGCCGTGCACCTGCCGCTCTCCGCGGAGGCGCAGGCCGAGGCCCGCATCCTGATGCTGTCCTCGAACAATATCCTCAAGCCGGCCGACGGTCGGCCGGTCACCATGCCGACCCAGGACATGGTGCTCGGCCTCTTCTTCCTCACCACGGACGAGGAGGAGCGCAAGGTCATCGGTGAGGGCCGGTCCTTCGGCTCGACCGCCGAGGCGATCATGGCCTTCGACGCCGGTGAGCTCTCGCTCCAGGCGAAGGTGGACATCCGCTTCCCGGTCGGCACCATGCCGCCGCGCGGCTGGACCCCGCCGGAGCCCGCCGAGGGCGAGGAGGACTTCGGTACCGCCGAGTACCAGCCGGGGGACTCCTTCCGGCTGCGTACGACGCTGGGCCGGGCGCTCTTCAACGAGCTCCTCCCCGAGGACTACCCCTTCGTCGACTACTCGGTCGGCAAGAAGCAGCTCTCGGAGATCGTCAACGACCTCGCCGAGCGCTACCCCAAGGTGATCGTCGCCGCGACGCTGGACAACCTCAAGGCGTCCGGCTTCTTCTGGGCGACCCGTTCCGGTGTCACCGTCGCCATCTCGGACGTCGTCGTCCCCGAGGCGAAGAAGGGCATCGTTGCCCAGTACGAGGCCGAGGACGAGAAGGTTCAGAAGCAGTACGAGCGCGGTCTCATCACCAAGGACGAGCGCACCGGTGAGCTGATCCGGATCTGGACCCGCGCGACCAACGAGGTCGCCGAGGCGATGAACGAGAACTTCCCGAAGACGAACCCGATCGCCATGATGGTGAACTCGGGCGCCCGAGGGAACATGATGCAGCTCCGTCAGATCGCCGGTATGCGTGGTCTGGTGTCGAACGCCAAGAACGAGACGATTCCCCGTCCCATCAAGGCGTCCTTCCGCGAGGGCCTGTCCGTGCTGGAGTACTTCATCTCCACGCACGGTGCCCGTAAGGGTCTCGCCGACACCGCCCTGCGTACCGCCGACTCCGGCTACCTCACGCGTCGACTCGTCGACGTCTCGCAGGACGTCATCATTCGCGAGGAGGACTGCGGCACCGACCGCGGTCTGCGCCTCAAGATCGCCGAGC
Source organism: Streptomyces sp. SID11385 (assembly GCF_010548245.1). Classification (GTDB taxonomy): domain Bacteria; phylum Actinomycetota; class Actinomycetes; order Streptomycetales; family Streptomycetaceae; genus Streptomyces. The sequence goes on from NZ_JAAGLR010001020.1 coordinate 29,266, forward strand.
GCGGGGCGGACAACGTCCTGCGCAAGACGGAGGACGTCGAGACCAGCGTGTACGCGCGCTGCCTCGCCGAGGACGTCGTCGTCGGGGACGTCGTACTGGCCCCGGCCGGTACCGACCTCGGTGACGTGCTCATCGACGAGCTGGTCCGCCACGGCATCGAGGAGGTCAAGACCCGTTCGGTCCTGACCTGCGAGTCCGCCGTCGGTACCTGCGCGATGTGCTACGGGCGTTCGCTCGCCACCGGCAAGCTCGTCGACATCGGTGAGGCGGTCGGCATCATCGCCGCCCAGTCCATCGGTGAGCCGGGCACCCAGCTCACGATGCGTACCTTCCACACCGGTGGTGTGGCCGGTGACGACATCACGCAGGGTCTGCCGCGTGTCGTCGAGCTCTTCGAGGCGCGTACCCCGAAGGGTGTCGCCCCGATCTCCGAGGCCGCGGGCCGTGTCCGCATCGAGGAGACCGAGAAGACCAAGAAGATCGTCGTCACCCCGGACGACGGCAGCGAGGAGACTCCTTACCCGATCTCCAAGCGCGCCCGTCTGGAGGTCGCCGAGGGCGACCACGTCGAGGTGGGCCAGAAGCTCACCGTGGGTGCCACCAACCCGCACGACGTGCTCCGCATCCTCGGTCAGCGCGCGGTGCAGGTGCACCTCGTGGGCGAGGTCCAGAAGGTCTACAACTCGCAGGGTGTGTCGATCCACGACAAGCACATCGAGATCATCATCCGGCAGATGCTCCGCCGGGTGACGATCATCGAGTCGGGCGATGCCGAGCTGCTGCCCGGTGAGCTGGTCGAGCGCTCGAAGTTCGAGACGGAGAACCGGCGGGTCGTCACCGAGGGCGGTCACCCCGCCTCCGGCCGTCCGCAGCTCATGGGTATCACCAAGGCCTCGCTCGCGACCGAGTCGTGGCTGTCGGCGGCGTCCTTCCAGGAGACGACCAGGGTCCTCACCGACGCGGCGATCAACGCCAAGTCGGACTCCCTGATCGGCCTCAAGGAGAACGTCATCATCGGTAAGCTCATCCCGGCCGGTACGGGTCTGTCCCGCTACCGCAACATCCGGGTCGAGCCGACCGAGGAGGCCAAGGCCGCGATGTACTCGGCCGTCGGCTACGACGACATCGACTACTCGCCCTTCGGTACGGGTTCCGGCCAGGCCGTCCCGCTGGAGGACTACGACTACGGGCCCTACAACCAGTAGGACCTGCCGGTTGGTGTGACAACGGCCGCCTCGCTCCCTTCGGGGATGCGGGGCGGCCGTTTTTCGTGCGCGTCGGGGGGCTTTTCGGCGGGCCGGGGCGGGGCGTTTCCGGCGGCTCACGGGGCCGGTGGCAGCGGCGGGGTGGGCGGGGCCTCGTGGGGCTCGGTGGGCGCGATGCGGAGTGTCCAGCCGGTGCGGGACTGGATCTGGAGGTAGCCGGTGGGGGAGGGGAGGGTGAGGCGGGCCTCGCCCATGCCCTCGGCGAGGACCTCGGCCGGGCGCAGCGTGGGGGTGAGGCGGCGGAGCTGGTACGGGCCGTGGCCGGTGTGCCGGAAGGAGAGGCGCTGCGACTTCGGCGTCTCCAGGGCGAGGACGTCGCCGCCGTAGCCGCTCAGGCGCGGCGCGTCGGGGGTGAGGCGGCGGATGACGTGGGCGCCGAGGACGGCGAGGCGCCAGGCGCCTTCGAGGCGCAGTTCGAGCTGTACGGAGTCCTCCTCACGGGCCGGGAGCGGCAGGCGGGCGCAGACGGGGCCTCCGGCCTCGTACAGCCGTGCCCAGGGTCCGCGTCCGCCCCTGGTCCGCACCCGGACGAGTCCGAGCGCCGGGCTCGTGAGGGCGAGGACCGCCATGGTGCCGGGCTCGGGGCGCGGCAGCCGCAGCACGGCGTCGCCCTCGCCGTGGTTCCACTCGGCGTTGGGGGCCTGGAGGCGGGTCAGTGCCGACCAGCCCTCGGCGAGTACGTCGTCGAGGTCCTCGCTCTCCGCGGTGCGGCTCTTGTCGTAGACGTCCAGGGCGAGTTGGTAGTCGGCGAGGTCGTCCTCGGTGGAGCCGGGGCCGGGTTGGTAGTCGAGCGCCTGGATCGCCCGGGCGTAGTCGAGGACTTCGGGGGCGGTGCGGGTGCCGCGGGGGAGGGGCGGGGGGAGGGGACGCCGGGCGTAGTGGTGGGCGGTGAGGGCCGGGGGCAGCACGAGGCCGGCGAAGAAGAGGAGGGCGAAGGGGACTTCGCCGAGCAGGCTCATGAAGAGCGTGAGGACCAGGACGAGCACGAAGGCGCTGGTGAGGCCGTGGGTGAGGGCGCGGGGCCAGCTCACGGGGTGGGGTTCTTTGCGGGTGGGGTGGGGGTTTTGGGGGCGGTGGGAAGGGTGGGGGCTGTGTGGGCCGTGCGCGTCGTCGTCGGGGCGCGGGGACGGGGTGGGGTCGGGGTCGTAGGGCATGGCGTTCCCCCCGGGGACTCGTCCGGCTTCCCATGGTGCGCTTTCCCGCGCGGGGGCGACAGAGGGCACCCGATTGGCGGGATGTCCGGGGCGGGGGTGGGGCGTTGGGCTTGTGACGGATGGCAAGCGCGTGCGGAATGCGTGGAGTTGGGCCCGAAGTGGTGGCGAAGGCGACCGGGGCGTGGCTAAGTTCGTCGTACGTCTGGATGTGTTCCCGCCTTTTGGAGTTCGACTGTGAAGCGTCAGCGCACCTTGACCGCTTGTGCCGCACTTGTGGCGGCTTCTGTTCTGGTGGCCGGGTGCGGGGGTGACGACGGCGAGTCGGACAAGGCGGACGGCGGAAAGATCGCGGGGGCGGAGACGACGCCGTCGGAAAAGCCGAGCCCGAGTGCGTCGCCGAGTGCGACGAGGGAAGGCGGGCCGGATCTGAGCTTGCCGAAGGACGTGAAGATCGTCGCGGATTGGGACGAGCCGTCTGGGGCGGAGGAGGCCGCCGTCCTGCGGGACGCGCGTGACTTCACGATCGCCTTTTACCGTGCCATCACGCAGCAGGACGCACGCGACCCTGCCTACCTGTCGTACACGTACCCGGGCGGGAACGCGCGGCGGATCACGGAGAAGAACGTGCGGGATCACGTGGCGAAGAAGTACTCGGTGAGCGGTACGGAACGCCTGACGCGGCCCAGCGTCGAGATCGTTCACAAGGGCAGCTCAGCGGTTGCGACGTATTGCGCTGACGATACGCATTTCTACACGAAAGACTTGAAGGCTGGTAAGCCGATGCTCACCACGCCCAGCCCGGACGATCACATCCTCTTCGAACTGGGGATGAGTGCGGTCGGGGACAAGGGGCGGTGGGTGGTCAAAGAACTCCGCGCCGACGTTGGCGCTCAGCAATGCCAGTGAACTGATGGATACGGGGAGCAGCGATGCTGGTCAAGCGGAAGAGATTTCCTGTCGCAGGAGCTGGGGCGGTGGCATTGGCGACCGGGCTCGTGTTCGTTACGGCGGGTGCTGCCACTGCGGGCCAAGGAGAGCCGGGACTGGGGACGGACGCCTCAACCCATCAGGAGGGCAACTCCGACTCGGGCAGCCACCAGATCAGCTCCACCGTCCGCATCACCTTTAGCCAGCGCGGCGGAGCCGCCGGTGGCAGTGGGCCCGTCGCCGTCGCCGACTGGGATCCGCCCGGGTGTTGGTATGCGCCTGAGTACGATCCCGAGGCGTTTCAGGAGTCCCGGCAGAACTTGTACTACGCCGCCGTCCACGACCCCGGTGCGAACGACATCGTGCACGAGATCTCGGAGCAGAACGAGGGCTACGCCAAGGACGAGTATCACAAGGACGACAAGGGCAAGGGCATGTACTGGACCGCCCAGTACCGTGACGACGCCTCGCTCGCCGAGATGATGGAGTGCGACCGGCCGCCGTTCTGGGCGGACAACGCCGACCCCCCGGACATCCCGCACGCCATTTCGCCCGAGATCCTCGCCGGGCTCGCGTACGAGCGGATGAAGGTGCCGAGTCTGAAGGCGAAGCTCGCGCCCGCCGGGGCGAGCAAGGTGAATCTGCCGACGTGGGTGTGGCTGGACAGGTCGCAGCTCGAACCCGTGTCCGTGACGGCGACCCTCGCGGTGGGCGGGTTCGCGATGTCGGCGACGACGACGGCGAAGCCGGTCCGGCTCGCGATCCAGCCCGGTACGGCGGACGCCCGCACGCTGCCCGGGAGCGGCACGTGCCCGGTGGGCGAGGGCGGCGCGATCGGGGAGCCGTTCGCGGCGGGCAAGGCGGACCGTACGCCCCCGTGCGGGGTCACGTACCTGAGGTCGTCCGGCGACGCCACGTACCGCCTCCAGACCGCTGTGACATGGGACACGGCCTGGACGGGGACGGGCGGGGCCGGCGGGGACCTTCCCGACGGGACGTACGGGCAGCCGCAGGACGTACAGGTGCGGGAGATCCAGTCCGTCAACCGCTGAGAGCGGCTCCCACGCATTTGTTTTGACCCAGGTCCATACGGTAGGTACGCTCTGACCTCGTGCCTGGGGTGTGCCCGGGTCCCTGTGCGTGCCTACACACCGCACCAAGGACCCACACAACGGCCGCCTGATCCGCTCCTTCCGCGCGATGCGTCACGCCTCGCGACGGAGTCCCGGTTCCGACACACCCGACCGCGTGGGTCGGGGGTGTTCCAGGTTAGCTTTACCATTCGGCACACAGAAACCGGAGTAGTAGTGCCTACGATCCAGCAGCTTGTCCGCAAGGGCAGGCAGGACAAGGTCGAGAAGAACAAGACGCCCGCACTGGACGGTTCGCCCCAGCGCCGCGGCGTCTGCACGCGCGTGTTCACGACCACCCCGAAGAAGCCGAACTCGGCCCTGCGGAAGGTCGCGCGTGTGCGTCTGACCTCCGGCATCGAGGTCACGGCCTACATCCCGGGTGAGGGACACAACCTGCAGGAGCACTCCATCGTGCTCGTGCGTGGTGGCCGTGTGAAGGACCTGCCGGGTGTTCGCTACAAGATCATCCGAGGCTCGCTCGACACCCAGGGTGTCAAGAACCGCAAGCAGGCCCGCAGCCGCTACGGCGCCAAGAAGGAGAAGTAAGAATGCCTCGTAAGGGCCCCGCCCCGAAGCGCCCGGTCATCATCGACCCGGTTTACGGCTCCCCCCTGGTGACCTCCCTCATCAACAAGGTGCTGCTCAACGGCAAGCGCTCCACCGCCGAGCGGATCGTGTACGGCGCCATGGAGGGTCTTCGCGAGAAGACCAACGCCGACCCGGTCGTGACGCTCAAGCGCGCGCTGGAGAACATCAAGCCGACCCTGGAGGTCAAGTCCCGCCGCGTCGGTGGTGCGACCTACCAGGTGCCGATCGAGGTCAAGCCGGGCCGCGCGAACACGCTCGCCCTGCGCTGGCTCGTCGGGTACTCCCGCGCCCGTCGCGAGAAGACCATGACCGAGCGCCTCACCAACGAGCTTCTCGACGCGTCCAACGGCCTCGGTGCCGCTGTGAAGAAGCGCGAGGACACGCACAAGATGGCCGAGTCCAACAAGGCCTTCGCGCACTACCGCTGGTAGTCGCAGACCCCATCGAGACCGAGAGAAGACTGAAGCCTTATGGCTACCACTTCGCTTGACCTGGGCCGGGTCCGCAACATCGGGATCATGGCCCACATCGACGCGGGCAAGACGACGACGACCGAGCGGATCCTGTACTACACCGGTGTTTCGTACAAGATCGGTGAAGTGCACGACGGCGCCGCGACCATGGACTGGATGGAGCAGGAGCAGGAGCGTGGCATCACGATCACCTCTGCCGCCACCACCTGTCACTGGCCGCTGAACGACGTCGACCACACCATCAACATCATCGACACCCCGGGCCACGTCGACTTCACCGTCGAGGTGGAGCGCTCGCTGCGCGTCCTCGACGGTGCCGTCACGGTGTTCGACGGTGTCGCCGGCGTGGAGCCGCAGTCCGAGACCGTGTGGCGACAGGCGGACCGCTACGGCGTGCCGCGTATCTGCTTCGTCAACAAGCTCGACCGCACCGGCGCCGACTTCCACCGCTGCGTCGAGATGATCATCGACCGCCTCGGTGCGACCCCGCTCGTCATGCAGCTCCCCATCGGGGCCGAGGCCGGCTTCCAGGGTGTCGTCGACCTCGTCCGCATGAAGGCGCTCGTCTGGTCCGCCGAGACGGCGCTCGGCGAGGCGTACGACGTCATCGACATCCCGGCCGACATGGTCGAGACCGCCGATGAGTGGCGCGCCAAGCTCGTCGAGGGCGTCGCCGAGAACGACGAAGAGATGATGGAGCTGTTCCTGGAGGGCACCGAGCCCACCGAGGACCAGCTCTACGCGGCGGTCCGCCGTATCACCATCGCTTCGGGCAAGAGCAGCGACACCACGGTCACCCCGGTGTTCTGCGGCACCGCGTTCAAGAACAAGGGCGTGCAGCCCCTGCTCGACGCCGTTGTCCGCTACCTCCCCTCGCCCCTCGACATCGAGGCGATCGAGGGCCAGGCGGTGAACAACCCCGAGGAGATCGTGAAGCGTCGTCCCTCCGAGGACGAGCCGCTCGCCGCGCTCGCGTTCAAGATCGCCAGCGACCCGCACCTCGGGAAGCTGACCTTCGTCCGCGTGTACTCCGGGCGTCTGGAGTCGGGTTCTTCGGTTCAGAACTCGGTGAAGGGCAAGAAGGAGCGCATCGGCAAGATCTACCGGATGCACGCCAACAAGCGTGAGGAGATCGAGTCGGTGGGTGCCGGTGACATCGTCGCCGTCATGGGTCTCAAGCAGACCACCACCGGTGAGACCCTCTGCGACCCGGCGAACCCGGTGATCCTGGAGTCGATGGACTTCCCGGCCCCGGTCATCGAGGTCGCCATCGAGCCGAAGTCCAAGGGCGACCAGGAGAAGCTGGGCATCGCGATCCAGCGCCTGGCCGAGGAGGACCCGTCCTTCCGCGTCAAGACCGACGAGGAGACCGGCCAGACGATCATCGCCGGTATGGGCGAGCTCCACCTGGACGTGCTCGTCGACCGCATGCGGCGCGAGTTCCGCGTGGAGGCCAACGTCGGCAAGCCGCAGGTCGCGTACCGCGAGACCCTGCGCAAGGCCGTCGAGCGCCTCGACTACACGCACAAGAAGCAGACCGGTGGTTCCGGCCAGTTCGCGAAGGTGCAGATCGCGCTGGAGCCGCTGGAGGGCGACGGGTACGAGTTCGTCAACAAGGTCACCGGTGGCCGCATCCCCCGGGAGTACATCCCCTCGGTGGACGCGGGCGCGCAGGAGGCCATGGAGTTCGGCGTGCTCGCCGGCTACCCGCTCACGGGTGTCCGGGTCATCCTGCTCGACGGTGCCTACCACGACGTCGACTCCTCGGAGATGGCGTTCAAGATCGCCGGTTCGATGGCCTTCAAGGAGGCTGCCCGCAAGGCCAGCCCGGCCCTGCTCGAACCGATGATGAAGGTCGAGGTGACGACGCCCGAGGACTACATGGGTGACGTCATCGGCGACATCAACTCCCGTCGCGGTCAGATCCAGTCCATGGAGGACCGCTCGGCCGCCAAGCTCGTCACGGGCCTGGTGCCGCTGTCGGAGATGTTCGGCTACGTCGGCGACCTCCGCAGCAAGACCTCGGGTCGCGCAAGCTACTCGATGCAGTTCGACTCCTACGCCGAGGTTCCGCGGAACGTCGCCGAGGAGATCATCGCGAAGGCCAAGGGCGAGTAACTCACCCGAGTTCACGCCGTAGGCTTGACACCGGACCCCCGTACGGGGCGCCCCCGCTCACCAGTGGGGACGCCCCCGGGGGACCCGGCACCCCAGCAAAGATCATCCCTGGCGCCGATGAAGCAAGGCGTACAGAACCACTCCACAGGAGGAACCCAGTGGCGAAGGCGAAGTTCGAGCGGACTAAGCCGCACGTCAACATCGGCACCATCGGTCACATCGACCACGGTAAGACGACCCTCACGGCCGCCATTACCAAGGTGCTGCACGACGCGTACCCGGACCTGAACGAGGCCTCGGCCTTCGACCAGATCGACAAGGCTCCTGAGGAGCGCCAGCGCGGTATCACCATCTCCATCGCGCACGTCGAGTACCAGACCGAGACGCGCCACTACGCGCACGTCGACTGCCCCGGTCACGCGGACTACATCAAGAACATGATCACCGGTGCCGCCCAGATGGACGGCGCGATCCTCGTGGTCGCCGCGACCGACGGTCCGATGCCGCAGACGAAGGAGCACGTCCTCCTGGCCCGCCAGGTCGGCGTCCCCTACATCGTTGTCGCCCTGAACAAGGCCGACATGGTGGACGACGAGGAGATCCTTGAGCTCGTCGAGCTCGAGGTCCGCGAGCTGCTCTCCGAGTACGAGTTCCCGGGCGACGACCTTCCGGTCGTCAAGGTCTCGGCGCTCAAGGCCCTTGAGGGCGACGCCGAGTGGGGCAAGTCCGTTCTCGACCTCATGAAGGCCGTGGACGAGTCCATCCCCGAGCCCGAGCGTGACATCGACAAGCCGTTCCTCATGCCGATCGAGGACGTCTTCACGATCACCGGTCGCGGTACGGTCGTCACCGGCCGTATCGAGCGTGGTGTCCTGAAGGTCAACGAGACCGTCGACATCATCGGCATCAAGCAGGAGAAGGCGACCACCACGGTCACCGGCATCGAGATGTTCCGCAAGCTGCTCGACGAGGGCCAGGCGGGCGAGAACGTCGGTCTGCTCCTCCGCGGCATCAAGCGCGAGGACGTCGAGCGCGGCCAGGTCATCATCAAGCCGGGCTCGGTCACGCCGCACACCTCCTTCGAGGCGCAGGCGTACATCCTGTCGAAGGACGAGGGTGGCCGTCACACCCCCTTCTTCAACAACTACCGTCCGCAGTTCTACTTCCGCACCACGGACGTGACCGGCGTCGTGACCCTCCCCGAGGGCACCGAGATGGTCATGCCGGGCGACAACACCGAGATGAGCGTCGAGCTCATCCAGCCCGTCGCCATGGAAGAGGGCCTCAAGTTCGCCATCCGTGAGGGTGGCCGGACCGTCGGCGCCGGTCAGGTCACCAAGATCAACAAGTGAGTTGATGCCCGGGACGGTTCCGTCCCGGGCGGTGATCTGAGGGCGCGCGTCCCTTCGGGGGCGCAGGCGACTCGGACCTGAGAGGGCCCGTACGACTTCGGTCGTACGGGCCCTTTCGTGCGTGCGGGCTCTGGTGCGTGCGGGCTTCCGCATGGGCGCGCTCTGGTGCGTGCGGGCTTTCGTGTGGGCGGGCTCTGGTGCGTGCGGGCTTTCGTGTGGGCGGGCGGGAACGTGTGCGCGGGGCCCGGCGGGGCACCCGCACGGGCGGGAACGGGGGTGGACACATGACGGTCATGTGGACGACGGCGACGGAGCAACTGGCGCGCGGGCGCTTCGAGGTCTGGGGACTCACCGGTGACGGGGCCAAGGACTGGCCGCTCACGATCGCCGGGTACCTCTTCCTGATCGCGGTCCTGTGGTGGCTCGGAGCGGGGATACGGGAGCGGGTCAGAGGGCTGCGCGGGCAGCTGGAACACCTGCTGGAGCACGGCAAGGACCTCGACGAGAACAGCCCGGGGGGCCGCTGGCTGCTCGCCGCGATCGCCCTCGTCTGCGCGCTGGTCTACGTGGGGATCGGCGTGAGCGAGCCGCCGGGGCCGGTGCTGTGGACGGGGCTCGCCGGGCTGGGCCTGTGGGTGCCGCTCGGCCTCTTCCTGCGCCCGCCGGGGAAGCGGGAGTGGCGGCGGACCGTGCGGGAGGTCGTGGACGCGAGGGACCGGCGTCTGCTCGCGCAGGACGGCGCGGAGGACCGGGCCTCTTCGTAGCGGGAGCGTCCCCGGGATGCGGGCTTGCGCGAAGGGGAGGAACGTGGAAGGAGGCCCTGAAGTGTCCGGGCGGCAAAGGGCCCGGGCGGGCGACGATGCGCGGCGAGACGCGCAGTGAAGAGGTGCTGCCCATGATGGTCATCGGCCTTCTGCTGGCAGCGGCGGCAGCGGCGTTCACCGCCCTGCTGATCGCGTTCAACACGTCGGGAGGGCCCGAGTACACGGTGTCCCTCTTCGGGAGCGATCCGTTCACCATCAGTACCCTGGGGGCTTTCGCGGGCGGACTCGGCCTCGCGCTGGTCTTCGCACTGGGGATGTGGCTGATGCGTGAGGGGCTGGGGCTCCACCACCGGCACTCGGTGCAGCGCAAGGAGGGCGGCGAGGCGGTCGGTGAACGAGACCGGCTGCGGCGTCAGCTCGACGCCGAGCACCGCAGCGGAGGCACCGGCGCCTCCGCGGGCACGGCGAACGCCGAGGACTCCGGTCAACCGGCACCGCAACCCCTCCAGACCTCCGGCCACCACGGCCGGCGGCGGATGCACCTGCACGGGAGCCACTGACTCCCGGTCTCCCTCGGCGGTGTGCCCCACGGGTAGCGAAAGCGACCCCGTCGGGCATGCCGCCGAGCCGTGTCCGGGTACGGGGGGCGGGGCACCGAGCCGTGCCCGGGTACGGGGGAGCGGGGTGCCGAGCCGTGCCCGGGGCCCGTCCTCCCCTACGCCGGACGCTGTCGGGCGGTACGGGTGGGGCAGGCGCGAAGCGTGTGCCGGGTGGGTCCGACCTGGTCTCGCGTACGGCTGGGGAAAGCGCGCCGCCCTATGTCGCCGCGCCCCCGACTCCCTTAATCTGAGCGCGCGCCGGACCTTGGGTCCCCACGGGAAGCGGGTGTGCCGACGCGTCACAGGTAGCCCCTGCCGTCCTTCACGACGGCCCGAGCAAGGGAGAACCGCCATGGTCAAGCACTACCTCAAGTACGCCTACAGCACCCTCGCCGCCGCGATGTTCGCCAGCATGGCCTGACCGGACCGAGGCCCGGCCTGGACCGGGACGCAGACCCGGTCCAGGCTTTCAGGAGGCTCCGTGTTCGGCACCGCGTTCAGCCAGCTCCGCTACACCTCCGCGATTCTGCGCAACCGGCCCATCCGGCCGAGGGACTTGGAACGCATCGCCCGCGACCTCGTCGCCACACTCGCCGAGTTCGGCGAGCCGGGCGAGGACTCGGCGCTGCTGCCGGGGCAGGCAGGGCAGACCGACCCCGAGATCCGCCGCACGGTCGCGGTACGGGGCCTGCGGGCCACCGCCCGCGCCGCCGCCCGGCACACCGCGTACTACCAGCGCCTCTTCGCCGAACACGGCCTCGATCCAGAGACGTTGACCCCCGAGACGTGGGAGCGGGTGCCCGTCACGGAGAAGTCCGCGCTGCGCGCCCTTCCCGCCGCGTTCGTCTCGGCCCGGGCCCGCCCCGCGCTGATGGCGCTCACCACGGGCACGAGCGGCACCCCCACCGCCGTGTGGTACTCGCGGGCCGAGACCGAGATCGTGGTGGCACTCAGCACGGTCTCCGCCGTGCTCGGCGTCGGCCTGCGCCCGCACCACACGATGGCGTACGGCGGTTGCTCGCGGGCCACGCTGCCGCTGCTGAGCACCGAGGAGTCGGTGACCCGCGTCGGCGCCGCCTTCGTGCAGATCGGCACGGTGGACCCCGTCCTCGCGCTCGACCGCCTCGCCGCCCCGCTCAACCTGCCGGGGAAGGCGGCGCAGATCACCCATCTCAACGTGTCCGCCTCCTACCTCGCCGCCCTCGTCCAGACGGCCGAGCGGGACGGCTGGCGGCCCACCGACTTCGGCCTAGAACACCTCGCGGTGGGCGGCGAAGTCCTCTCCGCGCCGCTGCGCGAGCGCGCCGAGGCGGCCTTCGGGGCCCGCATCTCCGCCGGGTACATGATGACCGAGACCCTGCCTTCGGGCGGTACGCCCTGCACGGCCGGACACCTGCACCACAGCACGGAGTTCGGCTGGACGGAGATCCGCGACCCGCTCACGTACGAGCCGACTCCGCCCGGCGGTACGGGAGTTCTCGTCCACACCCCGTACGTCCCCTACCGCGAGTGCACGTTGCTCCTGCGGTACGCGACCGGGGACCTCGTACGGGTACCCGAGGAACAACCGGACTGCGAGCTGGCGCACTTGCCCGCCACGAGCCCCGTGCTCGGCCGCTGGACCGGGCAGTTGAGCCAGGCCGTCACGACCCGTGACCTGCTGGACCTGATCGAGGCCGAGCCCGAGGTGCCGCTGCCCGCGCGGTACGCGCTCGTCGAGGCCACGCGCGGTCCCGAACTGCACCTCCGCGTATCCCGGTTGCCCGCGCACGCCCTGCTCGGGCGGCTGGAGGACCGGGCGACCGCCGCCCGGCTCCCGCTGGAAGGCATCGTGCTGCACGACGACCCCGGGGACATGCCGCCGACCGGCCCCGTCCGCGCCGACCTGCGCGAGCACACCTTCGAGGCGATCCGCCCCGCCGCCGTCCGCGTCGCGAGCCCGGCATGAACGCCGCGCTGCTCGGCCTCAACGTCTGCGTGGCCGTGATCACGCTGCTCGGGCTCGGGTACGTCGCGCGGGTGCGGATGCCGAGGCCACCGGTGGGGAAGTACGAGGCGGCGGACGTGCTGGTGGCCATGGTCGTGGTGATGGTGGCGCCGCTGCTCTACCTGGAGCTGCCCCGTACCGCCGTGGCCGTCGTCTTCGGCCTCGTCCTGTGCGCGGCGCTCCAGTTCACGCTGGCGCCTCTGCTCGGGGGCCTGCGGGCGGCGGTCCTCGCGGTGGTCGCCGTCGCCGCGACCGGGGGGCTGGCCCTGGCGGACCGGACGCTCGCCGTGCTGGTGCTGACCGACGTGCTGCTCGCCGTAGCCGTCGTGGGGGTCGCGGCGATGTGGGCGCAGAGCGGGTTCCGCTCGGTGCACGCGGCGTGGTTCGCGGGGCTGCTCGCCGTGTACGACCTGGTGGCCACGGGACTCACCTCGGTGATGGACCGCTTCGCGACGCAGGTCATGGGCCTGCCCTTCGCGCCGCTCCTCGCCGTCACGCGCGGCGACCCGCCGGTGGCCCTCGGACTCGGAGACCTGCTGCTGATCGTGCTCTTCCCGATGGTCGCGGCGAAGGCGTTCGGCCGCGCGGCGGCCCTGCTCGCCGGCGCGCTCGGCGTCCTCGCCTCCAGCGCGGTCAGCGTCCTCTTCGCGACGGGCACGCTCACGGGGGCCTTCCCGCTGATGGTGGTACTGGGCCCGGTGATCGTGGCCCAGCACCTCTACTGGATACGGCGCACGGGCCGCGAACGGACCACGGCGCAATGGCGCGCGGGCGCCATCGCCACGCCCCCCGCGCCGACCGCCCCGCCCCCGCTGCACGCCGCGCTCGGCCCGCTCACCGACCCGGCGCACCTCCGTGACCAGGCACGGACGACGGGCGGCTGGCTCGCCGTACTGGACGGCGAGATCGTCGGCACGGGCCCGACCCCAGGAACCGCCCGCAAGGACGCGGCCCGCCGCGGCACGGGGGCGGTTCCGCTCGTCCGGCGGGCGTGAGGGGAGCGGGGGCGGGCGAGGGGAGTGGCGACGAAGGAGCCAACTTGACCTCCGGGGCGCTGAGTTGCTTGTGTGCATGAACGGACGCCTCGGGAGGGTGCGGCTCCGGATCAGTACCGGTGTCGGTGGGAGCGTGAGCCGATCAAGGCTGGGGAGGGCGCCCGGAAGGGACGCGGATGCCGATCAGCGGATGCGGTGTGATCGTGGGGAGAGGGCGGTGGTGGAGGGCTCCGCGGCGGGTTCACGCGTGAGGAGGGCTGGCGGAGCGGGCTCGTCCCGCCGGGGCTCTCGGCGCTGTCGTCATGGTGCTCTCCGGGTTGTTCTGCGCGTGGTACTTCGGGTGGCGGGATGAGGCGCGGGGAGTGGTGGGAGCCGGGGACCGCTGGGACCTTGGACCGGGTGTTGCCGCGCTCGTCCTCGCACGACTTCCAGGGGCGGGTGTATGACGTCGATCCGGCGTCGCGGGACTATCAGACGGTGTGCGTCGTCGCGGACGACGAGCGCAGGGAACTTCTCCGGGCGACCGTGGACACATTGGGCAGCCTCGAGCCCTCGGCCCTGGTAGGGCGCGTCTGGCTGGAGGGCGAGCGGGACAAGAACTACGACCGTCCCGAGGCCGGCATCAGCGCCAAGGTCAACTCCTGGACGGGCATGATTCTGGTCCCGTGTAGGCGGGGGGAGAGAGGCGACGGCGAGCCGACGAGTCTCCATGTGAGTCTCCTGCTCGGGCGTCGGCTTCAGGCCGATCCGGAGGCCCGGAGCACGTTGTTGTCCCTGATCGAGGCCCTGGCACGGCAGGCGCATGCCGATGCGAGGTGCGTCCTGCCTTCGAAGGTGCCCGAAGGATGAAGGCACCTGGCTGGTGCCCATGAGCAGCAGGCGCCTCCGTACCGGCGGGGCAGTGGCGGTCGTGGCGTAGGCCGTGGGCTTGTTCTGTGGGTGGTACTTCGGGTGGCGGGACGAGCCGAGGGGGCGGATCATCGCCGGGGACGTGTGCGTGAACATGCCGGACAGGGCTGGGACGGCAAGGACGTTGAACAGAGTGCTGCCTGATTCGCAGCCCTATTCGTTCGTAAAGAGCAGCGAAGTTCTCGAAGAAACGGATTACTACGTGCAGCGCTGCGTCGTCTACAACGAGGCGGGCCGGGTGCTGCTTCTCGCTGAGATGACGCGCTTGAGGGGGCAACCGCCCACGGTTGCCGAACCGCGGTCGGAGTCCGATCTGAAGCATGCGGACAAGGACGCGCATCCGGATCTCGGGCTCGCGGCGACGGTCAATTCGGGGCGGCGATCATTCTCGTTCCGTGTACTCCCGAGGAGAAGGGCGAGGCCGCAGAGTCGGTTCTGCACGTGGGTGTCAGCCTCAATCGGCACTTGCGGGTCTCCGTGGAGGAGACGCGGAAGACGTTGCTTTCGCTGGCCACGGCGCTGGCGCGCAAGCAGTACGCCGACGCGGTGTGTGTGTTGCCCTCGCGGTTGCCCAGGGCGTGAACGGTCTGGTGGTGGGCGCTGTCAGTGGGGAGTGATGGGATCACGAGTATGCGCGTTGATGAAGTGGTGAGTGGGCTGCCGGGGATCGCGGTGGTGCGGGAGCGGTGCCGGGCGATGGCTGTGCTGGATCTTGTGCTGGCGCCGGGGGGCGGGTACTTCGACTTCTTTCCCGGGTGGGGCGGCGATGGCGTCGATCTCGCCTCCATGGACGACGCCAGTGGGAACGAGTACGGGATCGTCTTCACCCCGGAGGGTGTTTGGGCGCGTGGGTTCGATCATGAGTCGCCGCTCAGTCCGTACGGTCGCGATCCGCTCGAAGTCGCTCCCGGTGTTTTCGACGGGCTCCCCGATGTCTTCCGTCCCTTCCTCGGCGAGCCCGCCTTCTGCGATGAGGACGTTCCTGTCGCCACCACCTCCTTCTGGCGGCTCGCCGACGACACCGCCTGGCGCGCCGGTACGGGGGAGGACGTGCTGGGCAGTGCCGCCTGGCTGTTCGAAGTGCTCCTCGGTGGCCCGGATGCCTACCGCGCCCACGCCGAGGACTACTTCGAGACCGAAGTCCCTGCCGCCGCCGTGCGGCACGTCTACGATCTGCGGCCCCTGACCCGCGAGATCGTCACCGCGCTCCGGGCCGACGCCGAACTCGGCGCTCTGCGAGCCGACGTGGTCCGTACCGGCTATCCCCACTGAGATTCCTCGCGGAGCCGGACCTCCGCCCATACCGTCTTCCTTGGGACGGGGCCCCAGTCCACGCCCCAGTCGTCCGCGAAGGCCGCCACGAGGAGGAGGCCGCGGCCCTGTTCCGCGTACCAGGGTGGGGCGGTGGGCTCCAGGTCCTTGTCACCCCGCGTGTCCACCAGCTCGATGCGCAGCCGGGCCGGGGACAGGTCGAGGGCCAGCGCGAAGTCCCGGCCCTTTACGTGGCCGTGGCGTACGGCGTTCGAGGCCAGCTCCGCGATGATCTGGCGCGGTGCCGTCAACCGCACGCCCCACTCGCGCAGTTGCTCGACCGCCAGCAAACGCGCCAGGCGCGCGCCCCTGGGGGTGCTCGACAACTGCAAGCGGAAGTAGTGGTGGGTTGCTTCGGGCGGCTGTGGAGTTTCGTGATTCACGTCACCAAGGCTGATGCCTTCCCCTTACGCTTTCCAGTGATCACGTCCGTACGGGGCGTGACTGTGCGGGTGGCTCGCGGAGCTTGTACGGCCTTGTGCGGACCCGTGCGGAAGAGAGGAGCGCCATGGCGCGTGAGGAGACCGACGGTTCGGGAAACCAGAACTGGGATTCCGTCGAGGAGATCGAGGACGAGGAGGACTCGGTCGCCGTTCTCGAAGCCGTCGGGCGGCAGATCAAGCTCTGGCGGCAGGGTGCGGGGCTCTCGCAGACCGCGTTCGGCTCGGCGATCGGCTACAGCGAGGCGCAGGTCTACAAGGTCGAGGCGGGCAAGCGCATCCCGAAGCCCGACTTCCTGGAGAAGGCCGATGCCGTGCTGAAGGCTGGTGGGAAACTCGCGGAGTTCAAGCGGGACGTCGCCGAGGCCCGGTACCCGAGAAAGCTGCGTCATCTGACGAAGCTGGAGCGGGAGTCGGTCGAGATACTGGTCTACGGGGCCCTCAACATTCCGGGACTGCTCCAGTCCAAGGAGTACGCCACGGCGATGTTCGCCCAGGCCCGGCCCGCCCTGCTGCGTGAACGGTTCGAGCGGCTCGTGGAGGCGAGACTGGCCCGGCAGTCCGTGTTCGACCGGCGCCCGATGGTGACCCTCTCCTTCGTGCTGGAGGAGGTCACGCTCCGGCGGCCGATCGGTGGACGGGTCGTGCTGCGCCGGCAGTTGGAGCATCTGATCGCCGTGAGCGAGCGGCCCAACGTCGAGCTCCAGGTCATGCCGACCGACTCGGAGGAACACGCCGGGCTGGGAGGTGAGTTGCAGGTCCTTCGGCTGGCGGACGGGAAGACCCTCGGCTACTCCGAAGCCCAGATGACCAGCCGGATCATCTCGGACCCGCAAGAGGTTCATGTTCTGGGTGTGCGGTATGGCATCCTGCGCTCGCAGGCCCTCGGGCCCGCCAGGTCGAGGGAATTCATCGAGAAACTGCTAGGAGACACATGACCTCGAAGCCTTCGTCCGAGGCCCGCGCCGAACTGCTGTGGTTCAAGAGCAGCTACAGCGGCGCCAACAACAACGACTGCGTCGAGGTCGCCGTCGAGCCCCGCGTGCTGCACGTGCGTGACTCGAAGAACGCCGCCGGTTCCGTGCTCGGTTTCGCTCCGGCCGCCTGGACGCGTTTCGTCGCGGCGGCGCGCGCCTGACCCGTACCGCCCGGGCGGGTCCGGTGCCCCCGGTACGGGTGGAGGCGGAGACGAGGACCCCGTCTCCGCCCCGCCCGCGAAGCGTCAACTCCGCTGTGAAGGCGCCTCCTTCATGCCTTCGACCAGCGTGCGCCTGGTGACCGCGCTCGTGAAGAGGATCGTCCCGGGCTTGATCAGGCGGTCCTCCGCGTTCGCGTGCCGGGGTACCCGGATCTGGACGGTGCGCTCGCCGAGGAGCGTGAGGGACTTCCGGTCGAAGATCCACTCCTCGCGGATGCCCGCCCTCTCGTCGAGGCGGGCGACGGCGATGCCGTGGCGGCCCGCGGCGTCCACCGCGTCGTCCAGCGTGACGACGCCGGGGATCTTCGCCGCGGCCTGGTAGAGGGCCGCTTCGAGTCCGGCGGGCGGGTACGACTCGCTGATGAGGTCGCCGATCGTCGAGAAGGCGGCCTGGTCGGGGCTGTTTCCCTGGCCCTCGCTCATCGTGTAGACGCGGCGGAGCAGGGCGTCGGGGTCCGTGGGCAGGGTGACGAGCGCGTCGTAGGCCGCGTCCCTGTCCACCTCCGTGTCGAGCGTGAGGCCGCCCTTCGGGGTGTTGCCCGGCTCCACGAGCCAGCCCTTGTGGCCGTCCGGGGACTCCCAGACCTGCCGCCGGTGCAGTTTGTCGCTGACGACCTCGCTGTCGTCGCCTCGGGTGCGGACGTAGGTGTTCGCGGTGACCGACTCGATGTAGATGTACTGGCCGGGCCGGGGGGCCGGGACCGGGGCCTGCTCGGCGGCGGCCGAGGCGCGCCGGAGGAGGCCGTCGGTGCCGTGCGCGGAGGCGGCGGCCACCTGCGTGGTCAGCAGGGGACCGGTGGCGAGGCCCGTGGGCTCGTCGTCGCCCATGAGCGCGTTGCCGCCCACGAGGGCTCCGGCCAACGCGCAGGCGGCCAGGGGCAGTACGAGGACGGGGCGGCGCCACCAAGGGGTACGGGCGGGGGTCTGCCGCGCGGACGGGGCGGACTGCTCTGTCTCGGCGTGGATCTGGGCCATGAGGCGCTCCTTGTGGAACTCGTGGCGTCCTGGCGGGAGTTCCCTGACGACGGGCGGCAACAGGGCGTCCTCGTGCGGCCATTCGGTGGGCCGGCGCTCTGGCGTGGCGTTCATCGGGTACCTCTCCGTGCGAGCCGGGGCATGTGGTCGCCTCTTGTCTGTCGGGCGGGCGGTGCGGGTTCCCGCGTACGGGCGGAGAGTTCGGCGTCGGTGAGGGCGGCGAGCCGCTTGCGGGCGCGGGCGAGCCGGGAGCGGACGGTGCCGAGCGGGATGCCGAGGGCCGCCGCGGCCTCCACGTAGGTGAGGTTCTCCCACAGGCACAGCACGAGGACCTCGCGTTCCGCGCGCCTGAGCGTGCCGAGCGCGGTGAGCATCGCGGCGATGCGGCGCCTGTCGTCCACCTGCCCGGCGATGTTCTCGGCGTGGTCGGGGACGGTGAGCGCCGCCGGTCCCGAGGCCGCGGCGGCCGAGGCGGCGGCACGGTAACGGCGGTTGGTGCGACGGTGGTTGCGGGCCGCGTTCGTGGCGATGCCGAGGAGCCAGGGGCGCAGCGAGCCGCCCTCGGGCGAGACCTTCGCGCGCAGCCGCCAGGCCAGGGCGAAGGTCTCCGCCATCACGTCCTCGGCCAGCGACCAGTCGGCCGTCAGACGGAAGGCGTGGTTGTACACGGAGCGCGCGTACGTCTCGTACAGCTCGGCGAAGGCGTCGGGATCGCCGTCCCGGATGCGGGTTCTCACGTCGGTGGTCACTCCTGGGAACTGTCCGGCACGCGGGGCGGGGTTCCTGTGACGTGGGTCACAGCGCGGGGGGAGTCGCCGCCGCTGGTGGAGCTTGCGCTGAAGTCCACTCCAACTTCTAGGATCGGCCGCCTCGTTGTCGGAGAAGGGGGAGCGGAAACATGAGGTACCGGGTTCTCGGCGGGACGGGCATGCGGGTGAGTACGTACTGTCTCGGCACCATGATGTTCGGCGGGATCGGCAATCCCGACCACGACGACTGTGCCCGCATCACGCACGCGGCGCTGGACGCCGGGGTGAACTTCGTGGACACCGCCGACATGTACTCCGCCGGCGAGTCGGAGATCATCGTCGGCAAGGCGCTCAAGGGGCGGCGCGACGACGTCGTCCTCGCGACGAAGGTGCACTTCCCGATGGGGGACGACCCCAACAGCGGTGGCAACAGCCGCCGTTGGATCGTCAAAGAGGTGGAGGAGAGCCTGCGGCGGCTCGGCACCGACTGGATCGACCTCTACCAGGTGCACCGCCCCGACCACACGACGGACATCGAGGAGACGCTGAGCGCCCTCACCGATCTCGTACGGGCCGGGAAGATCCGCGCGTTCGGCTGCTCCACCTTCCCCGCGCAGGACCTCGTCGAGGCGCACCACGTGGCCGAACGGCGCGGCCTGCTCCGCTTCCGTACCGAGCAGCCGCCGTACTCGCTCCTCGCGCGCGGGATCGAGCGCGATGTGCTGCCGACCGCCGGGCGCCTGGGCATGGGAGTGCTGACCTGGGCGCCGCTCGCCTCGGGCTTCCTCACCGGTCGCTACCGCAAGGGCCGCACGATGGATCTCGCCACCGGCCGCCCCACCATCAACCCCGGGCGGTTCGACCCGGCCGCCGCGCTCACCGCCGCCAAGCTGGACGCGGTGGAAGCGCTCGTGGAGGTGGCCGAGGAGGCGGGACGCACGCTTCCCGAACTGGCCACGGCCTTCCCGCTGGCGCATCCCGCCGTCACCTCGGTGATCATCGGACCGCGCACCGAGGAGCAGGTGCGGGCCACGCTCAAGGGCGCGGACCTCGTGCTGGACGACGCGCTGCTCGACCGTCTCGACGCGATCGTCCCGCCCGGCACGGACGTCTACCCGCCGGACGGGGCCTGGGCTCCGCCGTCCCTCACGGACGCCGCGCGGCGTCGTCGGCCCACGGGGGAGCGGGCGGCGTCGGAGGACTGAGGCGGAGCGAGCGGCGTCGGAGGCTGAGGCGCGCGCGGCGCGGTGGGGTCCGACGGCGGGGCGAGCGCCCAAGCGCGAGCTGAAGATCTCTTCAGGTCGTTTCAGGGCTGCTTCAGGGGCGGTGGGGAAGATGGGGTCTGTCCGGGTCACGCGCGATGCGCGGACTTGTCTTCTTTCTCCGGAGGTTCTGCGTGATGAGGCGTACGTCCGTTCTCGCCGCTGTGGTCGGTGTCGTGCTCGCGGGCGGGGCTGCCGTCGGGTGCGATGACGGGGGGTCCTCGTCCGGGGGCGGCTCCTCGCCGAGCGCCTCCGCGGGAAGCGCCTCGTCGTCCGCCGGGAGCGGCTCGTCCTCCGGGGCGAGTACGAGCGCGAGCCCGTCCCCCGGCGGGTCGTCCACCCTGCCGCCCAAGAAGGGGACCGGGTCCGACGCGGAGGAGCACCGTGCCGAGGCCAAGGCCGCCGCGATGCTCCCGGCCCCCGAGGCGATCGGCAAGGCCCTCGCCCATACGCCAGGGAAGGTCGTCTCGGCCGAGATCGACGACAACGCGCAGGACCGGCTGATCTGGGAGTTCGAGATCCTCGCCGAGGACGGCACGCTCCAGGCCGTCGACGTGAACCCGGCCGGCGGCGCGGTCCTCTCCAGTCATCAGGAGCGCGGCGAGAGCGACGACCTGGCGCGCGGGAAGCGGCTGCTGAAGGGCGGGGCCACGGACGCGGCCGCCGCCGCGAAGGCGGCGGCGGCGAAGGGCACCGTCGTCTCCGTCAAGCTCAAGCCGGAGGGCGGCGGGCACTGGAGCGTCGAGACGGGGCCCGAGGACCGGGACTGGTCGGTCCCGCTGGACTCGGTGAAGGTGAGCCCCGAGCGGCACGACTGAGGCACGGCTGAGGGGCGAGCGCGGTACGGGGCGGCGCCGGACTCGTACGTCCTCGTCGCCCCGTACGCGTACCCGTACCGCCCCCGTACCTTCCGTCACTCCGCTTCCCGCTGGAACTTCGCTGTGGCCCAGAAGTAGCCCAGCACCGTGAGGCCCACGCACCAGGCCAGCGCGAGCCAGCCGTTGTGGCCGATGCCCGTGCCGAGGAGCAGGCCGCGCAGCGTCTCGATCGCCGGGGTGAAGGGCTGGTACTCGGCGATCGGCCTGATCCACCCCGGCATGCTGTCGAGCGGGACGAACGCGCTCGACAGGAGGGGCAGGAGGATCAGCGGGGTCGCGGTGTTGCTCGCCGCTTCCGCGTTCGGGCTGATCAGGCCCATGCCGACCGCGATCCACGTGAGCGCCGTCGCGAAGAGGACGAGCAGACCCAGCGCCGCCAGCCACTCCAGCGCGCTCGCGTCCGTCGAGCGGAAGCCGATCGCCAGCGCGACGAGCGCGACCAGGACGACGCTCGCGACCGACTGGAGCACGCCGTTGATGACGTGCCCGACGATCACCGCTCCCCGGTGGATCGGCATCGAGCGGAAGCGGGCGATGATCCCCTCGCTCATGTCCATCGCCACCGAGACCGCCGTCCCCACGACCGTGGCGCCGATCGTCATGAGCAGGAGGCCCGGGGTCAGGTACGCGACGTACGCGGAGCGGTCGGCCCCGCCCCCGCCGATGCCCGCGCTCATCGTGTCGCCGAAGACGTACACGAAGAGCAGGAGCAGCATGATCGGGGTGAGGAGGAGGTTGAGCGTGAGGGAGGGGTAGCGGCGGGCGTGGAGGAGGTTGCGGCGGAGCATGGTGAGCGAGTCGCGGAAGGCGGAGCCGCCGGCGGGGGCGGAGGCGGTGGGGGCGGAAGGGATGGCGGTGGTGGTCATCGGGGGGTCTCCTTCGAAGGGGTGGGGACGGTGGCGGGGGCGCTCTCGGTGAGGGCGAAGAACACGTCGTCCAAGTCGGGTGTGTGCACGGTGAGTTCGGCGGCCTCCGCGCCCGCCGCGTCCAGCCGGTCGAGGAGCGTGCGCAGCGCGCGCTGACTGCCGTCGCCGGGGACCCGCAGCGTGAGCGCCGCCTCGTCCCCCACCGCGTCGGGGAGCGCTGCGGCCGCCGCGCCGTACGCCGCCGGGTCGGTGAAGCGCAGCCGCGCGTGGCCGCCGGGGACGAGCCGCTTCAGCTCGTCCGCGGAGCCCTCGGCCGCGATCCGGCCCTCGTGGAGCACCGCGATCCGGTCGGCCAACTCGTCGGCCTCGTCCAGGTATTGCGTGGTGAGGAGGACGGTCGTGCCGCCCGCGACGAGGTCGCGCACGAGCTGCCACATCGCGTGCCGCGAGCGCGGGTCGAGGCCCGTCGTGGGCTCGTCCAGGAACAGGATGCGCGGGCCGCCGACGAGGGTCATGGCGAGGTCGAGGCGGCGCTTCATGCCGCCCGAGTACGTGGAGGCGGGTTTGCGCGCCGCCGCCGTCAGGTCGAACCGTTCCAGCAACTCCGCCGTCACCGTGCGGCGTTCGCGCTTGCCGAGGTGGTGCAGGTCCGCCATCAGGAGCATGTTCTCCTCGCCCGTGATCAGCCCGTCCACGGCCGAGAACTGCCCCGTGACGCCGATCGCGGCGCGTACCGCCTGCGGCTCGCGGGCCAGGTCGTGCCCGCCGACCGTGAGGGCTCCGGAGCCGGCGTCGGGCGTGACGAGCGTGGAGAGGATGCGCACCGTCGTCGTCTTGCCCGCGCCGTTCGGCCCGAGGAGGGCGAAGACGGTGCCCTCCGGGACGGTGAGGTCGATACCGGCGAGGACGGTCTTGTCGCCGTAGGACTTGCGGAGGGCGGTCGCGGAGATGGCGGGGGTCTGGGGCGCGGGAGCGGGGGCGCCGGTCGCGGGAGCGGTGGTGCGGGTGGCGGGATCGGCGGGCGGGGGCGGGGAGTTGGGGGGCTGGTGCGTGGTCATCGGGGTGGGCTCCTTCGGGGCTGCGGGTGAGCGGGGCGGGCCCGGGCCGGGCAGTGGGCGCGGCCCCGGGCGGGCGCGGGCGGTCAGAGGCTGCGGGCCGTGATGTCGCCGTGCGACGTCGTGGCGTGGAGGTGGAGGGCGGGGCGCGCGGCGTTGACGAGGGCGTTGTGGATACGGCCCGCGGGGGTCTGCGCGTCCAGCGCCGCCGCGACGCCCGGGGCCGCGCCGACCTCGATGTCGCCGCTGTCCGTACGGAGCGTGACCTCGCCGCGTACCGCCTCGGCGACGCGGAGCGTGCCCCGGCGGGTGCGCAGCGCGGCGGCGCCGCCGAGCCGGCCGATCGTGAGATCGCCGTCCTGCACGGTGATACGGGCCCCGGCCGTCTCGTCGAGCTTGACGTCGGCGCGCTGCCCCTCGACGGTCACGTCCCCGAGCCTGCCGACCCCGCGCAGACCGGCGCTCGCCGCCTTCGCCTCCAGGTGGGTGCCGCTCGGCACGTGGACGGTGATCTCGACGGCGCCCGAGGTGCCGAGGAGGCGGTGCCGGGGCGCGGCGGGGGCGACCCGGAGGGTTGCCTGCCCGTGCGTGACCTCGAACGTCTCGGCCGCCTTCGTGTCGCGGCTCCGTCCGGCGTCGGCCGGGCGGACCTCCACCGTCGCGTCGGCGCGGTCGGTGGCGATGACCTGGAGGCGGCCGGCGGGGATGTCGACGGTGAGGGTGAGGGCGGGGGGAGCGGTGAGGGTGGCGGGGGCGGTGGGGGTGGGGGCCTGCTCGGTCATGGCGGTGTCCGTTCTCGCTGGTTGGTGTTTGCGATGATGGAAACGCTACGTTGCGTTCGCGGAACCGGCAACGCGTATTTCGTTCAGGAATCGCGAAATGGCAGGCTGAAAGCGGGATTTCGTTGCAACGGAGTTGTGTCTAATGCAACGCGCGACCTCCGGAGGGCGTTGCAATGAAGTGTCGTGAAAGCTATGCTCGTCCCCGCGGGGACACGTCGTACGGACGAGGGAGTGGTGGTCGCGGTGCCGGGAGGCAGGCTCACGCAGCAGGAGCGCAAGCGGATCGCGCAGGGACTCGGCGACGACCTCGCCTACGCCGAGATCGCCCGGCTCATCGGCCGCCCGACCTCGACCGTCACGCGCGAGGTCATGCGCAACGGCGGCCCCGCCGGATACCGCGCCGAACGCGCCCAGCGCGCCACCGAACAGCGCTCCCGGCGCCGTGCCGCACCCGCCGCGGGCCCCGCCGCACCCG
>NZ_JAAGLR010001055.1 GCF_010548245.1 Streptomyces sp. SID11385
CCTTCGCCTCCGCCGCGGTCGCGGCGGCGGACTTGGCGTCGGCGAGCTTGCTCCCGGCGGCGTCCCGCTCCTCGTCGGTGGCCGTCTCCGGCAGCGCGTCGACGGCGGCCTGGGCGTCGACGACGGCCTGATCGGCGCTCGCCTTCGCCGCGTCGGCCTCCTTCGCCGCGCTCACGGCGTCAGCGGCGGCCACGGCGAGCGGGTTGCTGTCCGCGAGGACGACCTCCAGCGCCTCCCGGGCACTCTTCTCGGTCCCCACCGCCTCGTCGTACACCGCCTGCGCCGCCTCGGCGGCCTTCCTCAACTCCGCGACGCCGGGCTGCTTCTGGGCCTGCGCGACCGAGCCCCCCTCGGCGAAGGCGGGAGCCCCCGCCAGCAGAAGAACGGGCAGCGTCACCGAGGCGGCAACACCGACGCCAAGAACCGTACGTATCTTCACAAGAACCCTTCGGCATCCGAAAGAGAGGAAGGAGCCGCCCCGACCAACCCACACGGCACGCCCCGCCCGGATCGTAAGACCACCCCTTCACCCCGACCTCACAATTTCCCCACACGCAATAACTGTTACCCCCACAAGCCCCCCGACAGAAGAACCAAACAAGGACAGTTGCCCCCCACGCCTATCGATTCCCTGTGACCATCACCACAAGGCCCTGGGTGTGCCCGCCTCGCGCTCATGACGGCGGAGCTCCACTCCGAACAGTAGGAGTGAGGTCAGAGGAATGACTCCCGTCGGAAGGCGTTGCGGACGTCGGCCAGTGGCTGGCGGTCGCGCGTGTAGGAGAGCTTGTTGGTCAGCAGTACTGCCCACCGGTCCTGGGCGGGTGAGATCCACATGCCGGTGCCCGTGAAGCCGTAGTGCACCCAGACGTCCTGCTCGCGGGTGGTGTCGGACGCCGGGTGCCAGAACAGGCCGCGTTCGGGCTGGAGGTCGCCGGTCTGCACGGTGAGGGACTGCGTGGTCCACTCGGCGCCGAAGCGCGCCCTGGTGGGGGCCGTCGTGGGGGCGAGCATGTAGCGGAGGAAGGCGGCCACGTCGTCGAGGACGGTGAAGACGCCCGCGATGCCGCACACTCCGCCGAGGAGGCGGGCGGAGAAGTCGTGGGCGGTGCCCTTGAGGTGGCTGCCGGTGTCCTCGTCGAGTTCGGTGGGGGCGCAGCGGGACGTCATGTCGGCGGGCAGCGGGCCGAAGCGCGTGGAGTCCATGCCCAGCGGGCGCCAGGTCCTCTCCGGGCAGAGCCGGTCGAGGGGCTGGCCGAAGAGGTGTTCGGCGAGGTAGCCCAGGATGAGGGCGGCCCGGTCGGTGTACTCGACCGCTTCGCCGGGCGGCCGGTTGAGGGCTTCGCCCAGAACCCCGCTGCGAACAGCGACGGGGTCGGTGCCGTACAGATTCTTCAACTGCGCCCGCAGGGGCAGGCCGGCGGTGTGGGTCAGGAGTTGCCGGGCGGTCACGGCGCCGAGGGGGCGGTCGGCGGCCTCGTCCCAGAAGGTCCCGAGCGGGGCGTCGAGGTCGAGGACGCCGTCCTCCCACAGAGCTCCGACGGAGGCCCAGACGGCCAGAATCTTGGTCAGGCTGGCGACGTCGAAGACGGTGTCCGGCCGCATCCGCACATCCGGCTCGTCCGGGTCCAGGACACCGGTGACACCCCGCGCCCGCACCCCGCCCGAGTCGCCGACGGCCCACACCGCGCCCGGGTAGACCTTGTCGCGGACGCCTTCGCCCAGCAGGTGCTCGATGCGGTCGGTGCGGTACGGCATCAAGGTCTTTTGCATGATTGCCTTTTGTCCGGGTTCACCTGGTAAGGCCGAAGGCGGTCAGTGGTCTGCGGCAGTCTCGGGCAGGGTGGCGCAGGGCGGCGGTGATGTGGGTGTGTCCGTCCTGGTGGTGGATGCCGATGGCCAGGTTGCGGAGCCCGGCCATGATCCGGGTTCGTACCCGTTTACTCGCCGGATGACTGTCGGTTGTGGTCCCTGACCGACTTCTCGACGATGCGCGCGCAGGTGGTGAATGCCTGGACCTGGTCAGGGGTCAGGTCGCGCACGGAAACTTGTTCCAGGGTTCGCCACATGTCGGCGATGGGCTCCTGGAGAGCACGCCCGGCGTCGGTGAGGTGGACCACCATGACCCGCCGGTCGTGGGAGGCGGGCTCCCTGGTGAGCAGCCCGGCCTCCTGCATGCGGCGCAGGGACTTGGAGACGGTGGAGTGGTCGAGACCGGCCCGCTCCAGCAGTTCCGCCTGGGTCCGGCCATCGCGATCGAAGAGCTGCATCAGCAGCAGCTCCTGCCCCGGGTGCAGGTTCATGGCACGCAGCATGCCGGCGGCCTGGGCGCGGTGGACGCGGGCCAGCTGGAAGATGGCGTAACTCAACGGTCCCGCTCCCGCCGTGTTCGGAAGCTCCGATGAGGTGGGGTCTGACACGGTTTCTCCCTACTGCCTGACACGTGGGCTGTCGAACTAGTTGACAGTGAGGACGATTTTGCCGCGGTTGTGGCCGGCGTCGCTGGTCTGTTGCGCCTGGGCGGCCTGGGCCAGCGGGTAGGTGGCGCTGAGTGTGGTGACCAGGGTGCCGTCGGCGGCCTGCTGGGCGAGTTCGGCGAGGCGGGTGGCGGAGCGGCGCTGGGGGCCCTCGGCGAAGACGATGCCGAGTTCGATGGCGCGGAAGTCGGCGGTGGTGACGATCCGGTCGGTGGTGCCGCGCAGGGTGATGGAGTCCTCCAGCGCGCCCTTGCCTGCGGCATCGAAGACGGCGTCCACCCCTTCGGGGGCGAGCGCACGGACCCGCTCGACCAGGTTGTCGCCGTAGTTCAGTGCGGTGGCGCCGAGGGAGGTGACGTACTCCTGGTTGGCCGGGCCCGCGGTGCCGATGACGCGGGCGCCGCGGGCGACAGCCAGCTGGACGGCGATGGTGCCCAACGCCCCGGATGCGCCGTGGATCAGCAGCGTCTCACCGGAGGTGACACCGAGCAGATCCAGGACGCGCTCGGCGCCGTCGCTCGCCACGGGCAGGGCGGCGGCATGCGTCCAGTCCAGACCGGCCGGCTTGGGAGCGAGGACGGCCGCGGACGCCAGGGCGTATTGGGCGTAGGACCCGGTGTCGGACCAGCCGAGGACCTCGTCACCGGTCCTGAGGTGGTCGACGCCCTCGCCGACGGCGTCGACCACACCGGCGATCTCTCCGCCGGGCACGGCGGGCAGCGGGGTGGGGAAGATGGCCTCCATACCGCCGGAGCGGATCTTGCCGTCGACCGGGTTGACGCCGACAGCCCGGACGCGCACACGGACCTGGCCGGGGCCGGGCCGTGGGGTGTCGATCTCCGCCTCGTGCAGGACTTCGGTGCCGCCGAACGTGTCGAAAACGATGGCCTTCATGAGGATTCTCCTTGGGTGGGGTGGTGCGGCGGGTGCGGCGACCCAATTACGTGGCCAGCCACATAAAACATAACACGGATTAGGTGGCTGGCCACGTATCCCTGGTCGTGGAGCGGGCCTGATGGGTTTCGGCGCGCCGTCCGGGCTTGAGACGCCGGTTGCCGCCGTCGGGCCGTCACCCGGCCTTGAGCCGCACCTGCTCGCCGTCGTCCGCTGTTTCGATGACGCGGACGCACCGGTCGAGGGCGGCCATCATGTAGCGGCGCCAGAGCGGGGCGAAGGGGCCGGCGAGGACCCAGCGGCGGCCGGGCAGCGGCTTGAACTCGTAGGTCCAGCGGATGAGTGTGCCGTCACCGTCGGGATTGACGTTGAACTCGCCCCGTATACCGGCCGCGAGGCGGGAGAGGGCGTTGGTGAAGCCGGTGAGCTGGTAGGCGAAGCTGGAACCCGGTACGTACTCGGTGAGTTGTTCGTCGGCCTGGGAGCCGTCGTCGAACTGCGGGTTTCTCCGCGGGCCCGCGTGGTCCCAGGCCTCGGTCTGGTTCTTCACGCTGCTGATGCCGGGGAACGGGGCCACCGGCCGGAAGACGGTGGGGAGGTCGATGGGCGCCAGGATGCGGAAGGCGTCCTGGGGTGCCGTGCGGGTCCGCTGTTGAACGGTGATGGTGACGGTCTTGTCGGTCGGGCCGATGAGGAGTGTGGTCATGGTTCAGCTCTCCGTGGTGGTGGGAGGGTGGGGTAGTCGATGTGGCCGCGGTGGTCTGCGCCGTGGAAAGTGGCGTGGTCGGGCTCGTTGAGCGGGGTGTCTGTGCGAACGCGCCGGGGCAGGGCGGGGTTGGCCAGGGCGGTGGCGCCGACCGAGACGGCATCGGCCAGACCGGAGCCGAGACGGCGAAGCGGGTGTCGAGCGGGGGCGCCGCCGCGGTTGACGATCAGAACCGTGGACCGCTGTCGGCGCATGTGCTGCGCGCATTCCTCGTCGGGCCCTGGATGAGGTGCGGTGGGCGAGGTCGAGCGGGTCGATGGCGTTGAGCAGCGCCGGGCAGACGTCCGCGCATGTCGTGCTCGGTGATGTCGTTGTAGGGGCTGCCGGGAGAGATGGGCAGGCCGGTGCGGTCGGCGTCGATCACGGCGGGAGTCTGTGGTGGGAGCACGCTTCGACTACGAGGCGATGCTCGGGGCTGTGAGAGAGCCGAAAACCGCTAAGGGGCGACAGCGGCCAGGAGTTGGAGCTTGCCATGGCTCGGGGAGCCTGGCGTGGCGGTGAACACCAGCAACTGCTGGCACTGCTCGGGATCTATCAGCATCTCGGAGTAGAGCTCCAGTACGCCCAGCTCGGGGTGCAGGTAACGCTTGAGGTCGTGGTGATGGGTCACTCCCACCTCATGCAACCGCCAGATCCCCGCGAACTCGGGACTGGCCTCGAGCAGGGCTGCGACGATCTCGCCGGCCTTCCCCGTGGGGTCCGCCGTGTACGCGTCCCGGATCTCCGCGGCGAACACCCTGCCCCGCAGCGAATGATCCTCGACGGGGTACAAGCCGCGCACCTGCGGGTCGTGCGTGAACCAGCGGTAGACCAGGTACCGGGACAGACCCGAGTACCGAGTGAAGTCACCGAGCAGCGCGACCGCCGGACGCGTCTGCAGCAACGCCTCACCGAACCGTGACAGCACGATGGCGGGCACGTCCGAGAGGCCGGCGACGATCCGCATCATCGTGGGACCCACGTGGTCATCACGCATGATCCGCCGGGGCGCCGCGATCCCGCCGAGGGTGAAGAGGTGATCACGCTCGCTCAGGTTGAGCCGCAACGCCCGGGCCAGCGCGACGAGCATCCGCTCCGAGGGCGCCGGACCACGCTGCTGCTCGATCCGGCCGTAGTAGTCGGCCGACATACCGGCCAGCGCCGCCACCTCCTCGCGCCGCAACCCACCGGTACGACGCCGCTGCCCACGAGGAAGCCCGACATCCTCCGGCTGCAACACCTCACGACGCGCGCGAAGAAAATCTGCCAGCAACGCCCGGTCCATCGTCCGCCTCCCTGTTCGACGCACCCATCCTGGCGCGAACCGAAGACTGGATGAAGGCTCACTTTAACCGCGGACTAATTGTCCCTGGCTGGGCTTCAGTTGGCTCGCCCGGGCCTGCGCGACTGCTTGTCGGACGGGTACCGTCCCAGGGACTCTTGCAAGATCGAGTTCGTCCGGTTCGCCGAAGCGGGCTGGAAGTGGGTGGAGGGTGCCGCTTCGGGCGGCGGTGGACGCAGTGCTCGGTGATCACGTGAGTGTCGAAGCCCCATGACCACTTGGCGAGTCCGCGCCTGCTCCTACCTCTTCCCTTATGCCCTCCGGTCTGGATCAACTGGCCCAGCTCTCCGCTCCGGCGCCGCTGTCGGACGCGGTCGCTCTGTCCCGGTTTCTGGACCTGTTGCCTGATCCGCGCGGGCTGCGCGGGCGTCGCTATCTGCTGTCCGCGCTGGTGGCCGCCGCGGCGGCGAGCGTGCTGGCCGGCGCCTGCTCACTGGCCGCGATCACCGAATGGATCGCGGACGCTCCGGCGTGGGCCTGCCAGGCGCTGGGCTTCCCCGTCGATCCGTTGACCGGGGTCGCGACCGTGCCGCATCCCCAGACTCGGCGCCGCCTGTTGGTCCAGCTCGACGGCGATGCCCTGGACCAAGCGATCGGCGCCTTCCCCGCGGCCCGCGCCGCCCCCGCACCCTCCGGCTTGCGGGCGATCGCCGTCGCCGGGAAGGTGTTGCGCGGATCCCGCACCGCTACCGCCCCGGCTGTCACCCTGCTGGCCGCGATGGACCCCCAGCAACAAGTGCGCCTGGGGAGCGCGTTTCACGCCCAGTGGCTTGTGCCGAGCCGTGGCCGCTTGGGCGCCCCGCGGAAGTGCCCCTCGGCCCGCGAAGCTCCGCCAGACCATCTCCGCCCGAGGCTCCCGCCTCCCGTGATGCCGGTCGGGTCGTCCTCTGCTTGGACATCCCTGAGGCCCCCTCTACGGGAGGGGAATGGCACGCCGCCTCGGAGAGGCCCAGACAACAACAAAGCCCCAGGCCATCGACCTGGGGCTTTCTCATGGAGCGGGTGACGAGAATCGAACTCGCGCTCTGAGCTTGGGAATCAGCGGTGCTTGGCCCATTGGAAGGCTTCTGACCTGCATTTTCCTGGGAGGAGGCTTGGATTGCCATGGTCTCTTGAAGCTGTGCCTGACCGCTGTTATCCGTTCTGCTGGGCACGGATGGGGCACGAGGATGGCGGTGTGGCTAAGCCTGTCAGGGGGCGTGCCCGGCGTGGACCGACGCGTCAGAGAGGGATGGTGCGGACCTGGTTGCCGCAGAGTTTGGTCGTGTCGTCGCTGCCGGAGGTCAGGAGGACGACGGGTTTCGCCCTGACGCAAAGCGGCCTCGGCGACCGTGGTGTCGATGGCGTACTTGTGACCGTGCAGTCCGGCGCCCTTGAGGAGCTAAGCGGCCGCTTTCGCTGCCTGCTCGGTGACCTGCTCCACCTTGATGCGGGAGAGGGGCCCAGTTCAGGCGAGCCACGTTGGTACGGGAGTGGGTCGCTTCCACGATGGTGTTGGCCCCGATCACCAGGTCGGCTCCCATGTCATGGAGACCTGCAGCATGGCGTGGAGCTTGCGGTCCTGCGCGATCCAGGCGGAGAGTCCTTCCGAGTCCAGGCGGCCCATGTTCCCTACTCCCGAGCCTCGTCGACCAGGCACTCACCAACATCGAAAACCACCCCGCGAATCATGTCGGCGTTGTAAGCGCATTGCCGTGATCAGGGATCGCTCTGGTGCTGCCCCCTGGTGTCCGCGCGCCCGGCCAGCGCGCTGCGCCCAGCGGGCAGCAGTGGGAGAAGGCGGTCCCGGGGCCCGCGAGGGCGCCTATACGGGTGGGGGCCCGAGCCGACCATCGCCGGGGCCAACACCGCCGAAGCCGGCATCGACGCGACGCCCCCCGTCTCCCGCTACCAGCCCGGAATCAGCCCCGTACGGGGTCTTCGACAAGTGCGGCAACGTGTGGATGTGGTGCTCGACCGAGGAAGCGCCAAGCAACGGCCGGTAGAGGTTACGGGTAGCGCCTTCACCTCCTTGTTCGAGCGCGCCGCCCCGTCCCTGCGCAATGCCGCCAGCGCGTTGATGAAGGACAACGACACAGGGTTCCGCTGTGCAGTCCCGGTGTTGGGAGCCCTCGGGAGGCTCTCCTTGCGCGACGATCTGCGTCCGAGGCGGTGCGGCGTGTCAGCCGGGTCGCCGCCCTTCCTGAAAACGCGAGGCGCCTGACCGGTACGCACCGGGCAGGCGCCTCGGAGGGCCGCTATGCCCCCGACGCATCGACGATGGCGCTCGTCGTGTCGTAGGTGCTTCTGGTGCGGAAGCGCACGAGGCGCTTGCCCGGCCCGTTGGCGCTCTTCGGAGGAATCAGGGTGAACGCCATCACCACCTTGGACGGGTCTGCCTGCCCGCGGGTGACGGCTGCCGCGACCTCGCTGTCCTTCTTCGCCTCCACTACCAAGTACAGGAGCGCAACCCCGGTACGCGGTCCGATGGTGATGGTTCCTGCGGAGCGTTGGCCATCGCTGGGCGAATCCGCCGCCGTGGCGATCAGCCGCGATGCCAGCGCGGAGTGGTCGACGCCGGCGATACGGCTGAACGAGGGCTTCCCGCTTTGGCGCGTGCGTCGGACGAGTGACAGCGGTACCGAACCCAAGACGGGGGCGACGGTCCTGTCGGAGGCGGTGAGCTGAGGAGCGATGAGAAGCCAGTCATCGACTGTGGCCAGACGGCCATCGAGTTGGGCGAGATAGTGCAGGTGCGGCTCGAAATGCCCAGCACGTGCCCACTCCAGCTGACGCAGTACGGCCAGCAGTTCCCCGTGGATCACCCGAGACGTCAGTGCGCTGAAAGCGCGGTGGCCGTCCGCAGGGCCGAACGTGACCGGCTCCGCTGTGAACGTCTGGAGCAGCGGCCGCCACCTCTCGGTGTTGCGCCTGAGCGCGTCCGCCGACTCCGGGTACACCGAGGGCTCAATCGCCTTCCCAGGGGAGCGGATCTCGACGAGCTCCGCGTTGAACATCTTGTTCCTGGCAGACGGCTTGATCCAGGGCAGGTGCTGCGCGACCAGCGGCGGTACCTCGGCCGGCACGACCTGCGGCTTGCCGTCGACCAGTTCCGAGTACTGCTTCAGTTCCGCCCGGAAGAGTTCCTCATCGCGGCAGATCGCCTCGAACGCCTCGTAGAGGTCCGCGGTCGATGTCTTCGTCATGGGTTCCTGTCGCCCGATGTAGAGGCGCACGAGGTCCTGATACCCGGGCCTGAAGCCGAACCACCGGCCCATCTGCATCAACGTGTCGGCCTGGCGGGTCATCCGCCGGTAGTAGGTGACGGTTAGGCCCTCGACCGTGAAGCCGCGGGACAGCTTCGTGCCGCCGACGAGGATCTTCCACACGTTGGGCGTGCGGTCGAAGTCCAGGTCGAGCTGCTCGAAGTACTTGTCCGAGTCGCCATTGACGATGATGACGGGGTTGCCGCCCTTGGTGATCAGCTGCCGTGCACGGCTGATGTACGGGCGGAGTTCGTCATATGTGCCGGGGTTGGGCAGTTGGGCAGCCCGGGCATCCGAGACGTGCTTGAAGTCCGCTTCCCAGAGGGCCGCGAGCCGCACGTGCCCTTCTGCGGAGGCGTATCCGGCCTGGTGCCACATCGAGTTGAGGCGCAGTGCGAGCTCCGCATGGTCGTCTTTCCGAACGGACTGGTGGACCAGCATCGTGTGGTGCCGGAAGGGGCCGTCGGCGACACCGCGGTCCGCGCGGTAGAGCTTGACGGCCCCACTTAGGACGAAGCCGTCCATGGCTTCCTGGAGGCGGTCGTCTTCACCGTCCCAGATCCCCCGGACGTGCGCCTTCGCATGGGAGTTGGCGACTGTGCGCTCCTCGGGCGGGACCGGGGAGTCCAAGTCGTGGAACTCCTGGACCCCCATGTAGCCCTGGGGCCGTGGCAGGGAGATCAGGAAGTCGTTCGGGAAGATGTCCGCGGTGTCTCCCGGATCGACGAAGACGTTGGCGAACGGGGTCGCGGTGTAGCCGACGTACTGAGCGCGGGGCAACAGACCGAGGACCTGCGAGAGCAGTCCGTTTATCGCTGTGCGCTCGGGGGAGCCCTGCTCCCACTTCTTAGGGTCGGACGTGTTCACCGATGCCTGGTCGGACTCGTCGTCGATGATCAGGGCAGGGAGTTCGCCGAGGAGCCCGTGGATCTGCTTGAGGTCCTTCACGAGCTTGGTGAGGACCGGCTTGTTCTTCTTGACGACCATGACGCGGGCAGCCGCGTGGTGGAGGTTCGCTGGTGCGTACAGCGGGGACGCCGGCACCCGCTTCTCGAACTCCAGGGCCCGGATGCCCTGGGCGAGGCTCATATAGTCCCGGTCCCGGGTCGTGAGGCGCTCGATATCGAAAGCCTGAAGCTCTGACGGGCGTCCGTGGTGCTGCACGAACTCGGGCCAGTCGTCGTCATCCCCGACGTAGTCGACGCCGATGAGCGAGTCGGGGTCGCGCGGATCGGCGCCCCGGAGGATGTTCTCCTGGCCGATGAGCTCCATGTCGAGGCGGCGCTGCGTCTGCGCCCGCAGGAGGTTGAGCGTTCCTCCGAGGACGATCACCAGCCGGTAGCCGGCGTCGACGGCCTTGGCGATTACGCCGGTGAAGTTCGCGGTCTTGCCGGACTGGACGTAGCCGACGACCAGCCCCTTGGCCTGCCGACGTTCCGCCTGCTCGGGGTCCGTAAGCCGTTCGACAACGGCCCGGCTGGCTTCATCCAGACTCGCGATGGCGGCGTCGCTCCAGCCTTTGTCGCGCAGCTTCTGCTCGTAGGCTTTCCAGTAGAAGGAGCGGGCGGCAGCGCGTTCAGGCGTGTACCAGGGGGTGTGCTCGGTCGCGATGACCACGGGGCCCGGCAACTCCGCGATCGGCACGGCCGCCGTTAGGGCCTTCCGCAGGTCGTCGCCGAACTGGAGCCGATCGTATGCGGCCGCACGGCGTGCTTGCGTCCGGAGCGCCTCCTGGGTCCAGGCAGCCTGCTCGTCGTAGTCCCATGCCGTCAGAGCCCTGGACCAGGCGGCCGTGAGTTCGCGGCCGTTCTCAGCCTCTGCCAACAGACGGTCCCGGAACGTCTCCTCGCTGAGGTCGGCGTCCGGGAAGTCCTCACTCGCTGTCAGTGCCGCCCAGTCCTCAAACCTGCGGGGTCGACTGCCCATGCCTCGAAGGGCCTGGGTGTGGATCTCCAGAAGTACGTCAGTCACGTTGGTTACCTCGGTTCTAGCGACAGGTACCCGTCAGCTGGTGCGGTTGCGGCGTTCGCGCTGGGCCCGGGCGGAGGCGAGCAGGATGCTGTTCCAGTACTCCACGCGATCCTGCCTCTTCCTCTCCCAACGCCCGAGCCCGAAGCAGTCCTGCAGAAGGAGGTACAGGAGCGCCTTAACGACCGGCACGTCGTTGGCGCCACCGCGGCCGCCGTGGTTGAAGTCCTCCCTGAATGACCTGTTGAGGAGGATGACGTGGCCGTCGCGGTCCAAGTCGAAGAAGGTGTCCTCGGGGAGGGCCGACCACTGGACGCGGATGGGTTCCTCGCCGGGCTTGAGGGGCAGTTCCTCGGTGACCGCGCGTTTCACCATGGGGTCGAATCCCTTGCCGGGTTCGATATGCGGTGGCCGGGCGATCACGGACCGCGAGGCGCCGTCGCGGTACGCGGCCTCCGCGTCTTTGAGGAACGTGCTAAAGGTGACACCTGCCTCGTCGGCCGCCTGCTCGACCGCTAGCGTGAACGCGGGGGTGACGTCGACGCCGTCCTTCTTCACTGTTAGGCTGAAGACTCCGCCTGTGTCCTCCGGCAGGTCCACGGCAACCCGCGCCAGGACCAGGTGCCCTTCTGGCGGACGCAGGTTGTTCCATCCGCCGGCCTGGACGAGCCGGTCGTTCCGGTAGAAGTAGAAGCCCTGGCGCTGCTGGAGTCCTTGGCCGAGCTGCCGGAACCCGGCGAGACCAGACCGGGCGGGCCAGATGTGGGCATTGAGGGCGATGTCGCCTGCACCAGGGACAGGCGCGATGAAGGTCTTCGGGTACCCGGGCCGTCCGGGGACCTTGTAGCCGAACGGGTCGAGCGCATCGACGCTGATGTGATCGGTTTCCTCGCCCGTGACCACGTCCCAGACGGCGATGTCGAGGATGAGCCCGCGGCTGAGGAAGCGGTGTAGGTGCAGCCCGAGGTGGGTCTCGAGCGTGGTGATCGCTTTGGACAGGTATTGTTCGCTCTGCCCCGGGGCGACAGTCTCGAAGGCGCGGACTTTGTCCCAGCGGACTATGGTCCCCTGCCACTCGATGAGTCCGTTGTAGACATCGATCTGTTCCTGAGCGAACCGCCTATTGACCGTGTCGACGCGGAAGCTGTCTTCGATGCCTTCTGCTGTGAGCTTTCGCCCGCCCGGGGCGCTGCGCTTGCCGCGGCTGATCACTGTCAGGGAGCCCGACTGTGAAAGCGACGCGGCCTTGAGGCCGGTGCCGTACATCCCGAGCGCCGCTTCCCCGTACGCGCGTCGATGACCCACCGTCATGGCCTCATCGAGCCCAGCGGTGTCCATGCCCCGGCCGTTGTCGATCACGAGGAGGGAGACGATGCGGTCGGCGTCGCGCAGGAAGTGGACGACCACGGCGGTAGCCCCGGCGTCGATCGAGTTGTCCACCAAGTCCGCAACGGCGGCTTCGAAGCTGTACCCCTGGTTGGTCAGGGCTTTCGCATACCCGGCATCCGGAGGCAGGTACGTACTCCCGCTGGTGGGGACTTCGTACTGCCAGCCCTGCCGAAGGGATTCAGATGAAGACATGCGGCCGCAGCTCCTCGCACGCACGTGACCAGGCCCGCGTGGGGGAGCTAGGGCAAGCTGGTTCCTGAGTAATACGGAAGAGATCGTACGTGATCACCGTCCGGGACTGGCCGGGCGTCGTGGGGAACGCCAGGTGGTCCTGCCTGGTAGGGGAGACAAGTGCATAGAACACGCAGATCACTACCCGGGCCGACTTGTCTTCCGAACAGCCGCAATAGGCGCTGCGCTTCGTCAGTTAACGTCTGTCGCCGACAGGGAGAGGGCGGTTCGGTGGCATCCGGCGATCCTGCGTCCGGGCCTGCCCTGTAGCCGGGGTGCTTCCTGCGGAAGACGTCCGCTGTCGCCGCTTCTGGTGACGCGTGCGGGAGGCACCGGCTCTTGTCGCGCGCCACCTGTCGCCGCCGTCGGCCCTGCGTCGTCGGGGTGTAAGGCGCCGTCGGCGCCGTGGCCATCGGAGAGTTCGGCGCTGTGCGCGCGAGGGCCGGGCGAGAATGACCCGCACTGGCTGTACTGGGTGAATCCGGGCGAGATCCACGGACAACGGGGTATCGGCTACTTGGAGTTGGGCAGGCCCACCGAGGCTGCGGCGGCTTTCGCGTCGGCCCGATGCTCACTCGCTGCGGACGCGGCGCGGACGAAGGCGCAGTTCCTCTCCCGCGCGGCTACGGCCCAGATGCGCGCGGGCGATGCCGACGCCGGGTGCGCGACCGGTGAGGAGGTCCTCGCGATGGTGCGGGACGTGCGGTCGGCGAGGTTGGACGAGCACCTGCACTCGATGCTTGTCGGGGCCCGCCGCTTCGGCGGGGCGAGGGCCGTGCGGTCGTTCGTCGAGCACGGCGAAGATGTCCTCCGGGAGTGGGTGCCGGCATGATCCTCGTCCTGTGGGACATCGACCGGACCCTCCTCTACGCGGGGGACACCGACCGCCTCGTCTACCGCGAGGTCTTCCGCGCCGTCGTCGGCCGCCCGGCGACGAAGCTGCCCGCGAAGGGCACGGGGGTCACGATGCCCTTGGCGGTACGGGAACTCCTCGCGGCCAACGATGTACCGGAGGCGGATCGCCTAGCCCCCCTCATCGTCGCGCGCCTGCCAGCCGAACTGCGCCGCCACCGAGCTGAGTTGCTACGGGACGGCCACCTCATGCCCAGTGCGGCCGAAGCCCTCGCGGCGGTACGCGCGGACGCGGACCTCGTCCCGTCGATCGTGACGGGAAACCTGCGGGAGAGCGCCGAGACTAAGCTCGCCGCCTTCGGCCTCACGGAGTTCGTGGACGTCCCGCTGGGCGGCTACGCCTCCGACGACCCCCACCGCCCCGCCCTCGTCCGCATCGCCCAGGCCCGCGCGGAACGCGCCCACGGCCGGCCCTTCACCCGCGCGAACACGGTCATCATCGGCGACTCCTCCAAGACGTCCGCACGGGCCGGGAGGGCGGTGCGCGGGTGATCGGTATCGCCACAGGCACGACAACGGCCCGCGCCTTGGCCGACGCCGGGGCCGACCACGTGATCGACGACCTGACCAACCCAGGGCGGCTTGTCGAACTGTTCCGCTGACCCGCATCCACAAAAAGGCCCCAGGTCGAAACCTGGGGCCTTTTTCAAAGAGCGGGTGACGAGAATCGAACTCGTGCTCTGAGCTTGGGAATCCCCTGGGCTTCGGGTTATCTAACGCTCCCGAGCTGGGGTGGTAGTAGATCGCGTGTATCGCGTGGCTGCACGACGACACCTTGGCTGACCGCTGCTGACCACATCTACTGGCACGTTGTGGCACGGCGTCCATCCCCTGAGCGGGCTTCCGGACGTGTCCCTTCGCGGTGGTGTGCTTCGCAGACGAGAGCCGCCCGTAGCTCGCTTCGGCTGGCGGTCATATCGAGCGGTCGACATGCTCTTCAGGTCGTGTCCGTGTGGATCGTGAAGGCGGCCTTGTGGTCGTTGGTGTCACGTAGGCCGTAGATCCACTTTTCGATGAGCCAGCGCGCCCTCAAGGTCTACGCGGTGTGTCCGCGACCTGACGCTCGGGCAAATCGGAACCGTCCCGACCGTCTGCTCGTGGTGGCGCAGGGGATCGACAGCGGGTCGCGAAGGTACACATACCAGCACCGGCATCGCAGGGTTGGGCCAGCCAATTTATCTCCGCAGATGGAGAAACTGCTACTGCGTCAGGACAAGCAGTAGCAGCGTGGAGATGCTCATTCCGACCATTAGGGCGGGCCCGATTGCGGGGTGTTGGTGAGCGATATAAGTGCCGCCGGCTCCGGCGAGCAGCACCAGGAGGAGGATTTGGTTGGGGACTTGACCGGGCATGCGAAGGATCTCCGTGGGTGCGGGGGCGCAGGGTGCTCCGTGTGGCGACAGCTTGGGGCGCGGGTCGGGCTGGATTCTTGGGGCGCGGGTCGGGCTGGATTGCGGACTGTCTAAGGGAAGAGGAAGTCGGCCGCCCGGGACGCTGGAAAAAATGCTTGTATTAAAAAACGCTCAGCAGGTTTTCCGAAGCGGAGTGGGGTGTACTTGATATTGAGTGGCCCTCGGCGAAGAGGGTACCGCGACCGTGGGTGTCATGCGCGTGGGACGCGCTGAAGAACCTCGGTAGGAGGCTATGGGGCGCAGGTTCC
This sequence comes from Streptomyces sp. SID11385, assembly GCF_010548245.1. GTDB lineage: Bacteria > Actinomycetota > Actinomycetes > Streptomycetales > Streptomycetaceae > Streptomyces. The sequence goes on from NZ_JAAGLR010001055.1 coordinate 14,864, forward strand.
TCTAAGCCTAGCTTTTAGATCGTGCCTGGAAGAGGGGGTGTTCATTAAAAGGCTGATCTTATTAATCCCCGCACTGGTGGGGAGCGCTTAGTGGTGGCCGTCGAGGCCATGGGTCGCAGGGGCTCATCCGAATTGCGCCGGAAGGTTGCCAGTCAATTTACAGTTCACAGGGAAGGTGGGCGTAAGTGCCCATTTTTGTCCATGCGGCTGTGTGTCCCGCAGGGGCGGGAGGCAGGGGAGGCGATTCTATCGCGCAACGCCGCCCTGCTTCCGTGCGGTCCAGGGTGACATTTTTTTCGCTTCGACTAGGTAGGCGAAATCGCCGCACGTTAAGTATGGCGCTCTTTTTGATTGAGTTCGACCGATTCTGATCATTTTAAAGTATCGAGGGCGTTCCCCATTCGATTTCCTGTTCAATGAATGCCGTGCCCGATCACCTCAACTCACCTGCACCGCTCGGCGATCGGCTGTCCGGTGCCGCCCGTACCGTATGGGCCAAGCACGACCGGGATACGGCGAAGTGGCTGCCGTTGTGGCGGCACATGGCGGACAGTGCTGCGGTCGCGGGGTTGCTGTGGGATCACTGGTTGCCGCGAAACATCAAGGACTTGATCGCGGAGCCGTTGCCCGGCGGGGCGGCTGACGCGCGGTTCTTGTGCGTGTGGCTGGCGGGGACGCACGACATCGGGAAGGCCACTCCGGCCTTTGCTTGCCAAGTCGATGAACTTGCCGGCGTGATGACCGCGGCCGGGCTCGATATGCGGACCGGCAAGCAGCTCGGCGAGGACCGCCGGATGGCCCCGCACGGGCTCGCGGGGCAGGTCTTGCTTCAGGAGTGGCTGGAGGAGCGGCGCGGCTGGACGCGCAGGGCGTCCGCTCAGTTCGCCGTCATGGCGGGGGGGCATCATGGCGTCCCCCCGGACCACATGCAGCTCCACAACCTCGACGCGCACCCGGAACTCCTGCGTACCCAGGGCCCCGCCGAGCCGCAGTGGAGAGCCGTGCAGGACGAGTTGCTCGACGCGTGTGCCCTCGCCTTCGGGGTGGAGGAGCGCCTCGACGCATGGCGGACAGTGAAGTTGCCGCAGACCGTTCAGGTGCTGCTCACCGCGACCGTCATCGTTTCCGACTGGATCGCGAGCAATCCGGATCTCTTCCCCTACTTCCCCGAGGAGCATCCGCGCCCGGAGACGGAACGAGTGACCGCCGCCTGGCGGGGCCTTCTGCTCCCGGCGCCTTGGGAACCTGCGGAACCGGCAGCCCCCACCGCGGCGTTCTACGCCTCCCGCTTCGCGCTGCCGCCCGGCGCCGTCGTCCGGCCCGTACAGGAACAGGCCCTTGCCATGGCCCGGGACATGGAGCGGCCGGGGATGCTCATCATCGAGGCGCCGATGGGGGAGGGTAAGACCGAGGCCGCGCTCGCGGTCGCGGAGGTGTTCGCCGCGCGCTCGGGCGCGGGCGGCTGCTACGTGGCCCTGCCGACCATGGCGACGAGCAACGCGATGTTTCCCAGGCTGCTGCGGTGGCTCCGCCGCCTCCCCTTCAGTAAGGGCGAGAGCATTGGGCGCGACCATGAACAGCGTTCCGTGCTGCTGGCCCACGCGAAGTCGGCGTTGCAGGAGGACTACGCCACGCTGATGCGCGAGAGCCACCGCACCATCGCCGCCGTTGACGCGTACGGAGACGGAAGCGGCCCCCGCGCCGGTCGCCGCCCGGCCACGGACGGCTCGCGAGGGCTGGCCCCCGCAGAACTCGTCGCGCACCAGTGGCTGCGGGGCCGGAAGAAGGGCTTGCTCGCCTCCTTCGCGGTCGGCACGATCGACCAATTGCTGATGGCGGGCCTCAAGAGCAGGCACCTGGCGCTGCGGCACCTCGCGATGGTCGGCAAGGTCGTCGTCATCGACGAAGTCCACGCTTACGACACGTACATGAACGCGTATCTCGATCGCGTGCTGGCGTGGCTGGGCGAGTACCGGGTGCCTGTTGTCGTGCTGTCGGCGACGCTCCCCGCGCGGCGACGCGCCGAACTGGCGGCCGCGTACACCGGGGAGGACGCGACGGCCCTCGCCGATGCGACCGGCTACCCGCTCCTCACGGCGGTTGCCCCCGGCCAGCAAACCGTGCAGCGTGTCGCCGCCGCGTCCGGACGAGGTGCACCCGTACTGCTGGAGAAGCTGGATGACGATGCGCTCGCCGACAGGCTCGACGCCGAACTGGCCGACGGCGGGTGCGCGTTGGTGGTACGGAACACCGTGGACCGCGTGCTGGCCACGGCCGCGATGCTGCGGGAGCGGTTCGGTGCCGACCATGTCACCGTGGCCCACGCCCGCTTCGTGGACCTCGACCGCGCGCGCAAGGACGCCGAACTGCTCGCCCGCTTCGGCCCGCCCGACCCCGATGGCGGCTCCCCGCAACGCCCTCGGGACGCGCACATCGTGGTCGCCAGCCAAGTTGCCGAGCAGTCGCTCGATGTCGACTTCGACTTGCTCGTGAGCGATCTGTGTCCCGTGGACCTGCTGCTCCAGCGCATGGGCAGGCTGCACCGGCATCCGCGCGGTCAGGATCAGGAGCAGCGTCCGGCGCGGCTGCGGCAAGCACGCTGTCTCGTCACGGGCGTCGACTGGGAGACGGGCCCGGCCCCCGAGCCTGTTCCCGGCTCTGCCGCGATCTACGGCTCGTACGCGCTGCTGCGCAGCCTCGCCGTACTCGCCCCGCACCTCGGGACAGCCGGAGCGGCGGGACGTCCCCTGCGCCTGCCCGAGGACATCAGTCCGCTCGTGCAGCGGGCGTACGGCGAGGAGGACCCGTGCCCGCCCGAGTGGGAGCCGGTGCTCGCTCCCGCCCGGGACAAGTACCGCACAGCGCGCGAGCGCCAGAGCCAAAAAGCTGAGGTCTTTCGCCTCGACGGGGTGCGCAAGGCCGGACGTCCCCTCATCGGCTGGATCGACGCCGGTGTCGGAGACGCGGACGACACCCCCGTCGGGCGCGCACAGGTCCGCGACACGAAGGAAGGTCTGGAGGTTCTGGTGGTCAGACGCCGCGTCGACGGCAGCCTGTGCACCCTGCCCTGGCTGGACAAGGGCAGGGGAGGTCTCGAACTGCCCGTCGACGCGGTGCCCTCGGCGCTGGCCGCCCGCGCGGTCGCGGCGAGCGGTCTGCGACTGCCCTACCACTTCACGTCGTCCCCCCAGACGCTGGACCGGACGCTCGCCGAGTTGGAGGAGCTGTACGTCCCCGCCTGGCAGGAGAAGGAGAGCCACTGGATCGCCGGGGAACTGATCCTCGCGCTGGACGAGGAGGGTCGCGCGGTCCTCGCCGGTCAGCAGATCGTGTACCACCCCGAGGAGGGATTGCTCGTGACGAGCGCGGACGCGAACACGGAGGCGACGTCGGGCTGGGTCATGGACGGGAAGCGGTCCTCTGCCGGGGACGGGAAGCCGGGCCATGCGGCAGACGGAAATCGGGCCCGTACGACAGTAGGAAAATCACCTGCGGACCGGCAGACGCACCAGCCTCCAGGAGGCGAGCGGGACCCCGTCCCACCCTCCGCCGCCCCGCCCCCCGCCCGCCCCTCCTTCGACCTCACCAGCCGGCCGTGGCTGCCCGTCCTCCTCAAGGACGGCTCCGAGCGTGAACTGTCCCTGCCGGAGGTGTTCGACCAGGCGCGGGACATCCGCCGGCTCGTCGGCGACCTGGCGACGCAGGACTTCGCGCTGACGCGGATGCTGCTCGCGCTCCTGTACGACGCACTCTCCGAACCGGGTGGGGACATGGCGCCCGGCGACACGGACGCGTGGGAGGAGCTGTGGCTTTCGCAGTCCGCCTACGCCGCCCCCGTGGCCGCCTATCTGCACCAGCACCGCGAGCGCTTCGACCTGCTCCATCCCGAGTACCCGTTCTTCCAGACCCCGGGACTCCGTACGGCGAAGGACGAGGTCTTCTCGCTCAACCGCCTCGTCGCCGACGTGCCGAACGGGGACCCGTTCTTCAGCATGCGCAGGCCCGGCGTCGAGCGGCTCGGCTTCGCGGAGGCGGCCCGGTGGCTCGTCCACGCTCACGCGTACGACACCTCCGGCATCAAATCCGGCGCGGTGGGCGACCCCCGGGTAAAGGCGGGCAAGGGGTATCCCCAGGGCCCGGCATGGGCGGGGAATCTGGGCGGTGTCCTGCTCGAAGGCGACAACCTCCACGAGACGCTGCTGCTCAACCTGATCGCGGCCGACACCCCGGGGGTGCACGCGGCCGAAGCCGACCGCCCCGCCTGGCGCGCGGAGCCGAGCGGCCCCGCGCCGGCCCCGGACCTCGGCCTGCGCCCGTACGGCTTGCGCGACCTCTACACGTGGCAGTCCCGCCGCATCCGGCTGCACCACGACGCGGACGGTGTGCACGGCGTGGTCCTCGCGTACGGCGACAGCCTCGAACCGCACAACCGGCTCGGGCACGAGCCGATGACGAGCTGGCGGCGCAGCCCGGCCCAGGAGAAGAAGCGCCAGGAGAGCCTCGTCTACCTGCCGAGGGAGCACGATCCATCGCGCATGGCGTGGCGCGGCATGGACGGGCTGCTCGCCGGCCGCGAGACCGGCAGTGCGCAGGGACCGGACGGCGCGGACCGGCTGGCTCCGAAGGTGGTGCAGTGGGCCGCGCAACTCACTACCGAAGGGCTGCTCCCACGGGGCTACCTGATCCGGACCCGTGTCATCGGTGCGCGCTACGGGACGCAGCAATCGGTGATCGACGAGGTTGTGGACGACGGAGTACTGATGCCCGCCGTCCTGCTGCACGAGGCGGACCGGCGGTACGGGGACAAGGCCGTGGACGCCCTGCACGACGCCGAGAAGGCGGTAGGAGCTCTCGCCCAGCTTGCCGCCGACCTCGCCCTCGCCGTCGGCACCGACCCGGAGCCGGGCCGGAACACCGCCCGCGACCTGGGATTCGGGACCCTCGACACGCACTACCGCCGCTGGTTGCGTGAGCTGGGCGGCACCTCCGACCCGGAGGAACACCGCGATCGCTGGAAACAGGAAGTCCGCCGACTCGTCACGGAGCTGGGCGAGCGCCTGCTCGACGGTGCCGGGCCGGCGGCCTGGGAAGGGCGCCTCGTGGAGACCGGCAAGGGCACGCGCTGGCTCAACGAGGCCGCCGCCGAGCTGCGGTTCCGGACCCGCCTCCGGGAGTTCCTGACCACCGACCACGACACACCCACTTCCCCCCGGCCCGCTCCCGTGGAGTCGCCCAGATGACCTCTTCGCCCCCCGCCACCACCTCCGCCGACGCGCGTCCGGCGCCCCGGCTCGGTCCGGTGGGCAGCGCCGTGCACCAGCACATCAAGGTGCTGCAAAGCCGGTACCTCCAGGGCCAGAGCGACGCGGTGGCCAGCCTGGCCCGGCTCCGCCGGGGCGTGGGCCGCGCCCCCGGCGAGGTCCCCGACCTGTGGGGCCTCACCGGCACCGAACCGCTCTACGAGCGCTACGCGCAGGGCGCGTTCAGCGAGGAGGAGTTCCTGCGCGCCGAGGACGCGGCGCACACGGCTGTCACGCTGTGGTCGCTGCACCAGCAGTCCCACCATGTCTCGCGGATGCACCGCAGGCCCGGCCCCGAACTCGGTACGGCGGTACGGCGGCTCACCCCCGGAGCGGCGATCGACGAGCCGACGCGCAGGCGTTTCGTCCGCGCGGGCACGGCCGCCACTCCGGTGGTGCTGGCCACGCGGCTGCGCGAACTCGTCATGCTCCTGCGCCGGGAGGAAATCCCGCTCGACTACGGGCTGCTCGCCGATCAGCTCCACCGGTGGACGCTCCCGGGAGGCGCGCAGGGCGTGCGCCGCTCGTGGGGCCGCTCCTACCTCGCACTCGCCAAGCCCGCGACGCCCGCGGCCCGCCCCGGCGAGGACCGCCAGCCGCTCGACCCGACCACGACGGAGGACGACACCCCGTGACCCGCACCATCATCGACGTACACGTGCTGCAAACGGTGCCGCCGAGCAACCTCAACCGCGACGACACCGGCTCTCCGAAAAGCGCTTTCTACGGTGGTGTGCGCCGCGCCCGGGTCAGCAGCCAGGCGTGGAAGCGGGCGACGAGGCAAGCGTTCAACGCATTCCTCGACCCGCAGGAACTCGGCGTGCGCACCCGCCAGGTCCCGGCCCAGCTCGCCTCTCGCATCAAGTCCCTGGATTCCTCGCTCAGTGAGGAGTCGGCAATGAGCCTGGCCGTGGAGACGCTGACCGCCGCGACCGGCTCGAAGTTCCCGATCCCGCTCCGCAAGGCCGAGAAGGCGAAGAAGAACGACCTGCCGGAGCCGCCGCCGGAATCCACGTACCTGATGTTCCTCAGCCGACGGCAACTCGACGGGCTCGCGGGCCACGCGGTCAGCGGTGCTGCCGATATCAAGGCGTTCTTCAAGGTCAAGGCGAACAAGGAGAAGGCGAAGAAGATCGCCGACACCCAGCACTCGGTGGACGTTGCCCTGTTCGGCCGCATGGTCGCCGACTCGACCGACCTCAACGTCGACGCCGCGGCGCAGGTCGCCCACGCCCTCAGCGTCCACGCGGTGGAGAGCGAATCGGACTACTTCACGGCGGTCGACGACATGAACGAGGACGGAGAGGATTCCGGCGCCGGAATGATCGGCACCGTCGAGTTCAACTCGGCGACGCTCTACCGCTACGCCGCTCTCGACGTGGACCGGCTGCGGGACAACCTCGGTACGGGCGTACGTGCCGAGGAGCGGGAGGACCAGCCGGTCCACCGCGCGGTGGACGCCTTCCTGCGCGCCTTCGTCCAGTCCATGCCCACGGGCAAGTCCAACACCTTCGCCAACCAGACGCTCCCCGACGCGGTGATCGTCACCCTCCGCTCGGCCCGCCCCATCAGCTTCGTCGGCGCGTTCGAGGAGCCGGTCGTCGCTCCCCTCGGCACCGGCGGACACCTGCGCGGCGCGTGCGCTCAACTGGTCGGCTACGTATCGGACATCGAGAAGGCGTACGGGGTGAGCGGGGACCCGAGCTGGGTACTCAGGGCAGGCGCCGCCACCGAACCGCTCGCCGCGCTCGGAACCGCCGTGGGCCTGGAGGAACTGATCCGCGAGGTGGGGGAGGCCGTCGCGGCGCGCCTGCCCGGCCACACGCCCGAGGCCTGCGTGCCGGAAGCCCGTACGCCCGAGGCCCGGACGGCTCCGGCGTGAACCGGCGTACGAGCGTCCTGACCCTGTGCCTCGCGGGCCCCCTCCAAGCGTGGGGAACCTCGTCACGGTTCGTACGGCGTTCGACGGAGCGGGCCCCCACCAAGAGCGGTGTCATCGGACTCCTCGCCGCCGCCCAAGGCCGCGAGCGCGACGCCGACCTCTCCGATCTCGCCGCCCTCCGCTTCGCCGTCCGGCTCGACCAGCCGGGCACTCGCGTGCGCGACTTCCAGACCGCACGGCACCTCGACACGGACGCGAGCATGCCGGTGTCGGAACGCTTCTACCTGTCCGACGCGGTCTTCGTCGCCGCCGTGGAAGGAGCCGCGGACCTCGTCGACGAATTGCTGGCGGCGGTTCGCGCACCGGTGTTCCTGCCGTTCCTGGGCCGCCGTTCGTGCCCGCCGTCCCGCCCGATCGATCTGCGTATCCACCGCGGGAACCTCGCGGCGGCGCTGCGGTCCGAGCCCTGGCAAGCATCCCTCCGCTGGCAGCGGCGGTGTCCGAGGGACCGCCGCGTCGAACTGGAGGTGATCGGCGACCTGGCAGCAGACGGCGAACCCGGCGAGAGCCAGCGCGACCAGCCGCTCAGTTTCGACCCGCGCCACCGCAGGTACGGGCTGCGCGAGGTCCGTACGACCGTGGTCTCGCTTCCCCACCCCCTGGGCACCGCGCGCCGCTCCTTCGTCCCGCCCTCCCACGACCCGATGAGCCTCCTGGAAGGATGACCGTGTACCTGACCCGCTTCCGCCTCAACCCCGCGCGCGTCGGCGCGCGGCGGCTCCTCGGATCGCCGCAGAGCCTGCACGCGGCAGTCCTGGCGTCCTTCGCGGAGCCGCCGCGGCAACGGCCGGACGGTTCGCGGGTGCTGTGGCGGGTGGACCAGCAGGCGCGCAGCGAGGTGGTGCTCTACGTCGTCAGCCCGGACGAGCCCGACCTCACCCACCTCGCCGAGCAGGCGGGGTGGCCGACGACGGGGGGCTGGCAGACAAGGCCGTACGGCACGTTCCTCGGCCGGATCACCGCCGACGACGTCTGGGCCTTCCGGCTCACCGCCAACCCCGTGCACAGCATCCGGCGCGTGCCCGCCGAACCGACCAAGCGCACCGCGCACGTGACCCCACGCCATCAGGTGGAGTGGCTGCTCAACCGGCAGCAGGACGCGGGCTTCGCGGTCCTGGAGAAGCCGGAGCCGCGCGAGGACCTGCCCCCGATCGACGCCTACGAGGTCGTCGCGCACAGCCGCAAGGACCTGATGTTCCAGAAACGCGGCGAGAAGGACACCCGTACGCACCAGGTGAAACTGACCAGGGTCACCTTCGACGGCCGCCTTCGCGTCCTCGACCCCGCAGCCTTCCGCCGCACCCTCACCTCCGGCCTGGGCAAGGCCAAGGCGTACGGCTGCGGGCTCATGACCCTGGCACGAACGGAGTAGCAAAGTGGCCACTGTCAGCAAGCGTCCCGCCTCCGGACCGCGCCAGCTCACCCGCGTCGGCGAGCGGCTGTCCTTCGTCTACCTGGAACGCTGCACCGTCCACCGCGACGCCAACGCCCTCACCGCCGAGGACGCGGAGGGCGTGCGCCACATCCCGTCCGCGACGATCGGGTGCCTGCTGCTCGGCCCCGGTACCCGGATCACCCACCAAGCCATGGCCGTTCTGGGGGAGAGCGGCGCTGTGGTGGTGTGGGTCGGTGAGCACGGCGTGCGTTTCTACGCAGGTGGGAGGGCGCTGAACCGTTCCTCGGCGCTCCTGGAGGCCCAGGCCACCGCCTGGGCGAACCAGCGCACCCGGCTCGATGTCGCCAGAGCCATGTACCGCCTCCGCTTCCCGGACGAAGACCCTGCCGGGTGCACCCGCCGCCAACTGCTCGGCCGGGAAGGGGACCGCGTGAAGCAGTGCTATGCCGAACAGACGGCCCGGACCGGCGTCCCGTGGCACGGCCGGCGGTACACACCAGGAGACTTCAACTCGGGCGATGCTCCCAATCAGGCCGTGACCGCCGCGGCGCAGTGCATGTACGGCATCGCCCAGGCCGTCGTGACGGCCCTGGGGTGCACACCGGGTCTTGGCTTCGTCCACTCCGGCCACGAACTCTCCTTCGTACTGGACGTGGCCGACTTCTACAAGACGGACATCGGCATCCCCGTGGCCTTCGAGGTCGCCGCGGAGGGACCCGAGGACATTGGCTCCCGCACCCGGCGCGCGCTGCGGGACCGCATCAACTCCACGCGACTGCTCGACCGGTGCGTACGGGACATCCAGTCCCTCCTCGCGTCCGCGGGTACCGGGCAGCCGGAGGAACGCGATCATGTCACCTTGCTCTCCGACCGGGGCGCCGAGATGGCAGCCGGCCGCAACTACGGCGATCAGGGGGCAGCCGGAGATGCCACCTTCGGCGCGCGGGACGTCTGGACCCAGGACGACATGGTGCGCCACGGAGTCATCTGGTGACCGTCATCGTCCTCACTCACTGCCCGGTGGGTCTGCGCGGCCTGCTCACCCGCTGGTTGCTGGAAATCTCGCCCGGTGTCTTCCTCGGCAACCCATCCGCCCGCATCCGCGACTTCCTGTGGGACGAGGTCAGGCAGTACGCCGGACAAGGCCGCGCCCTCCTCGCCTACGCCACCGACTCCGAACAGGGCTACGCCTTCCGCACCCACGACCACAAGTGGCATCCAGTCGACCACGAGGGCCTGACCCTCATCTTCCGCCCTTCAGGCCGCTCCCTGCCTGCACCCGCGGCGGCCTCCAAGGGATGGAGTAAAGCTTCCAAGCGCCGCCGATTCGGCAACAAGCCGTAGCTGACACGACCGATCGCGGCTCTTCGCCGCTGGCCGGAGGCCCGGCGCATTTGCGCGGCGGCGCCTGATCGCATCGGAGCACCTGCGCGCCGCAACGGCCCGCGTATGGCGCCTGGCGTCACGCCCAAGCCGGGAGGAACCGAACCAGGCGGCGTTATCGGTGAGCCGAGCGGAGCGCACCGGGCAGGTGGCTCGACGCGAGTGTCTCGCGTATGGCTGGTGGAGGCGCTCCGGGACCCCGAGAGCCCTGATTATTCTATATGTCCGTTTCTCTCATCCTTGCTCCACGAGGCACCGCACCTTGATAAAAGCCCAGCTCACAAAGACCGCTCCCCGCGCGTGCGGGGATGAGCCCCATCCCCATGTTGGACATGACCGTCAGCGCTGCCGCTCCCCGCGCGTGCGGGGATGAGCCCCTCAGCCGCGTCATGCCGACGAACGGCGACAACCGCTCCCCGCGCGTGCGGGGATGAGCCCGGAGAAGAGGACGGCGCCAGCGGTGATGGTCCCCGCTCCCCGCGCGTGCGGGGATGAGCCCCCGATCGCCAACGCCAGCTCCCACACCTCCCCCCGCTCCCCGCGCGTGCGGGGATGAGCCCCTCGGCGCTGACGTCGTGTACCTCGGGCCGGACCGCTCCCCGCGCGTGCGGGGATGAGCCCTCCACAGAGAACGAACCGCACCCAGTACAGAGCCGCTCCCCGCGCGTGCGGGGATGAGCCCCCGATACCGCCCTCTGGTCGGTCGTGCGAGGCCCGCTCCCCGCGCGTGCGGGGATGAGCCCGACGTCGTGCCCGCGGCGGCGCAGGCGCCGGGCCGCTCCCCGCGCGTGCGGGGATGAGCCCCCCGGCACGTCGCACATGATGCTGTGGGACGTCCGCTCCCCGCGCGTGCGGGGATGAGCCCCCGCTACACCGCAGACGTGATCGCCCTCGACACCGCTCCCCGCGCGTGCGGGGATGAGCCCTCCATCACGACCACGGAGAAGATGATGCGGACCCGCTCCCCGCGCGTGCGGGGATGAGCCCAGGGCCATCACGTTGCGCGCGCTGACCGAGGCCCGCTCCCCGCGCGTGCGGGGATGAGCCCGGCGTCGCATCACAGCCGCGCGGATTCGGACGCCGCCCCCGCGCGTGCGGGGATGAGCCCACGGCGTAGGCGCTGACGGTTCCCGCGTTCAGCCGCTCCCCGCGCGTGCGGGGATGAGCCCGACCCTGATCTATCTCATCGTCTCGCTGGTGACCGCTCCCCGCGCGTGCGGGGATGAGCCTGCGCTGGGCCTCGATGCGGCGGGCGGTGCGGTCCGCTCCCCGCGCGTGCGGGGATGAGCCCACCCCATGTACCACCACGGTAAGGCCACCAAGCCGCTCCCCGCGCGTGCGGGGATGAGCCTGCGCGGCGGTAGCCCTGGTAGAGGTCTTCCCACCGCTCCCCGCGCGTGCGGGGATGAGCCCAGCGGGTCGCGGCGGGTGAGGGCGAGGTTGCGCCGCTCCCCGCGCGTGCGGGGATGAGCCCGGTGAAGCGCTGGCGGCGCGAACTGGAGAACCCCGCTCCCCGCGCGTGCGGGGATGAGCCCGCTCAGACCCTCCGGGGGCCCGAACACGATCACCGCTCCCCGCGCGTGCGGGGATGAGCCTGCTCAATCGGCCCTTCCTCGTCGTGAAACGTCCCGCTCCCCGCGCGTGCGGGGATGAGCCCCCGATCGAAGGTATGAGGTTTCCATGTCCTTGCCGCTCCCCGCGCGTGCGGGGATGAGCCCCTCTGCATCTGCCCCTGGCCCGCATCGAAGACCCGCTCCCCGCGCGTGCGGGGATGAGCCCGGCCGCTGGCTCCCCCGCATCCCCCGCCCCCGCCGCTCCCCGCGCGTGCGGGGATGAGCCCAGCACCAGCTCCGTCAGGTCGAAAGCCGCGAGCCGCTCCCCGCGCGTGCGGGGATGAGCCCCGCGGCAGCGGGTCGGCGAGCAGACGCGCCAGCCGCTCCCCGCGCGTGCGGGGATGAGCCCGGGGCCGAGATGAAGACGAAACCGCCGCGCGACCGCTCCCCGCGCGTGCGGGGATGAGCCCGGTTGTGAAGCCGGGCCCGCCGGACTGGCAGCCCGCTCCCCGCGCGTGCGGGGATGAACCCAAAACGGCACCACGCCGTGGGCGCCGGCGGCCCGCTCCCCGCGCGTGCGGGGATGAGCCCGACCTGATCCGGCGACAGGCCGGACACATCTACCGCTCCCCGCGCGTGGGTGGATGAGCCCCGGACTACGTCGACCTCATCCGGGCGCTCGGCACACTCCCTGCGCTCGCGAGGACGATCCCGAGACTGCCCTCACCGCTTCCCGGCTTTGGCCTGCCAGGTGGCTCCGGCATTTGCCCGAACGGTGTTTGCTCATAATCGTGGTGACGAAGCGTTGGTGCGTTGCATCGTGTCCGTCGAACAGCACCTGGTGTATCTGCCTCGCGCTCCCGCTACTTGCCTGCAACTTCCTGCTTCCCCGCCCACTCCCGGTCCAGGATGGCGTGGACGATGGAGTCGCGCCACTGGCCAGCCTTCTGGATGTGCTCGCGGATGCGGCCCTCCTCAACCATTCCCGCCTTGTTCATGGTGGCGGCGCTCGCCTCGTTGGCGGGGGAGCGGGCGCCCCACACGCGGTGCAGGGACAAAGGGCCAAACGCGAGGCCGAGGAGCGCTCGGACGGTGGCGGTGCCGTAGCCCTGGCCCCAGGTGTCGGGGCGGAGGGCGAAGCCCATGGTGGCGCCGCGTGTCTGGTGGGGGTCGAGGGCGAGCCGGCCGAAGCCGATGAGCTGGCTGTCGTTCGCGCGGGTGACGGCGAGCCCGTATTCCGTCCGCGGGTCGGCCTGCGCGGCGCCTATGGTGCGCTCCACGATGGCCCGGGTCTCGTCCTCGGTGCGCGGTTCGAAGCTCATATGGCGGGTCGCCGCAGCGTCACCGTAGACGGCGAGCACTGCGGCGACGTCGTCCGTCGTGAATTCGCGGAGGGTGACGGGGCCAGCGGTGAAATGGATCGGCTGCATTGCCGGACCCTATCGCCGGGTCTGGTCAGCTCGGCAGGGCGAGACGGACGGTGGTGAACTGGGCGATCTCCTCGCGCAGCTCGCGGGCCAGGACGCTGGTCCGGGCGGGGCTGTTCGTGAGGGTGGTCGCGACGCGCCCGGCGGAGACGACGATGCCCTTGTTGCGCTGGGCGGGGGGCAGATCGAGGACCGGGCGGAGGGCGTCAGCGGCTCCGTCCAGGGCGTCCGCGTGCAGGTGTACGAGGGCGACGTTGCACTGGGTGCCTGCCTCGTCCCCGTATGCCCAGTAGTCGGTGCCTCGGTCCTGGTAGGCGTGGGCCGCCGCGACGACCGCCTCGGTGGTTTCGGTGTCGCTGAGCCCGAGCAGGACGCGGGACTCGGCGGCGTAGTAGGCGTGCTTGGCCTCGGTAAAGGTGAGGATGCCGCCGAGGTTGTCGAGTTCGTCCGGGGTGATGTCGGCGCGGGCGCTGGTGGCGCGCTGGTTGGCGGCGTGCACGGCCTCCGCGTCGCCGAGGAGCGCGGCAGCCCGGGCTTCGAGGGCGGGGAGCCAGGCGGAGACGCTGCCTCGCAGGGCCGGGTGCTCGGCGGCACCCTTGCGGGCGAAGAACACGGCGTCGTCCGGGCGCCCCGCCCAGTAGGTGATGAGCGACTTGAGGCCGTCGACAGCGGCGAGGAGGGCGGGGTGCTCGGCCTGTTCGGCGCAGACGCCCGCGGTTCGCGCCTGCATCATCGCCGAGTGCATGTCCCCCATGTCATGGCTGGCCTTGGACATGAACCAGGACAAGAGGCTCGCGCAGATCTACAACTGCCGCATCTGGCTGGGGCGTACGCGCCCACCCTCGATGAGACGGAACGCGTCTTCCTGCGCGGCCGACAAGTCGGGGAAGAGGGTGGGGAGGGGTACGCGCTGGTAGACGGCGGCGATGCGGGCCACCTCGTCCTGGAGGAACCCCAGGGTTTCGTCCCCGAGCTGTCCTCGTTCAGCTCCCAGCGCGAATTCGCGGGCTCGGCGTGCGGCCATCTCGGCGCTCCTCCTCATGTTGGTGAGCGCGCCGGGGCCATCCCGGTGCGTCTCGTCAGCGGCCGGTTTCCGCAACTGCTCGATGCTGTGCCCGAACATCCGGACGAGGATGCGGCGGGCGTCGCGCTGCGGTACGCGCTTGCCGTAGTACCAAGCCTCGTACGTCGTCTCCGCGGGGCAACACGTCAGGAGAACCGGGTCGTTGTCCGCTGCCGCGAGTTCTTCGGCGGCGGCGCGGAATCGGGCCTGGAAGGCTTTCGGGTGCTTCGGCTCTCGTGCGTCGCAGAGCTGCCTGAACAGCGTGTGCATGACGTCCCCTTGCAGTGAGGTCACCGGCACGTACGACTTCACGGTACGGCTGCTACGTGCTCAACTTCGGCTCTACTTAGTCCCGTTGGGTGATCCGAGGTGATTCCGAGGGGGCGGCGAGGTTTCGTAGCCCATCCGAGGGATTTTGCCGAGGAAATGCCGGTGCTCGAACGCTGTGGAGATGCGTCGCCCGGCGGCGGAATGCTCGGTCACTCACCGACGTGGTGGCTGACGAGTGCCGAGGGGACCAATGTCCGTGGCAGCAACAGACGACGACGCAGCACAGCTGGTGGCTCCCCGTGACTGGGCAGGGGAGTTCGCGGTAGCGCATGTCTCGGTGCCGAGGCCCGCCGTACAGCTGAACGGCTGCTGCCGAGGCTTGGGTTCAACGGCGACCTGGAGGCGGCACGCACGATCGCGTCGGAGCTGATGACCAGCGCGGTGCTGCACGGTGCGGGCGACGGTTCGTACCTGGTGCTGCGCTTGGCTCCGCGAGCGGACGGCGCCCTCGTCGTCGAGGTGGTGGACAACAGCCCGGCGACGCCGAGGCCGGCCGCCGTCGGGGGTGTCGGGAGGGAGGCCGAGTCGGGACGTGGGCTGCTCCTCGTCGCCGCGCTGGGCGCGCGGGTCACGTGGGCCGCCGTGGGCGATGGCAAGACCGTACGCGCGCTCCTGCCCTCCGCTGAGGGGACCCGATGAGCGCCCCGAGCCAGGCGCCGGACGAATACCTGCGGGAGCTGGAACCCGCTTTGGTGCGGAAGCTGAGCGCCGCCGTGGAGCGCGTTCGGGGGCTGTCCCCGGTGGATCGCCCTGACCGGCAGACGGTCAACGATGCCTTCGTGCAACTGAGTTCTGGTTTGCGCGAGCTGTGCGAGGCGTTCAGCGGTTGCGGTCATCCCGGGGTGGCGGGCGTGGTCCGGGCCGGCTGGAGGCTGCTCGACTCGCCCCGCCTGCCGACGACTTCGTGGGGCGACTCCGCGACCCGGTGGCACCTGCGTTCGCTGGGGGTGGAGACGTGGGCCTTGCTGGACGTGGCGACGGCGTGGGAGGCGGGGCGGTGAGAGAACCGGCCCTCGCGCATCCGGATCGTCTCCGGTGCCCATCCCCCGTGGTTCGTCGACCGCTGTGCAGTGGTGACCAGAGGCCGTCACAAACTCAGCTATGTAGTCGCTGTCTTCACCGGTGGTGCACCGGGATCGTCGGTCCGCTGTGTTCGGTCGGGTGCCGCGCACCGGACCCCGCACCGTGCTGCGTCCGCACCCCCATGCGCGAGAACTGTCACCAGCCGCCAAGGCGCGGGCGGATCTCCGTTTTGCCTGCGGCCGGGGCCGCCGGAGTCTCTAGCGGCCGATCCAGTTCCATACCTGGCGGGAAGCCGCATTTCCCTGCAATGGACCTCCCGCTTCGATATTTTCATCTCATGGTCAACGCTGCTGAAGCCGCCGTTGCTGTCACCGAAGCTGTCGCCGCAGGTGCAGCCACCGGGCTGCTCGACCGTGTACGCGAACGCGTCAGGGTGCTCATCTCCGGTGCGCCCCAGGAAGTCCGGGACCGGTACGCGGAGGAGGCTGCCGACCACGCGGTCCTGCTCAGGGAGGAAACTCTTCCATTGGAGGACATCGCCGCCTACTGGAGGGTCAGGCTCATCCAGCACAACCTGACGGTCGACAACTCGATTTCCACTGTGACGTTCGGCGAGGTACACGCGCAGACCAACTACAACGTGGGCAGGGACTTCAGCGGCACCATCAACCTCTGATGGGCGACAAGTACCTCTCCTTCCACTCCGGCCGGGACACCCACGTCGTGATCAACCAAGTGGCGAAGGAGTTCCCCGAGGTCGCCGCTGCCCTCAACAGCCTGGACACGAAGGTCCTCAAGGACTTCTCCAACGCGCTGTCGAGCGAGATGAACTGGTCGATGGCCGAGATGTTCAGCCAGGCCGTCAGCGGTCTCAGCGTGGATGTCCTCGAAGGTTTCGCCAGTACCGCGAACCGGGTGGATTCGAGGAGCCTGGAGGACTTCTCACGGGCCGTGGGCTACCTGGAGAGCGTCCCCGTGGTCTCGAACCTTGGCCATGCCCTGGACGACATGAAGAAGCTGGTGGAGGCCAAGAGGGAAACCCTGTCCCTCATCGCCGAAGCGAACCTAGGGCTTGTGGAAGCGAAGAACTCCCTCGTCAAGCTGGACGTGGTGGCCCTCGCGGAGAGTTATCACCTGCTGGAGGCGCAGAGGAAGGGGCAGTACACCGCGAAGCTGAAGAAGCTGGAGCAGGAGCTTCAGGACTGGAAGACCCGATGCATGTACGCGGCATCGCGGTGATCGTCGTTGTCCTGTTGTTGAGCTGAACGTTAGCCAGGAGTTCGTGCTCAGGGGAGACGGTGTCCACCGTGCGATGCTCGGAATTGCCCGGATGCGCAACCTTGCCCTCGTTGGATCGGCAAGGCCTGAACTGCAGCCTGGCCCATGCCCAAGACGACTTGAAGACCATTTACGGGACAACCCATACCTAATAGCTGCTCGCGTCCACGACCTCCCCCAACAAGTGCGCCTGGGGAGTGCATTTCGCGCCCATCGGCTTGTGCCGAGCCGTGGCCGCTTGGGCGCCTCGCGGAAGTGCCCCTCGGCCCGCGAAGCTCAGCCAGACCACCTCAGCCCAAGGCGCCCGCCTACGGTGATGCCGGCCGGGTCGTCCTCTGCTTCGACATCCCTGAGGCCCCCTCTATGGCACGCGAATGGCACGCCGCCTCGGAGAGGTCTAGACAACAACAAAGCCCCAGGCCATCGACCTGGGGCTTTCCTATGGAGCGGGTGACGAGAATCGAACTCGCGCTCTGAGCTTGGGAAGCTCATGTTCTACCATTAAACTACACCCGCGTAGAAATACCTCCGCAGCCTACCAGACCGTGGGGGCTGGTGGTGGCGGGGTGTTTCGTTGGGGGAACTCTACCGTATGGGGGTGGGGGGTTGGGTGCGGGGCGGGCGTGGGTGGGGGCGTAATGTGGCGTTCGTCCTGGATCGTCGCGGTGTGGAAGGGGCCTGTTGGTTGATGGGGGAGACCGTCGTGCGATGTGCTGAGGGGCATGTGTTTGCCACGTCCTCGTTTCCGATGCGGCGGCTCGGGGCCGCGCGGATCGGGCCGGGGCGGTTGGTGCGGTGTCCGAGGTGTGCGCGGTTGAGGTACGCGGTTCCGGTGGAGGCCGGGGCGCGCTGAACGGGGTGGGCCCGTCCCGGCGCGGGGCGGGCCGTACCCTTGACGCGTGCTTCTCTCAGACAAGGACATCCGGGCCGAGATCGATGCCGGTCGGGTGCGGATCGATCCGTTCGACGAATCGATGATCCAGCCCTCCAGTGTCGATGTGCGTCTCGACCGGTATTTCCGGGTGTTCGAGAACCATCGGTATCCCCATATCGATCCCGCCGTCGAACAGGTGGATCTCACGCGGCAGGTCTCGCCCGAGGGCGACGAGCCGTTCATTCTGCATCCGGGGGAATTCGTGCTCGCCTCGACGTACGAGGTCATCACGTTGCCCGACAATCTCGCCTCCCGTCTTGAGGGAAAGAGTTCGCTCGGCCGGCTCGGGCTCGTCACGCATTCCACGGCCGGTTTCATCGACCCCGGTTTCTCCGGGCACGTCACTCTTGAACTGTCGAATCTGGCGACCCTGCCGATCAAGCTCTGGCCCGGCATGAAGATCGGGCAGCTGTGCCTGTTCCAGCTCAGTTCGCCCGCCGAGTTCCCCTACGGCTCGGAGCGGTACGGATCGCGCTACCAGGACCAGCGCGGGCCCACCGCCTCCCGTTCCTACCTGAACTTCCACCGGACCGAGGTGTGAGCCCCGTGAGCCCCCTGAGCCCCGGCAACAGCGGCAAGCGCGAAGAGCTTTCGTACGACGACTTCGGCGGCGCCGTCCGCGCGCTCGCGCAGACCATCGCCGACGACGGCTACCAGCCCGACCTCGTGCTCTCCATCGCGCGCGGCGGCGTTTTCGTCGCCGGTGGTCTCGCCTATGCCCTCGACGTGAAGAATATCCATCTCGTGAATGTGGAGTTCTATACGGGTGTCGGCACCACGCTCGACATGCCCGTCATGCTCGCGCCCGTTCCCAACGCCATCGACTTCAGCAATAAGAAGGTCCTTATCGCTGACGATGTCGCCGATACCGGCAAGACCCTCAAGCTCGTGCACGACTTCTGTGTCGAGCACGTCGCCGAGGTCCGCAGCGCGGTCATCTACGAGAAGTCGCAGTCCCTCGTCAAGTGCGAGTACGTGTGGAAGCGCACCGACGACTGGATCAATTTCCCCTGGAGCGTCCAGCCGCCCGTCGTGCGGCGCGATGATCAGGTGCTCGACGCCTGAGCACGGGCGCGTACGCGAAGGGGCCCGCCGGTACGCCCGGCGGGCCCCTTCGCGTACGTACGCCCGCGCGTCAGAACGTCCCGAGCTTGATCAGGGACAGCAGCGCCGCGAGCTGGATTGCGCTCGCGCCCAGCGCGCGGGGCCAGGCGAGGTCGTGGGAGCGGCTCACCATCGAGGTGAAGAGGAAGCCCGCGGCGATCCACGTGATCCAGCCGACGATCCGCACGAACGAGGCGTCGCCGCCCGCGAATATCGCGATGACCAGGCGTGGCGCGTCCGTCAGCGTCATGATCAGCATGGACAGGCCCACCGTGGGCTGCCAGGAGCCGTCGCCGCCGAGCTGGCGGGCCAGGGTGTGGGTGACGACGCCGAGCACGAAGGAGCTCAGCGTGATCATGACGGCCGCGGTCAGGACGTACGGGACCGCCGTGCTCAGCGTCGCGTGGATGACGTCGTCGCGGGCGTCGTCGAAGCCGAAGATCGCGAGCAGCCCGTAGATCAGCGTGACGACGAGCGCCGGGCCCCAGACCGCGTAGTCGCGCATCCGCTGGAAGGTCTGGTTCGGGCGCAGGACGATGCCGCTGAGCAGGTCCTGCCAGCGCAGCCGGGGGCCCGAGGGCGCCGCGGGGGCGGGGGGCACGTCGTGGCCGTACGGGTCCTCGCCGATCGCGAACGCCTGGGTGTGGCCGGGGTTGTCGTGCGGGGCCGGGGAGGGGTACGGGGCCTGTGCGGACGGGCCCGGGTAGCCGTAGCCGCCGCCCTGCTGCTGCGGGGGGCGGTTGCCGGGGTAGCCGTAGCCGCCGTTCTGCGCCTGCGGGCGCGGCTGGGGCTGCGGGGGGCCGCCGAAGTACTCCGGCTCACCATGGCCCGACGGCCTGCCGCCCTGGGGCGTCGGCCGGCCCTGGGGCGTCGGCCAGCCGTTGCCCCGC
>NZ_JAAGLR010001086.1 GCF_010548245.1 Streptomyces sp. SID11385
CGCACCCGCGGGTCAGGGCGGCGATCGTCGAGGCTCCGGGCGCGCGCCCCCGCCTGGGCTCGATCGTGCTGCCCCCGAGGACGCCCGGCACCACCCTGCTGTCGGTGGTGGCGGCACCGCTGAACCCGCTGGATCTGGCCATCGCCGCCGGGACGTTCCACTCCGTACGGCATGAGGCGCCCTACGTCCCGGGCAGCGAGTGCGTGGGCGTCGTCCTCGACTCCGACCGCCACGCACCCGGTTCCCTCGTCTACGCCGAGTGCCACGCGGCGCCGGCCACCCCGGGGGCGCTGGCGGCCCGCGCGCTCGTCGCCGACGAGGACCTGCTGCCCCTGCCCGACGGCCTCGACCCGGTGCGGGCCGCGGCCGTCGGGAACTCGGGCACGGCGGCGTACCTGCCGCTGATCGAGGAGGCCGGGCTGCGAGAAGGCGAGACGGTGCTGGTACTGGGAGCCAGCGGCGCGGTCGGACAGCTCGCCGTCCAGGTGGCGCGCCGGTGCGGCGCGGGCCGGGTGGTCGGGGTCGGCCGCGACCGGGCCGCTCTGGACCACGTACAGCGTCTCGGCGCGGACGCCGTGGTCGCCCTGCGCCCCGACGAGGACGAAGAGGCACTGACAGCGCGGCTCCTGGCCGCCGCCGGACCCGTCGACGTCGTCCTCGACGGGCTGTACGGGGCACCGCTGGAGGCGGCGCTCGGGGCGTGCGCGCCAGGCGCCCGGCTGGTGAACATCGGCCATGCCGCCGGTGCGAGCGCCCGCATACCGGCCGGAGTGCTGCGCGGCAGGCGACTCGTCCTGTCGGGCTTCGCCGGCCTCCACACCCCGCTGCGGGACAAGGCGAGGGCACTGCACTGGTTGTGGGCCGCCCTCTCCCGGGGCGAGCTGCGGGTCGCGGTCCACACCTTCCCGCTCGGTGATCTGCCCGCCGTGTGGCGGACGCAAGCGCGCTCACCGCACGCCAAGTGCGTCGCCCTTCCCCAGGACACCCGCCTCCCCGCCCACTCCCCGATCACTGCGGAGCAGCCGCCCATGACCCGTACACCGTCCCCGTCATCCCCCGCGCCCACCCGCCGTCCCGGCGCCACCGGCCCGCGGGAGCTGGACGCATGACGATCCCACCGGGGCTGCGGGCCCACGCCCCCCTCCGGCCCACGGTCGACTGCGTGGTCGTCGGCGGCGGCCCCGTGGGCCTGCTGACCGCGCTCTTCCTCGGGCAGTCCGGCCTCCGCGTGTCCGTCGTGGAGCGTCAGCCCAGGCGGTACCCGCTGCCCCGCGCGTGCACCATCGACCACGAGGCGCTGCGCATCCTCCAGGCCGCCGGCGTCATGACCGACCACGCCGACCTCTTCGAACCGTCCCAGGGCGAACGGGGCGGCTACGAGTTCCGCAACGGCAAGGGCGAACTCCTCCAGGCCATCGACTGGAACAGAGCCGCGGAGTCGGGCTGGGCCAACACCAACGGCTTCCACCAGCCCGACCTGGAGGCGGTACTGGAGGAGCTGGCGCTCGCCACGCCCGGCGTGACCCTCCACCGCGGATGGTCCTTCCACGGCCTGACCCAGGACGACACGGGAGTGACCGCCCACGTCGCTCCCACCGAAGAGCCGGGCGCGCTCTCGCACCTCCGCTCGCGCTGGCTGATCGGCGCCGACGGCGCCCGCAGCGCGGTCCGCACCCACCTGGGCATCGACGTCGGCGACTCGGGGTTCGAGGCCGACTGGCTGGTGGTGGACTACCAGCCGCTGGCCGAGGAGAAGTGGAGCGCCTTCGTCACCCAGTACTGCGATCCCGAGCAGCCCGCGACCGCCGTCAACAGCGGCCCGGGACGACGGCGGTTCGAGTTCATGCGCCGCACCGACACGACCGTCGAGGAACTGGGACGCGACAGCACGGCCTGGCGCCTCATGGCCCCCTGGGGCGTCACCGAGAAGACGGCCCGGCTGGAACGGCACGCCGTCTACACCTTCCGGGGCCAGTGGGCGCGGAGCTGGCGCAGCGGGAACGTCTTCCTCGCGGGGGACGCGGCTCACCTGATGCCGCCCTTCCTCGGACAGGGACTCTGCGCCGGGCTGCGGGACGCGAGAGCGCTCACCTGGCGCCTGGGCATGGTCCACCGGGGAACGGCCGCGCCGGAGGTGCTGGACACCTACGGTCCCGAACGCATGGGACACGTCCGCACGATCATCGACGAGGCGGTCGCCGCGGGCCGTGTCATCTGCGAGCTCGACGCGGACCGCGCCGCCGCGCGGGACACCGAGATGAAGAGGCGGTCCTCGGCTCCGGAGGCGATCACGCGGGAGCCCCCGCACCCGCGCCTGGGCCACCCGTCCCTGACGGCCGGGCACGGGGAGGCGACGGGGCGGCTCGCCCCGCAGGCGCGCGTCGAAGAGGCGGGTCGCGAGGGCCTGTTCGACGACATCGCCGGCGGCGGCTGGCAGCTGATCAGCGGCGCGGGAGACCCCGCCGCGCTCCTGGGCGAGGACGACGCCGCCTGGTTCCGCGCGATCGGCGGCGTCACCGCCGACGTGTCGGGCGAGGGCTCCGTCCACGAACTCGACGGGACCTACGCCCGATGGTTCGCGCGCCACGCGTGCACGGCGTTCCTCGCCCGGCCCGACTTCTACGTGTTCGCGGCCGGCGCGCACGAGGACATCCCCGCCTTCGTCGCCCGCCTGCGCCGCGCGCTCCGTCCGCGAACCGACGACGGGTGACGGGCACCCCACGGACGGCAGGCCACCGACCCGGGCCCGCGAACCGCTTCGCCAACTGAGATCCATGGTTCGAACCGCAGGGCGGCCGGGGTGACGCACGCCCGCGCACCTCCCCGCGCCGCGTCGGCGGCCCGATGCCGGGCGCCGACCGGGAGAGGTGTCTCCACGAGGGGATCAAGGAGGATTCCGCATGACCACGGACACGACCGCAACGCTCGTCCAGGCAAGCGAAAAGCCGTCCGACACCGACCAGGAGGCGAAAGGCTGGCGGACGGCCATAGCGTCCGCGCTCGGCCTCACCGTGGGGCCCAGCGTGCTCACCGTCATGTCGTTCGGCGCGTTCATCGCCCCGCTGCACCGGGAGTTCGGCTGGAGCGTGTCCGCCATCGGCCGGGCCGCGTCCGTCCTCAGCATCACCGTCATGATCATCTCGCCCTTGCAGGGCTACCTGGTCGACCGGTACGGCGGGCGCCGCGTCATCCTGTGGAGCTCCCCGGTCTTCGGGCTCTCCCTCATGGCGATGTACTTCCTGCCCGGCCGGCTCTCCGTGTTCTACCTCGCCTGGGCCCTCGTCCCCCTCTGCGGCCTCGGCCTGTGGCCCGTCTCCTACCTCCGCCTGACGGCCGGCTGGTTCGAGCGCAGGCTCGGGCTCGCGCTGGGGATCGCCAACGCGGGCATCGGCGTCGGCACCGTACTCGTCCCCCTCCTCACCGCCTGGCTGATCGGCGCCTTCGGCTGGCGGACGGCCTTCCTCGGCCTGGGCGCGGTCGCGCTCCTCGCCTTCCCCGTCGCGTTCTTCCACCTCACCGAACCGACCCCGCGCGCCACACAGGTGCGCACGGGCGGCGACACGTTGAAGGTCTCGGCGATAAGACGGCCGTTCTGGCTCATCCTGGGCGCGTTCCTCCTGCTCGGCCTGGTCGGCTCCTCGATCACCGTCTACCAGATTCCGCTGCTCCTCGACGCCGGGGTCCCCGAGCACATCGCCGACCTGCTGCCGGTCGCGCTCGGGCTCGCGCTCATCGTGGCCAGGATCGCGACCGGCTGGCTCCTGGACCGCTTCCCCGCCTCCGTGGTCATGTCCTGCAACCTCGCCGGCGGTCTCGTCGCCGTGCTGCTCTTCGCGGCGGGGCCGAACGTGGCGACGGGGATCATCGCCGCGGCCCTCGCCGGACTGCTGATCGGTTCCGAGTTCGACGTCCTCAGCTTCCTCGTCCCACGCCACTTCGGACGCATGGCCTACGGCAAGATCTACGGATTCGCGTTCTCGGCGTTCCAGATCGGCGGGGCCGTCGCCTCCTCGGCCGTGAGCGCGAGCCGGGAGAGCTACGGCTCGTACACCCCGGCGATGCTCACCCTGGCCGTCGTGTGCGTGGTCTGCGCCGCGCTCTTCCTGTGCCTCGGTCCCTACCGCTACGACACGGCCCCCGGGCAGGCCACCCACCGCCAAGAAAGGCAAGCAACACGATGACGGCAACGCCGAACACCCCGCACGGTGGTGAACTTCCGTCGGCACACCAACCGCGGCCCGACGGGTCGTTCGACGCGACGGCGGTCACCTTCGCGGCGATGGGACTCTTCGACAGCCTCGACGCGCAGCAGCGCGCCCGCGTGCTGCTGCCGCACACGGACCCCGGAAGGACGCACTGGAACTTCCTCCCCGAGTCCGGCCGGCACGGCCTCCCCCTCGGCGAACTCGACCGCCGCCAGGAGGTCCTGGCGCACCGGCTGATCGCCGAGTCGATGTCGATCCCCGCCTACGCCCGCGTGGTCCAGGTGATGGCCAACGAGCACGTGCTGCGGGAACTCAACCTGCCGGTGTTCGGCCACGTGGCCGCCACCCTGCGCGACGCGCGGGGCTACTTCCTCACCTTCTTCGGCCAGCCCCAGCCGGACACCACGTGGGGCTGGCGGCTGGTCGGCCACCACCTGTCGCTCAACATCAGCGTCGTCGACGGTGACGTGGTCAGCGCGACCCCCTTCCTGCTCGGCGCCGAACCGGCCCGCTTCGGACCGTTCCGCATCCTGGGCGAGGAGGAGGACACCGCCTTCGCCCTGCTGGACAGCCTCACCGGCGCGCAGCGGAAGCAGGCGGTCATCCACGACAAGCCGCCCGCCGACTTCGTCACCCGCACCGTGGAGCGCGTCGGCGACGTCGAGTACCCCGCGCACCACGGCGTCGGCCGCCGCGACGCGATGATCACCGACGAGGACCGCAAGGCGCTGGCCTACTTCCGCGAGCACGCCCGCGGCATCCGGGCCGGGGACCTCTCGCCCACCGTCCAGCGCGGGTACTTCCAGGACCTGCTGGCCCGGTTCGTCGAGCGCGCCCGCCCGGGGCTGGTCGGTTTCGAGATGGACCGCATCGCGGCCGCTGGCGGCGTGGACAACCTGCACTTCGCCTGGGCCGGGGGGACCTCCCTCGACGCACCGCACTACTTCCGGATCCAGGGCCCCGTCACGCTCATCGAGTTCGACAACGCCGAGGACGACGGCAACCACGTGCACAGCGTCTGGCGGGACCCCTCCAACGACTTCGGCGCCGACCTGCTGATGCGCCACCACCTGGAGCACGACCACACCGGCTCCCGCGCGGACGACGCCGTCTGACCGGCGCCACACATCGCGTGGAAAACGGTCCTCTGGGCAGAGCCCGAGGGGACCAGGAAAGGAAAACACATGAGGATCGTGGGCATCAGGCGACCGCACGCCGGCTCCGGCGTGGACGTCGCGGCCCTGTCCGCACAGGACCACGAAGTCACCGTCATCGCCCCCCTCGAAGACTTCTGGGCCGACCCGTCGGGCCACCTGTCCCGGCCGCCCGCAGGCCCGGTGCTCCCCGCCACCTCGGTCGAACGGGTCCCCCCGGTGCTCCCCGGCGCCCGCGTCATCTGCGTCGGGCTGAACTACCTCCAGCACGCCGCCGAGGGCAGCTACCAGGATGTGGAACTGCCGCCCTTCCCCACGCTGTTCGCACGATGGACCCCGTCCCTGACCGTGGACGGGGCCGAGGTCCCCGTGCCCTCGAACGAAGAGGGCCTCGACTGGGAGGGCGAGGTCCTCGCCTGGGTCGGCGCCCCGCTCGTCGACGCCTCTCCCGAGGAAGCCCTGGCCGCGGTGGTCGGCTACTCCGCGTTCAACGACCTCACGTCGCGCAGGGCCCAGAAGCTGACCTCCCAGTGGACCCTGGGCAAGAACGGCGACCGGTCCGGACCGGTCGGCCCCATGGTGCCCGCCGCGGAGGTCGGCGACCTCCGGCAGGGGCTGCGACTGCGGACGCGGGTCAACGGCGAGACCATGCAGGACGCCCGTACGGACCAGATGATCTACCCCGTCGGCGAGACGCTCTCCCTGATCTCGCACACCGTGTCACTGCGCCCCGGTGATCTCCTCGCGACCGGCACCCCGGCCGGGGTCGGCTACGCCAGGAAACCCCCTCGGCTGCTCCAGCCGGGGGACACGGTCGAGGTGGAGGTGGAACGTCTCGGCGTGGTGCGCAACACGGTGGTGGACAACCAGCACCGCTCCCTCCTGGAAGCGCGCTCGCCCGAGCCGGGGCACGAGGAGGCCGAGGCCGTGCTGCCGCGGGGGCACTGAGGCGGCGGGGCGCCACCCCCGGGCGGGTGCGGTCCCTTACCGCGCCCGCCCGCCCCGCCCCACGGCCACTGCCGCACCCGCCCCGCCCTGCCGGGGCAGGAGCCCTACGACGCGCCGTCCCGGCCCAGGGCCGCCAGGATCTGCTCGGCCGCGAGCGTCGCGGTCACCTCGCCGCCCCGCACCCGCTGTTCGAGACCAGGAGCGAGCGCGCGGACGGCCGGGTCGGAGTCGAGCCGGCCGAGGATCTCGGCGCGGACCGTCGCCCACATCCAGTCGACCTGCTGCCCACGGCGCTTGGCGGCGAGGCGTCCGGTGGAGCCGAGAAGCGCGCGGTGCTGTTCGAGGCGCTCCCAGACGGTGTCCAGACCGGACGATTCCAGGGCGCTGCAACTGAGCACGGGCGGCGTCCAGGCGGCCTCGGCGGAGTGCATCAGCCGCAGCGCCGCCGCCAGTTCCCGCGCCGCCGCGCGCGCGTCCCGCTCGTGCGGTCCGTCCGCCTTGTTGACGGCGATGACGTCCGCCAGCTCCACGACCCCCTTCTTGATGCCCTGCAACTGGTCACCGGTACGGGCGAGGGTCAGCAGCAGGAAGGAGTCGACCATGTGCGCGACGGCTGTCTCGGACTGGCCGACGCCGACCGTCTCCACGAGAACGACGTCGTACCCGGCGGCCTCCATCACCACGATCGACTCGCGGGTCGCCTTGGCGACCCCGCCGAGCGTGCCGGCGGTGGGGGAGGGGCGGACGAAGGCCGCGGGGTCGACGGCCAGGCGTTCCATGCGCGTCTTGTCGCCGAGGATCGAGCCACCGGTGCGGCTGGAGGACGGGTCCACCGCCAGGACCGCCACGCGGTGCCCGAGCGAGGTGAGGCGGGAACCGAAGGCGTCGACGAAGGTCGACTTGCCCACCCCCGGCACCCCGCTGACGCCGATCCGGCGGGAGTGCCCGCTGTGCGGCAGCAGCGCGGTGAGCAGTCTCTGCGCGAGCGCCCGGTGATCGGGGCGGGCGGACTCGACGAGCGTCAGAGCGCGCCCCACCACCGCCCGCTCCGCGCCGAGTACGCCCTTCACGTAGGTGTCCAGGTCGATGCCCATGCCGGTCAGAGGGCGTGCCGGCGATCGGCGGGCCGCAGTTCCCCGTGGCCGAGGGCCTCGGCCAGCCGCTGTACCAGGTCGCGGGCGGCGACGGGGATGACCGTCCCCGGAGGGAAGACGGCGGCGGCGCCCATCTCCAGGAGGGCGGGCACGTCCTGGGGCGGGATCACCCCGCCGACCACGATCATGATGTCCTCCCTGCCCTGTGCCGCGAGCCGCTCGCGCAGCGTGGGGACGAGCGTGAGGTGACCGGCGGCCAGTGAGGACACCCCCACCACGTGCACGTCGGCCTCGACGGCCTGGCGGGCGACCTCGTCGGGCGTCTGGAACAGCGGGCCGACGTCCACGTCGAAGCCGAGGTCGGCGAAGGCCATGGCGATCACCTTCTGGCCGCGGTCGTGACCGTCCTGCCCCATCTTGGCCACCAGGATGCGGGGGCGACGGCCTTCCGCCTTCTCGAACGCCGCCACCAGCGCGCGCGTGCCTTCGACCACGGGGGAGTCGCCGGCCTCGCCGCGGTAGACACCGGAGAGGGTGCGGATGCGGCTCGCGTGGCGCCCGTACACCTTCTCCAGCGCGCCGGTGATCTCCCCGACGGTGGCCCTCGCGCGCGCCGCGTCGACGGCGCGTTCCAGCAGGTTGTCCGTTCCCCCGGCGGCGCGGGTCAGGGCGTCGAGGGCGTCCTGGCAGGCGCCTTCGTCGCGCTCGTCCCGCAGCAGGCGGAGCTTCTCGATCTGCTGGGCGCGGACGGCGGTGTTGTCGACGGAGCGGACACCGATCGGCTCGTCGTTCTCGACGCGGTACTTGTTGACGCCGATGACGGGCTGGCGGCCGGAGTCGATCCGGGCCTGCGTGCGCGCCGCGGCCTCCTCCACCCGCAGCTTGGGGATGCCGGCGTCGATGGCCCGCGCCATGCCGCCCGCCTCCTCCACCTCCTCGATGTGCCGCCAGGCCCGGCGCGCCAGGTCGTACGTCAGCCGCTCGACGTAGGCGCTGCCGCCCCACGGGTCGATCACCCGGGTGGTGCCGGACTCCTGCTGGAGCAGCAGCTGGGTGTTGCGGGCGATGCGCGCGGAGAAGTCGGTGGGCAGCGCGAGCGCCTCGTCGAGGGCGTTGGTGTGCAGGGACTGCGTATGCCCCTGCGTCGCCGCCATCGCCTCCACACACGTACGGGTCACGTTGTTGAACACGTCCTGCGCCGTGAGCGACCAGCCCGAGGTCTGCGCGTGGGTGCGCAGCGAGAGGGACTTGGGGTTCTTCGGGTGGAACGTACGCACCAGCTTGGCCCACAGCAGACGCGCGGCCCGCAGTTTCGCGATCTCCATGTAGAAGTTCATGCCGATCGCCCAGAAGAAGGAGAGCCGCGGGGCGAACGCGTCCACGTCCATCCCCGCCGCCTGCCCGGCCCGGAGGTACTCCACCCCGTCCGCGAGGGTGTAGGCCAGCTCCAGATCGGCCGTCGCCCCGGCCTCCTGGATGTGGTACCCGGAGATGGAGATGGAGTTGTAGCGCGGCATGCGCCGCGAGGTGAAGGCGAAGATGTCGGAGATGATCCGCATCGACGGCTTCGGGGGGTAGATGTAGGTGTTGCGGACCATGAACTCCTTGAGGATGTCGTTCTGGATGGTCCCGGCCAGTTTCTCCGGCGGTACCCCCTGTTCCTCGGCGGCCACGATGTAGAGCGCCAGTACGGGCAGCACCGCGCCGTTCATCGTCATGGAGACGCTCATCCTGTCGAGCGGGATGCCGTCGAAGAGCTGCCGCATGTCGTACAGCGAGTCGATCGCCACGCCCGCCATGCCGACGTCACCGGTCACGCGCGGGTGGTCGCTGTCGTAGCCGCGGTGCGTGGGCAGGTCGAAGGCGACGGAGAGCCCCTTCTGACCGGCCGCCAGGTTGCGCCGGTAGAAGGCGTTGGACTCCTCGGCGGTGGAGAAGCCCGCGTACTGGCGGACGGTCCAGGGCTGGTTGACGTACATGGTCGGGTACGGCCCCCGCAGGTACGGAGCGATGCCCGGGTAGCCGCCGAGGAAATCGAGGCCCTGCGTGTCCCGCCCGGTGTAGAGCGGTTCGACGGGGATGCCCTCGGGGGTCTCCCAGCGCGGATCGTGGCCGTCGGCGACCTGTTCGAGCGCGTCGCGCCACTGCGCGCCGGTGGCGGTGGGCTTCGGTGTGCCGAGGGCTATCCCGGAGAAGTCGGGGACGCCGGTGGTCGTCATCAGGACACTCCCATGCGGTCGAGGGCGGCGGACAGGGTCGCGATCGCGTCGCAGCCGGCGAAGACGTAGGTGTCGACTCCCGCGTACCGCCCGGGGCGGCCGGCGCAGAACACGTGCGTGGCGCCCGCCGCCCTCAGGTCCCGGACCGCGGCGGCGGCCTGTTCCTCGTACGTGGCGTCGTCGGCGCACAGGCAGACCTCGGTGGCGCCGCTGTCCCCGAAGGACTCGCCCGTCGCCGCTTCGATGCCGCCGGCCCCGAACAGGTTCTGGGCGAACGACAGCCGCGCGGAGTGGGCGGCCGGGGGACCGAGGGGCGCCAGGAACACCCGCGGCCGGGCGCCGGCCGACGCGAGATGGCGGTCCGAGCGGGCGCGCAACACCTCGTACGCCTCGTCGCGACGCACACGCGGCAGTCCGCCGGCCGGGACGGGTGGTGCCGCCTCGCGGTTCGGCAGATCTTCGGAGAGGTGCGGGAACTCGCTCACACCGGTCACAGGCTCGCGGCGCTCGGCCAGTTTCGCGCGGCGCGCGGCCCAGGTGGTGGCCAGGGCGTCAGGCAGGCGCCCGGACCGCAGGGCGGCCGGCTGACCGCCCGACGCTTCGATCCACTGGAAGAACTCCCATCCCGCGTGGGCGAGTTCGTCGGTGAGCCGCTCCACGTACCAGGAGCCGCCCGCCGGGTCGATGACGCGGGAGACATGGGACTCCTCGATCAGGATCGTCGAGGTGTTGCGGGCGATCCGGCGGGCGAACGCGTCGGGCAGCCCGAGCGCGTGGTCGAAGGGGAGGACGGTGACGGCGTCGGCGCCGCCGACCCCCGCCGCCAGCGTCGCGAGCGTCGTGCGCGGCATGTTCACCCACGGGTCGCGGCGGGACATCATCACCGGCGAGGTCACCGCGTGCTGGACCTGCCCGTCGACGGCGCCGCACACCTCGGTCACCCGCGCCCACAAGCGCCGTGCGGCCCGCAGTTTGGCGATGGTCAGGAACTGGTCCGCCGTGGCGGCGTAGCGGAACTCCAGCTGGGCGACCGCCTGCCGGGCGCTCAGCCCGGCACCGGTCAGCTCCCTGAGGTAGCTGACCGCGGTGGCCAGGGAGGCGCCCAGCTCCTGCGCCGCCGAGCCGCCGGCCTCGTGGTACGGCAGCGCGTCCACCGTCAGGGCCCGCAGGCCGGGCCACTCCCGCGCACACCGACGGGCCAGGGCGGCGGCCTCCGCGAAGGCGAGGCCCTTGTCGCCGGTACGGGCCTCGAAGCCCAGCGGGTCGGCCCCCAGGTTCCCGCGCGCCGCCGTACCAGGGATGCCACGCTCCTCGTACAGGCGCAGCAACTCCCGTGCCGCAGTCCCCGTTTCGCCTCCCGCGTCGAGGACGACGGGTGCCAGACCGAGGAGGACGCGGTCGAGGACCGTGCTCAGGGAAGCGACCGGGATCGCCTGCGGGCCCACCACCAGCCAGAGTGACGTGGCCCCGTTCTCCAGGTCCGTCAGGACGGCCTCGTCGTCGGCGACCAGGTGCCGCTGTCGTACGTCCCAGCCGCCGAGGGCGTTGCCTTCGGCGCGGCTGCCCCGCACGAAGGGGGGAAAGCCCGGGAGCCCGGGGTCGGGGGCGGTGTCCCGCGCGGTGTACAGCGGGCGGGTGCGGAGTCCGTCCTCCAGCGGGGTGGCCAGGGCGTCCTCCGGTGCCGCGTCCGGGACTTCCCTGCCCGTTCCGCGCAGGACGCCTGCCACCAGGCTCTGCCACTGTTCAGGGGTCGGCTCTTCGAACTCGGCGGCCAGCGGGAGCCCTTCGTGGGGCAGCGCCGTCATGACCGGGTGCTCCGCTGCGGGAGGGGTGTCGGCACGATCGTGTCACTCGATTCTGGCTGGGCGGACGAGCGGTCGTTCGCGGGCGGTCGAGGGCGGTGACGCGGCAGAACGTGGCGGGGACGGGCCGCCGGCCGCGTTTTCGTTCGCGGGTCGCCGCGCGAGGGGCGCGGGGCACCGGACGACCGCGGGGTGGCCGTACGCGCACCGCGCACCGCCTGGGGAGGAGCGGGGCGGTCGCGGGTCTCACTGTAGGAGGCCCGGCAAAAATGTCAACACTTTGCGGTGCGCCGCTCGCGTGCCGCCTGTCGTCGCCCCCGGGGTGACGCCTCCCCGCAGGTCTGGAGGTCCGGTGCTCCGGGCCGCGCGGCCGTGCCATGGATCGCCTGTACCTTCAAAGTGTCGGCAGAACGGTGGCGCAGTCGGCTACGGTTGTCCTGGCAGGACGTCCGGACGGTACTGGTGCATCCGGCCGTCGGAGGAATCGGGCGAAAGGCCGGCAGAATGCCAGCACAGTCAGTCGAGGTGGCGGGCGAGGTCACGCACCCCGATGAGGTGAGCAGAGCGCACCACGCGCTGCGGCGCGCGATCATGCGGGGCGAACTGCGCGCCGGCGACAGGTTGTCGCAGGTCGAGCTGGCCCGGCAACTCGGGGTGAGCCGAGGTCCCTTGCGCGAAGCGCTCAGAATTTTGCAGCGTGAGGGCTTCGTCCAGCAGGAGTCACAACACCGCGCGCGCGTGACGGCGTTCAGCGACGAGGACCTCGACGAGCTCTACGCCATGCGCATCAGCCTGGAAGCGCTCGCGATCGGCATCGCGGTCCCGCGCATGGACGAGGACCACTTCCAGCGGCTCGACCAGTTGCTCCAGGACATGGACGAGAAGGCGCGCACCGGAGACGTCGAGCAGTGGGAGTGCCCGCACGAGCAGTTCCATCGCACCCTGGTCCACCCGTCGGGGCCGCGCCTCGAACGGGAGATCGCGCTGCTGTCGGACCATGCCACGCGCTACCGGCTGTCCTTCGTCTCGTGGAATCCGCTCCAGTGGCAGGCGGACACGAGCGCCCAGCACCACACGATCGCGGAGGCGGCGAAGTCGGGGGACGCGAGTGCCGCCGCCCGCGCCCTGGCGACGCACCTGGGGCGCACCGCTCTCGTGGTCCTGTCGATCGCCTCACCGACGTACGAGCCCGTACGCATCCGCCGGGCCCTCGCCGCCGCGTGCGGGCAGTAGCGGCTCGCGGCGCCGGGGGCCGGACGGGCGCGGTTGTTTCCTGCCGGGTGTCGCGGGAGGGGCGCAGCCCGTTTCCCGCGGACGGGTTGCCCGCCGGTGGGTCCCCCGTGGGCGGGTTCCTCGCGGGCGGGTGACGGCGGAGCGTCAGTCCTCGTCGGCCGCGACGGGCGCGCCGGTCCGGATCAGGTCCATCACGGACGCGTCGGTGAGGGTGGTGACGTCGCCCGGCTCGCGGTTCTCGGCGACGTCGCGCAGCAGGCGCCGCATGATCTTCCCGGAACGCGTCTTGGGCAGTTCGGAGACGACGAGAACCCGCTGCGGTTTGGAGATCGGGCCGAGTACGCTTCCCACGTGAGCGCGCAGTGCGTCGGCCAGGCCGGCGGACTCGGCGGCCGTGTCGCGCAGGATCACGAACGCCACGATCGCCTGCCCGGTGGTCGCGTCGGCGGCGCCGACGACTGCGGCCTCGGCGACCTGGGGGTGCGAGACGAGCGCGGATTCCACCTCGGCGGTGGAGATGTTGTGGCCCGAGACCAGCATGACGTCGTCGACCCGGCCGAGCAGCCGGATGTCGCCGTCGGCATCCTTCCTGGCACCGTCACCGGCGAAGTAGCGGCCCGGGAAACGCGACCAGTACGTCTCCACGTAGCGCTGGTCGTCGCGCCAGATCGTGCGCAGCATCGAGGGCCACGGCTCCGTCACCACCAGATAGCCGTCGGCGCCGTTCGGCACCTCCCCGGCCTCGTCGTCGACCACGGTCGCCGAGATGCCCGGCAGCGGGGTCTGCGCCGAGCCCGGCTTGGCCGAGGTGACTCCCGGCAGGGGACTGATCATCATGGCGCCGGTCTCGGTCTGCCACCACGTGTCCACGACCGGCGTCCGGCCTGCGCCGATGTGTTCCCGGTACCAGATCCACGCCTCGGGGTTGATGGGTTCGCCGACGCTGCCCAGCACGCGCAGGCTGCTCAGGTCGTACGCCGCGGGGATGTCGTCGCCCCACTTCATGAACGTACGGATGGCGGTGGGCGCGGTGTACAGGAGCGACACACCGTACTTCTGGACAATCTCCCAGAACCTGCCCCGGTGCGGCGTGTCCGGTGTGCCCTCGTAGAGCACCTGGGTGGCGCCGTTGAGCAGCGGCCCGTACGTGATGTAGGAGTGCCCGGTGATCCACCCGATGTCGGCCGTGCACCAGTAGACGTCCGTCTCCGGCTTGAGGTCGAACACCGCGTGATGGGTGTAGCCGACCTGTGTGAGGTAGCCGCCGGAGGTGTGCAGGATGCCCTTGGGCTTCCCCGTGGTGCCGGAGGTGTAGAGGATGAACAGCGGGTGCTCGGCGCCGAAGGGCTCGGGGCTGTGCTCGGCGGGCTGCCGGCCGGTGATCTCGTGCCACCACACGTCGCGGCCCTCGGTCCACGCCACGTCCTGGCCGGTGCGACGCACCACCACGACGTGCTCGACCTCGGGGGTACGGGCCAGGGCCTCGTCGACCGCGGGCTTGAGGGCGGACGGCTTGCCGCGCCGGTAGCCGCCGTCCGCCGTGATGACGAGCTTGGCCTCGGCGTCACTGATCCGGGAGGCCACGGCGTCGGCCGAGAAGCCGCCGAAGACGACGGAGTGAGGTGCGCCGATCCGCGCGCAGGCCAGCATCGCCACGACGGCCTCGGGGATCATCGGCAGGTAGATCGCGACCCGGTCGCCCGCGACGACCCCGAGTTCGGTCAGCGCGTGGGCGGCCCTGCTGACCTCGTCCTTCAGTTCGGCGTAGCTGATCGCCCTGCTGTCGCCCGGCTCCCCCTCGAAGTGCAGGGCGATCCGGTCGCCGTGCCCGGCCTCGACGTGGCGATCGACGCAGTTGTACGCGACGTTCAGCTCACCGTCCGCGAACCACTTCGCGAACGGCGGCCGCGACCAGTCCAGCGTCTGGACCGGCTCGGTCGCCCACGTGAGCCGCCGGGCCTGCTCGGCCCAGAAACCCAGCCGGTCGGCGCGGGCCCGCTCGTACGCCTCGGCCGTGACGTTCGCGTGCGCCGCGAGAGCGGCGCCGGGAGCGAAACGGCGCTCTTCGTTCGCCCGGTCCGTCGACGCGCGGCTCCCGGCCGTCGCGTCGTCCCCTGATGCGGACATGTTCATCTCCTTGCTCAGCCCCGCGCGGCCGCGGCGGTGACGATCCAGTTCCTGAACTCCACCGCGTAGTGCCGCAGGTGGTGCTCCAGCACGTCGTCCGGACAGGTGACAGGGAAGTAGACCGTGAGGTTCGCCGTGAAGCCGTCGGCTGTGTCGCCGAACTGGATGAGCGCCCGCCCGATGACGGTCCCGTCGGCCAGGAAGAGGTTCGAGGACATCTTGCGCGGGAAGTCCGCCTCCGGCAGCAGCTCCTCCGCGGTGGCGGCCCACGCCATCTCGTCGGTTCCCCAGCCGCCCATGTAGAACGAGCTGACGTGGGGGCCTATGTTCTCCACGACGCGCGCGCCGATGTCGTCGGTGCCCATGACGTAGTGCTCGGGGTGGGCGGCGAGAAGCGGCTTCTCGTCACCGCCGGAGAAGGCCCCGTCCATCCAGGCGAGAAACGCGGAGGAGCTGATTCCCCGGGCCGTGAGCACCGTCGTGCCGCCCTTGAACCGGCCCTCGGAGGTGCGCGCGCACTCGCGCAGGAAGGCGTTGCCCTCCTCGATGTCCGCGGCCAGGAGGTCGAGCAGGCCCTGGCGCCCCAGCCGTGTCCGGAACCTCTCCAGTGCGCGGCGGGCGTAGAACAGCTCGAAGTCGTCGATGGTGCCCTCGGCGGGGCCGGACGTGAGCGTGACGGTGACCGCCGGGGTGGTGTGGATGTCGGTCATGGCGACTACCCTCCTCGTGGGATGCGAATGTGAATTCGAGTTCGCATAAGCGTTGCAGGGGAGTACACCACCTGCCGGAGAAGTTGTCGAGACCCCCGCCGGTACCATGCGGGACATGACCGAGGAGCCGAGCCGCCCGACGCCCTACCGGGAACCCCGGCAGGCGCGCAGCGCCGCGACTCTCGCCCGCGTGTTGCGGGCGGCCGAGGAGATCGTCTCCCGGTCCGGCCTGGACGAGCTGACGATCACCGGCGTCGCCGAACGGGCGGGCGTGTCGGTCGGTACGATCTACCGCCGCTTCGAGGACAAGGAACAGCTGGTCAGCGCGTTGACCGAGCGGATGCTGGAGCGCCGCGAGCACTACATGGCCGAGCAGCTGAGCGCCGCCGCGCCCTCGTTGTCCGGCGTCGTCGACGTCTACGCGCGTGCACTGCTGGAGTCCTTCGCCGACGGCAACGGTCTCTTCCCCGAACTGTTGCGCGCGCGGGGCGCCGATTCCCTGGACCGCGGCGGCCGCACCATCACCGAGATACACCGGCTCCTGCTCGAAGCCGCCGCCCCCTACACCGCGCAGATCCGCCGGTCCCCCGCGGCGGGAGCGCTCGACACGGTGGCTCGTGCCGTCCTGGGCGCCTGCTTCCACAACTCGGTGCGCCCCGACCCGGTGACGGGCGAGGAGGGCAGGCGCAGGTACGCGAACGAACTCAGCGACATGGCGATGACCTACCTCCTCACTCCGGGGCGCGGTCAGACCGACCAGGGCTGAGACGGGGGTTTGACCGGCATCGGCACAGGCGACGAGCGTGCCGGTGCCGGCGCGGCACCCCCCGCCCCTGATCGCGGCCTCGGTACGGACAGCTCTCAGGAGTGCTGAGAGGCGGCGGGTTCCACCAGCTCCACGAGGACACCGCCCGCGTCCTTGGGGTGGACGAAGTTGATGCGGGAATCCGCCGTGCCGCGCCGGGGGGCGTCGTAGAGCAGTCGCATTCCCTGGGCGCGCAGCCGGTCGCTCGCTGCCTCGACATCCGCCACGGTGTAGGCGAGTTGCTGGAGTCCCGGCCCGTTCCTGTCCAGGAAGCGGGCGATGGGGGAGTCGGGGCTCATGGGCGCGAGCAACTGGATACGGGTGCCGGAGGTGTCTCCGTCCACGGCGAGCATGGCCTCGCGCGTGCCCTGTTCCTCGTTCTCCTCGCGGTGCACACAGCGCAGGCCGAAGTGGTGCGCGTAAAAGCTGATGGCTTCGTCGAGGTCGGCCACAGCGACCCCTACGTGGTCGATGCGCAGGAGGCCGAGAGGGCCCGGTGAGGTGAGGGGATCGGCATTCATATGACGGAGCGTAGCAAGCGAAAGTGCTTGCGGGTTCGGGGAGTTGTGCCCTGCCGTGTTGTCGGCTTGACAAGCCTGGAACCTCGTTCCAGGATGGCTCTGGAATGAGGTTCCAGTGGAGATGGCCCGGTCGGACGCAGCGGGCCACGCGACGGGACGGGCCGGAGTCGGCGCCCGTCCGCCTTCGCGGGGCGACCGGAACCAGCGCCGCTTCATCGCATCTCAGAGGAGCAGACGGAAACATGATTCGCCGCAGCAGCACACGCGCCAAGATGCGTCTGGGGGCCCTCGGCGGCCTGATACCGGCCGCCCTCGCCCTGTCGGCGATCGCCCCGGCCGAAGCCTCGGCCCACTCGCTCGAAAGCCACCCCCTCGCGCACGCACACGCGAACGCCACCTGCGTCGAGACCCAGGTGCCGGTCACCGTGCCGGGCATCAAGGGCGCCCACATGTACGGGCAGTTGTGCACACCACGCCACCACGGCGCCCACAGCGGGACCGTGAACCTGCTGGTCCCCGGTGCCTCCTACGACCACACCTACTTCGACTTCCCGCTCCGCCCCGGCACGTACTCCTACGTCACGAAGGCGCTCGACGCCGGCTACTCGACCTTCGCCGTCGACAGGATCGGAACGGGCAAGAGCACGATCCCGCCCAGCAGCCTCGACACAGTCGTGAACCAGACCGAAGCGGTCCACCAGGTGATCACCGACCTGCGCGCGGGCAGGATCGGGCACCGCGCGTTCAAGCAGGTCGTATGGGTCGGTCACTCCCTCGGCTCGGAGATGGCCTGGTACGAGGCCCAGAAGCACCGTGACGTGGACGCGTTCGTGCTGACCGGCCTGCGCCACGTCGGCGGGGAGGCGCCCGGTGATTCCGCGGGCGACGAGCCGCCGGGCGGCTTCGTTCGCGCCATGGACGATCCCGCGTTCCAGGGCAGGATCACCGATCCCGGATACTGGACGACCGGTCCGGGCACGCGGCAGTTCGGCTTCTACTACGCCCCCAACGCGGAGCAGTCCGTCATCGACAAGGACGAGAGCCTCAAGGATCTGACGAACAAGTGGGAACTCGGGGAGTTCGCCACGATCGCCCTGCCCGCGGACCGGTCGCCGTCCCGCGCGATCACCGTGCCGACCCTCATCGCCTTCGGGGACCAGGACATCAGCTACGGCTGCGCCGCGACCAGCGGCACCGCGTGCACGCCGACGGCCGTCAAGGCGCTGGAGAAGCCCTTCTACCCCAAGGCGAAGCTCGATGTGATGATCGTGCCCGACAGTGGTCACGACATCCAGCTGCACAAGAACGCGCCACAGACCGATGCCGACATCCTCGGCTGGATCGGGAACGCGACCCGGTCCCACTGACCACCGCGTCCTTCCCCCGCGCGGCGGGACGCGACCGTCCCGCCGCGCGCGGCCGTGGCCGCGGGCCCCGATCGGGGCGGAAACGGTTGGCGCGCCAACCGTGTTCCCCGTAGTGGCAGTCGAATATAGGCTGCGGCCATGGAGTCCGAGACCTCGACAACTTGGCCCGCATTTCGGCGTATGCCCGATCTCACCTCGCTGGAAGACCACACGCTTTCCGCTGTGGTGGCCGCTGTCGACCGTCTGCGCACTTTGCAGGACGATTTCGCGGACGGATTCCTCGTGCTCGCCCGCCGCCACCTGCCGAGCTATGAGGTGCTGTCGGACGATGACATCCGGGTGTCCGCGCGTGAGTTCATGGACATCATGGTCTCGGAGGTTTCCTCTCTGCGGGTCCCCGAGGGTGCGCTGCGAGAAAGGCTGTCGGGTTATGCCCGCGAGCGCACCGTTCGCGGAATTCCACTCGGCGACCTCTCCCTCGGGTACAAACTGGGTTCCCGGGTGATGCTCGCTCTCCTGGACGAAGTCGCGGCGGAAGTGGCGTTACCCCCGGACTTCCTGCTCACCGTCCACGACAGCACCTGGGAGTTCGCCAACGAGGCGTCCACCATATTCGCCCGCATCCAGCGAGAGATCGTGCTGGAGCGGGCCTACTTCGACGAGGAACGACGCTCCGCCTTCGTGGCCGGTGTGCTCGGCGGCACCCTCTCCCCGGAACAGATCAACCATGACGCGCCGGTCTTCGGCCTCAGTCGTCAATCCACCTATGTCGCGTTGGCCGCGACGGCGGTCTCCGCCGATGGCGCCGACTCGGTCCGCCGGAGCATCGCCTCGGCGGTGCACGTCCCGGCGGACAGGGTGCTGTCGGCGCAGGTCGGGGCCGCGCTCGGGTTCATCGTGCCGCGAGCGCCTGAATCCTGCGGCGATCGCCTGGTCGCCGTCGGGCCGCCGCTTCCGCTCGATCAACTGGCCTACGGGTACGAGGAAGCGGTGCTGACACTGGAGACCGGACGAAGGTTCGCCATGACCGGCGTGCTGCGCCTCGCTGATGTGGGACCGCGACCACTCGTGCTCTGTGATTCCCGCACGGCCGACGGCCTCTCCGCCCGTCATATGGCCGCGCTCGACGGCGCGGGACGCTCGCGCGCCGAAATCGAGGAGACCGTCCGCGCGTATCTCGAATGCGACAGGGATGTGGGGAAGGTCGCGCGACTCCTCGCGGTCCACCCGAATACGGCCCGGTACCGGGTGAACCGGTTCCAGCAGCTCACCGCACTGGATTTGCGGCGTACCGAGGATCTGGTGACCTCGTGGTGGCTGCTGAACCGGCGACGCACCTGAAAGGGCTACCGCGGCCGTTGGAGGCGGAAGCGGAAAGGCAGGTCGGTATTCAATTGCTCCGCCCTGCCCACAAATTCCGCGAAAACGCGAAAACGCGAAAACGCGAAAACGCGAAAACGCGAAAACGCGAAAACGCGAAAACGCGAAAACGCGGAGACGAGCAGGCGAGCGGTGCGCCTCGCTCCTGCCGTCCCGTCTCATCGTTGATCCGCGCGGGGGAATGGGGAACGTATCAAGAACCGGCCCCTCGTTGCCGGCGAGGGCAAAGGGGTGTACTCGGTGCTTTGTCTCTGTGGTTACGGGAATCGGATGAGGCGAGCCCTATAGGCGCTGACGGGCGGCGCCTGCTAGTGACGTCGTGTGAGAACGAGGTATGCCCAGGGCTCCACCTCCTCCTCCACCACCGGCCGGAACCCGTCCCCGCGTCCGACGCCCGCGTGATTCAAACAGAAGCCACCAAGTTGCAACACCTCCGATCGCGAGTCGAGTTCTACGCCCTGACTGGCGAGACGTCTATGTTCGCGGCCACAGGCGACGTTGGAATATCGGCGAGGGGCGGCCTGGGTGCCTCACGATGCAGCGGTGCGGACGCGGTGACGGCGGTCGAAAGATCCGTATTCGGTGAATTTTCTGCCGGTTCCCTCGCCTGGAAAGGGCGCGCTCGCGCCGGAGGCTGGTACGGCCCTGTGAAGGGCTCCGGGTCCCCTCTCCGGATGCGTCTCGCCGGATGTCCCTCAGCCCGGGGCTTTCTGTTTACTTCTGTGCGAACCGTTGACACTCGATCGAACCCGCGCTGACACTGAGCGCCGTGCCTCGTCGGGTGGAAGGCGCCGTCCCCCCAACTCCCCGGCACTGTCAGCAGCGAGCGATGTGGTGATCGCCGCGGCCCGCGAACCGACGCCGCGGCCCTCTCTTCCGGGCGGAGCGGCGGCCTGTGGAACGCGGTCTCGCCGGTGGTCGCGGTTGCCCGCCCGTACGCCCATGGCATCCGCGCACGGGCGGGCGCGTCCACCAAGCCCCGGCCGCGCGATGCGAACCGTTCCCGCGGCGGACCCCCCACCCGCACCTCACACGCGTACCCGGACAACGACGCGTACCCGCACCCCTGGAGGACACATGAGATCCCGGTGGAAGGC
Source organism: Streptomyces sp. SID11385 (assembly GCF_010548245.1). Lineage (GTDB taxonomy): Bacteria > Actinomycetota > Actinomycetes > Streptomycetales > Streptomycetaceae > Streptomyces. Next base: position 20,663 of record NZ_JAAGLR010001086.1, read on the forward strand.
GCTGGCCCTGACAGCCGCCCTGAGCGCGGCGCTGCTGGCGCCCGAGGCGACGATGTCCACGGCCGCCGCCTCGGACAACGGCCTCGCGACGAAGCCGTTGATGGGCTGGAGCGGTTGGGGCTTCCTGCAACGGGACCCCACCGCCGCCAAGTTCAAGGCCCAGGTGGACGCCCTCGCGTCCAGCGGCTTGAAGGACCTCGGCTACACCTACGCGAACATGGACGACTTCTGGTACAAGTGCCCGGGCAGCCAGGGCCCCGACGTCGACTCCAACGGCCGCTGGGTGACGGATGAATCACTGTTCCCGGGCAGCGGTTCCAGGGACGGGATGCAGGTCCTCGCGGACTACGTGCACGGCAAGGGGATGAAGTTCGGCCTGTACGTGACGCCGGGCATCTCCGCGCAGGCGGTGGCCGCGAAGTCGAGGATCAAGGGGACCTCGTACACCGCGGACCAGATCGCCACGACGAGCAGCGCGAGCAACTTCAACTGCAAGGGCATGCGCGCCATCGACTTCGGCAAGCCCGGCGCGCAGGAGTTCATCGACTCCTGGGCCCAGCAGTTCGCCGACTGGGGGGTGGACTACCTGAAGCTGGACGGCGTCGGCCCGTCCAAGACGGCCGACGTCACGGCGTGGTCCAAGGCACTGGACAAGACCGGCCGGCCGATCGCCCTGAACCTGTCCGCCAGCCTCTCCGCCTCCAGCACATGGTCGCCCCTGGCCAACTCCTGGCGCATCGACGGCGACATCGGCGCCAGCCCGAGGGGGTACAGCTTCCCGCTCACCAGCTGGGCCAACGTCTCGAAGCGGTTCGACGACGCCGCCAAGTACCAGCCGTACGCCGGGAAGGGGGGCTGGAACGACCTCGACTCCTTCGGCGTCGGCAACGGTGAGAACGACGGCCTCACTCCACCGCAGCGGCAGACGAACATGGCGCTGTGGGCACTGGCGAGCTCGCAGTACATGCTGGGTGCCGACCTGACGAACCTCGACCCCGGCGACAAGGAGCTGCTGGCCAGCAAGCGGCTCATCGCGATCGACCAGGACGGCATTCCGGCCTCCCGGGTGATCAAGAATGGCGACGAGCAGGTCTTCGCCAAACGCGAGGCGAACGGCACTTGGTACATCGGCGTGTTCAACACCGACACGACCTCCAGCCACACCTTCAGCCTCCCGCTCGCCCAGCTCGGGCTCAGCGGTTCCGCGAAAATCACCGACATGATCAACAACGACAAGCCGCTCGGCACGGTGAGCACCTACACCACCAGCGTGGCCGCCGGTGGGGTGGCCCTCATCTCCGCCGTTCCGACTTCCGGGACGGGTGGCACCGGAGCGCTCGTCAGCGCCGACTCCGGCAAGTGCGTCGACACGGACGGCGGGAACAGCTACCTACCCGGCACCAAGGAGCAGATCTGGGACTGCAACGGCGGCTTCAACCAGATGATCACGCCGACCTCCACCGGTGAGCTGCGCACGATGGGCGCCACCGAGTGCCTCGACGTCTACGAGAACGGCACCACCCCGGGAACCAAGGTCTCGCAGTGGAACTGCCACGGCGGCTCGTCCCAGAAGTGGACCGTGAAGAGCGACGGCACCATCGTCGCCCAGCACTCCGGCCTCTGCCTGGACGTGGTGGGCGCGAGGACCGGGAACGGCACCGGCCTCCAGCTGTGGACCTGCAACGGCGGCGCCAACCAGAAGTGGTCGTGGGACCACTGATTCCGGCCCTCCCTGGGTGACGCGAGTCCCAGTGCCCGCGCCTGCCGGCCGGTCCGGCAGGCGCGGGCCGCCCGCCGAGCCGTACCGGCCGCCGCGCCCGCGCCCGCTCCTGCAAGGCGTGAGCG
>NZ_JAAGLR010001122.1 GCF_010548245.1 Streptomyces sp. SID11385
CCGGGGCGCCCCGCACCCGTCCTGCGCACCGCCGCCGACCTCGCGCCGTGGGCCGCGACCGTGGACGAGGTCGCCGCCGCGTTCCCGCCCGCGCGCCCGCTGGAGGGCACGGCGCCGACACGGACGCGGCTCCTGGTCGAGGTCCCGGAGAGCGGTGGCCCTGTCCCCGGGAGCGGCGCTCCCGTCCCGTACTTCGTCGATTTCACCTGGGGTTTGCTCCAGACCGCGACCCGCCGGGCCCCGGACCCGAAGGATTCGAACACCGGGCCGGACACTCGCTCGTAAAGGTGATCAATCCCGTTCAAGTTGCCTCGGGCTACCGGTACGACCGATGCTTACGGGGCGCGAGCGACGGGATGCATACCGTGAGCGAGCGCCGGATTTCCCGGAGGACATGTCCCTTTGCGCACCGGGGAGTTCGTGTCCCACGGGCCCTTGATCCACAGGGGCCCGAGAGTCCCGAAGCAGTACCGAAAGAGAAGGCAGCAACACGATGAACTTCCTCACCGACATCCTCGCCGGCCTCGTCCACGTCGTGGGCTGGCTCGTCTGACGTCGGCCACCAGGCACAGCGCGGCGCCGTCTCCCCCGGTCCCACGGGGAGGCGGCGCCGCCGCGTGGTGCGGGTCAGGGCCTCACGTCACGCTCAGCGCGTCGGTCACTTCACGTTCAGCGCGTCCGTGAGCACCTGCGTGGCCGCGCCGCCCCGGTCGTCACGGACCGAGGCCCGCAGCGAGACGGTCCGCGCGTCGCGCGGCACGCTCACCGCGCCCGTCCAGGTGTCACCCTTCTTCGCGAGGTCGACCTGCTGCCACGTCTTCCCGGCGTCGTACGAGACGGAGAGCGCGCCGGTCGTGAGTCTGCCCGTACCGCTCGCGCCCGCCACGTACGCGGCCGACAGCGCGATCGGCAGCCGCTTCCCGGCGCGTACCGTGCCGTCGAGCGCCGTGTCGACGTCGTAGTTCAGGTTGATCATCGGCAGCGTCGTCTCGGTGTCCGCCGGCGTCTGCGCGGAGCGGACCTCCCAGGCGGAGTGGCCCTTGACGCCCGTGCCCCACACCTTCGGGTCGAGTGTCGTGTCGGTGATGATCTTGTAGGTGTGCTCGGCGGGATCGGCGTCCCAGACGTAGGCGCCGGAGCTCGTCGCCTTCGTGACGGTCTCGCCGTCGACCTGGACCTGTGTCGTCTGGGTCAGCGAGTCGTCGTTCCACACGTCGCCGAAGCCCGTGTGGTCGGGGCCCGAGTCGCCCCAGCCCGGGGTGTTGAAGGCGAGGTCGTCGCCCCTGCGGGTCTGGCCCCAGCCGAGCCCCGTGCCGAGGTAGGGGTGCAGGACGGGCTTGAACCAGTCCAGCTTCGTCTTCTTGCCCGCCGGGTAGTCGGCGAGCCCGCCGCGCTCCTCCAGCGAGAGGTTCGCCCCCGCCTGGACCGTCTCGTGCCAGCGCAAATCCTTGCCCGTCGAGACGTAGTCGGTACGGGTGCCGGGGAAGGCGGCCCGCTCCAGGAAGCCCACGCCGATCGGGAAGGCGTCGGCGATCGAGTAGCGGAACTCGCCACCCGACTGGGCCTTCGCCCCGTAGTACGTCGTGTCGACCGTCGCGAGATCCTTGGCGCGCGGGGCGATCGTGAGGTCCTTGTCGGGGATCGCGCCGGGGTGGCCGACCGAGAGGTCGTAGACGTACGGCGTCCGCGGCGTTCCCGTGAGCTTCAGCTTCTCGCCGCTCTTCGCGGCCCGCGCGAGCACCTTCCCGTCGGCGGCGTTCACGGTCGCGACCGGGAAGGAACGGTCGGTGCCCTCGGCGGTGCCGAAGGCGGCCATGAGCCGCCCGGGCGCGTCGTCGGTGACGAGCAGCGCCGCGGCGCCCGCGTCCTCGGCGTACTGCGCGAGATCGGCCGGGGCGACGGTCTTGTCCGCGTGGACGAGGACCGCCCTGCCCTTGACGTCCTTGCCCTCGTACGCGGGGGCCGCGCCGTTGCCCGCGTCGAAGAGCTTCGCGTTCCGCGTGCCGTCGAGGCTGCCGGACCCGGACTGGAGCGTCAGCTCCGAGACCGTCCGGCCCCCCGCCTTGCCGCTGAGCAGCGGCTTCCCGAGCCGCCACACGGTGCGGTACTCGAAGGTGCCGTTCTTCGGCTTCGTGGTGGGCGCGGCGAAGACGCTGTCGTACGTGAGCGGGACCTGCGCCTGCGCGGTGTAGGCCGAGCCGTTCGCGGAGCGCGTCGCCTCCATGGTGAGCTGCCGGGTCTCCGTCGCGCGCGGGAGCTTCGTGCTGATCTCCCGCAGCGTGCGGCCGTCGAGGGTGACCTCGCGGTCGCGGTCGAGGGTGATCTCGGGCGCGGTGAGGTAGCCGAGGCCGAGCGAGTCCGCGCCGTGCGAGCCGCGCACGTCGAGGAAGGTGCTCAGCGCGTAACTCCCGGGCTTGAGACGGAGCTTGACGGTGCCGGACTCGCCGACCGTCTCCGGCAGGGTGTCGGCGCCCTTGCTGAGCGTCTGGAGGGCGAGGTTCGCGGGGGCCGGGGCGCCGTCGCGGTCCTTGACGTGGACCGTGAGCGTGTAGCGCTCCTCCTCCTTGACGAGGCCGAAGGCGGTGTGGGCGAGGAGCTTCCCGTCGGCGTCCTTCGCGAGGACCTGCCCGGAGAGCTGCCCGACCGGGGCGCCCGTGCCGTCGCCCGTGACGGTCGTGTGCGCGCTGCCGTGCGCGGGCACGGTCAGCTCGGTGTCCGCGAGCGTGACGGTCCCCTCGGGCACGTCGCTCGTGGAGAGGCGCACGGTGAGCGGGCTGCCGGAGTCGTTCGTGTAGGTGAGGGTCTTCGTGACCGGCTTGTTGTCCTCGTACGGCCAGGAGTAGAAGCCGAGGTCGGCGCTCCCGGTCGCGGTGAGCGGGCTCGTCGTCGCGTCGGGGACGCTGACGCGCCCGGCGCCGAGGTCGTAGACGGAGGCGTCGAGGGTCTTCGACGTGGACATGAGCGCGTCCTTGAGCCGCGCGGCGTCCCAGTCGGGGTGCTCCTGCGCGAGCAGGGCGGCCACGCCCGCGACGTGCGGCGTCGCCATCGACGTACCGCTCATCGTCGTGTACGCGCCCTCCCCGGCGACGAGCGAGGAGCGCGCCGCGAGGATGTCGACGCCCGGCGCGGAGACGTCGGGCTTGAGCGCGTTGTCGAGGTAGCGCGGGCCCTTGCTCGTGAAGTAGGCGGCCTCGTCGGAGGAGTCGACGGCGCCGATGGTGAGCGCGTCGTCGGCGGCGCCCGGCGAGCCGATCGAGCCCGGCGAGCCGTAGTTCCCGGCGGCGACGACGAAGAGCGCGCCGGTCTCCTCGGTGAGGGTGTTGACGGCCTGGGCCATCGGGTCGGTGCCGTCGCTCGGCTCGCTGGAGCCGAGGCTCATCGAGACGACCTTGGCGTCGAGGTCCTTCGCGGCCCACTCCATGCCCGCGATGATCTGCGACTCGCTGCCCTCGCCCGCGTCGCTGAGGACCTTGCCGATGGCGAGGTCCGCGTCCGGGGCGACGCCCTTCTCGCGGCCGTCCGAGGCCGCGCCGCTGCCGCCCACGGTCGAGGCGGTGTGCGTGCCGTGGCCGTTGCGGTCGGCGACCTCCTGGCCCTCGATGAAGCTCTTGCTCGCGACGACGCGGCCCTTGAGGTCGGGGTGGTCCGCGTCGATGCCCGTGTCGAGCACGGCGACCTTGACGCCCTTGCCCGTGAGCCCGGCCTCCCACGCCTGCGGGGTGCCGATCTGCGCGTTGGACTCGGCCATGTCGGCCTCGACCTTCGCGTCGAGCCACACCTTGCCGACGCCGGTGCCCGCCGCGAAGGAACGCGTGGTCCCCGTCTTCCGCGCGTTCTCGGTGAGGCTCTCCCAGAAGGCCGCGGGCTTCTTCGCCGTCACGGCGGTCGCGCCGATGCTCGGCAGCGCGCGGACGCGGGTGGTTCCGGCCAACGCCGTGGGCGCGGTACGGGACTTCGCCTGCGCGGCCGTCCCGGTGACGATGAGCGGCAGCGGCGCCGGGGCCTTGCCGCCCTTGCCCGCGAGCCCCTGGGCGACCAGCTCGGTGACGTCGAAGAGGCGGGGATCGAGAGTCCCCTGCGCGAGGTACGGCTCCGCCTCGGCCGGGACGACCCTGACGTGCCCGTCGACCTCCTCGGTGCGGACGACGCCGGTCGCCCCGGGGGCGCGGTCCACGGTCACGGTCTGCTTGCCGCCGGGGAGCGGGGCGAGGGTCACCCGGTCGCCGGTCACGAGGGTGACGGTCGCGGTGGCGTGGGCGGTACGGGCCTGGGCGGCGGTACGAGGGGTGGTGTCCGCCGTCGCGGGGCCGGTGGCGTGGGCGAGCGCGGTGCCGGGGAGCAGGGCGAGCGCGAGCCCGGCCGGCAGCAGCCCGGCTCTGCGCCACACAGGCGCGGATCTGGTCATGAAAGCCCTCTCTTCGTCAGCGCGGCCAGGGGGTGGGACGCGCTGCCGAAGAGTGTGAAGTGCGGCCTGTTGCGGATGAGTTGCGGAACGCTGGCGGAAAGCGGCCATGGCACATTGCCGCCAACGGGCAGGTGGGCGACGGCACATGGGTTTCGGCCAATATCGTGCGCGGGTGGCCGTGGGGTGGCGCGGGGGTGACAGCGAGGCCGTACGGGCAGGGGCGTGGGGGGGTACGGGCGGGGGAGCGAGGCCGTAGGTACGTGGCTCCTCCGTGCCTGCGGGCACGCGGCGGCCCGGAGGGCGCGGGAGCCGGACCCGGGCGGCGACGGAAAGATCAGGCCACGTCCGCCGCGTACCGCCGACGCGATCTTGACAGCGGGCCCGCACCCGCCGAGTAAGGGCCCGTCACGCAGTTTGGGCCTTACCCACCCCCTCGTCCGGCGCAAGCCGAGACGCTTCACCCGTTCCGCCGCGACCCGATCGGCGCAGTCCGGCGGGCAGGCGGGGCGGGGGGCGACCACCCTCGTGGGCAGGGGCGCCGACCGGTGGCTCCTTCCGGTCCGTACCTCGGGAGGCAAGGCCGTGACCGTCAGCCTGGAGCAATTGCGCCGCTGCCACATCGCCGTCGATCTGGGCGCCGCCCGGACGCGGGTGTACGTGAAGGGCCAGGGCATCGTGGTCGACGAGCCGAGCGTCGCGGCCGTCAACACGCGGACCGGGGGGCTCATCGCGGTCGGCGCCTTCGCCCAGCAGATGACGGGCCGCACCCCCGGCTACATCCGCGTCGTACGGCCGGTCTCGGGCGGCACGGTGGTCGACGTGGACATGGCGCAGCGGATGCTGCGGCACCTGCTCGGCGACAAGCTGCGCCGGGCGCTGCGCCGCAAGCCCCGGCTGCGCGCCGCCGCGTGCACCCCGCACGAGTCCGACCCGCTCGCGCGCCGCGCGACCGTCGAGACGCTGGTCGGGCTCGGCGCCCGGCGCGTGGAACTGGTGGACACGCTCATCGCGGCGGCGGTCGGCTGCGGGCTGCCGGTGGAGCGGCCCGAGGCGACGATGATCATGGCGTGCGGCGCCGCGACGACGCAGATCGCGGTGCTCTCGCTCGGCGCGATCGTCACCGCGCAGCGGCTCCCGGTCGGCGGCGACGCGATCGACCACGCGATCGTCGCCCACCTGCGCCACCGCCACGACCTGCTGCTGCCCGCGCAGTCGGTACGGCCCCTGCAACTCGCCATCGACGCGGCCGACCCGCACACCGGCACCACCGAGATCCACGGCCGCGACGCGGCCACGGGCCTGGCCCGCTCGGTCACCGTCGACACGGCGGCGCTGCGCGAGGCGATCAGCGCCCCGTTCACGACGATCCTCGACGGCCTCAGCCGCGTCCTGCGCTCCTGTCCGCCCGACCTCGTCGCCGACCTCGCCGAGGGCGGCCTCACCACGGTCGGCGGCAGCGCCCTCCTCCCCGGCCTCGACCGCATGCTCAAGGAGGCCACGGGCATGCCGATCCGCATCGCGGAGAACCCCGGCATGTGCGCGGTCCAGGGCCTGGGCGCGATGCTGGAGGGCAACGTGAGCCCGATGACCCTGAGCCCGCTCGCGGCGCGGTAGACGCGGGGAGCGCCGCGCGCCGGAAGCGCCTCGCCCAGGAAAACGCGGCGGACGCCCGGGCCACGCGCCGACCGTCCCCCTCCGCCGCCCCGCTCGCCACCGTACGGCCCGTCATGGGCCCCGATCCGCCGACGGCCGGGCCCGCGCGGGCGGCCGGCGGAGTCAGCGGACCGGCTGACAGTCCGTTCCCCGGCTCAGTCCTTCGCCCACTTCTTCAGGGCGGCCTTGTCCTCCCAGTTGCCGATGTTCGTGTCGATGGGGTCGGCGGTGTACTGGTGGATGCGCCAGGGGGCCTTGATGCCCGGCTTGCCGGGTTTGCCGTTGTAGTCGGCGATCCACAGGCCGTCCGCCGCGAAGGACGTCGTGTCCCTGTTGAGCCAGAAGTCGCGGTTGCAGTAGAGCAGTACGCGGTGGTTGGAACCGCGCAGCTTCTGCACCGCCTTGAGGAACTGGTCCTTCTCCTTGTTGCTCGCCGCGGTCCCGTCGCCCGTGTACTCCCAGTCGCAGGCGAGCAGGTCGTACGGGACGCTCGCGCACTGCTCGACGAAGTACTCCGCCTGCGCCTGGATGTTGCCCGGCCACAGGAAGTGGTAGAAGCCGACGACGCAGCCGGCGTCCCTCGCCCGCTTCGCCTGCGCCCGCTGACGCGAGTTGGTATAGGTGCGCCCCTCGGTGGCCTTCACGAAGACGAAGGCCATGCCGTCCGCGTCGAACGACTCCTGGTGGCTGCTGACATCGATCCCTTTGACGGCCATGCGTACTCTCCCTGTCGCGGGCCCGCTCTCCTCTGGGCCCGGCGGGCGGCCCTCGGAGACGCCCGCCGGACTGGTTAGCCTGCCCCCGTCCCGGAGGGGCACTCCGGGCAGCCCCCCGGGTTCAGCGATCCGGGCGATCGCTCGCACGCACGGCCGAGATCCCGGCTTCGCACACACCCGAGCCCGCGTACGCCCGCCCCCCGTACGCCCGCCGGCTCCCGTATCCGAGACGAAGGCCACACGCTCGCCCATTGACTAAGGAATACTGAGCGACTTTCCTTTACTGAGTAACTTACGCCCGCCGGATCACCGATCCCCCGCACCAGAAGGCCCCCTTCATGCCGAAGCTCAGCATCGTCATCGCCAGCACCCGCCCCGGCCGCGTCGGCCTGCCCGTCGGCCAGTGGATCGACGCCGTCGCCCGGGAGCACCGCGGCTTCGACGAGGTGGACCTCGTGGACCTGGCCGAGCTGGACCTGCCGTTCATGGACGAGCCGCACCACCCGCGCCTGCGCCAGTACACCCACGACCACACCAAGCGCTGGAGCGCCCGGGTCGAGAGCTCCGACGCCTTCGTCTTCGTCATGCCGGAGTACAACTACGGCTACAACGCCGAGATCAAGAACGCCATCGACTACCTGTGCCTGGAATGGGCGTACAAGCCGGTCGGCCTGGTCAGCTACGGTGGCGTCTCGGCGGGCACCCGTGCCGCCCAGATGATCAAGCAGGTGGTGACGACGCTCAAGATGACCCCCGTCTTCGAAGCGGTCTCGATCCCGTTCGTGCAGCAGTTCCTCAAGGACGGCCGCATCGAGGCGAACGACGTCATGGAGACGAGCGCCAAGGCGATGCTCGACGAGCTGACGCAGGTCAGCGCCGCACTGCTCCCGCTGCGCCGGGGCTGAGTGATGGCCGACGACGAGGTCCACCACGTCTGCACCCGTTTCCACCACGCGATCGAGCTGATCGGCGCGCGCTGGACGGGCGCCATCCTGCGCGCGCTGTTCACCGGGCACCACCAGTACTCGCTCATCAAGCAGGCCGTCCCCGGCCTCAGCGACACGATGCTGGCCCAGCGACTGCGCACCCTGGAGGCCGAGGACCTCGTCGTCCGCCGCGTCCTGCCCGAAACCCCCGTACGGGTCGAGTACGAACTGACCCCCAAGGGCCGCGAACTCGCCCCGGTCCTCGACGCGGTGGTGGCCTGGTCCCACCGCTGGGTCCCGCTGCCGGATACGGATACGGACCCCGATCCGGCGGGCCGGGCGGCCGCCGAGCGCTGAGCAGGAAGGGGACGGCCGGCGGAGCCGGGTGCGGCGTCAGTCTCGGAGCCGGGCCGAGGCCCCGCCTCAAGCGGTAGCGCCACCGTGCGCGTGACGTACCTGCGGCGGGGGCCGGGAGTCACTTCGCCAGGTTCTCCAGGACGGGGACCAGTTCCGCCGGGCTCGGTTCGGCCGTCATCTCGGTGCGGAGGCGCTCCGCCGCCTCCCGGTGACCCGTTTCCTCCAGCAGCGCGCCGACCGCTTCGCCGACAGTCCCGTCCTTGAGGTCGTCCTGGCGCACCTGGAGCCCGGCGCCGGTCGCGGCCAGACGTACGGCGTTGAACTCGCCCTCGGGGATCTTCGTCACGCCGAGTTGGGGCAAGCCGGCCGCGGCGGCGGTGAGGAGCACGCCCGTGCCTCCGGTGTGCACGATGGCCTGGCACCGGGACAGCAGCAAGTTGAGCGGCACCCAGTCCACCAGGCGCACGTTGTCCGGCATCGGGCCGAGGTGGCCTACCTGCTCCGGCACCATCCCACCGACGGTCAGCACCACTTCGGCGCCCTGCCCGGCGATCTCGCGGGTCAGCCGACCGAACATTTCCATGACGCCCTCGCCCAGCTTCTTGTGCTGCGAGGTGCCCCATGTCACACAGATCCGCGGGCGGCCGGACGGCCGGAGGAGCCAGTCGGGTGCTCTGCCGGGACCGTTGTACGGCACGTACCGCATGGCGTGCCGTGGTGAGATCTCCCGCTGGCCGGGCCAGCGCAGGCTGGGAGGGCAGGGGTCGATCCACGCCGTGGGGTCCACCCGGGGCGTCCGGTTCCAGCGCTCGAACAGTTCCAGGTACCCCGGCCGTACGCGGTCCCCCACCCAGTCCTCGATCTCCAGCCTGAGCAGCCGCGCCAGCCCGTAGAGGTGACTGACGGAGGGCACGCCCAGCACTTCGGCCGCGACCGGTCCGGCGAAGGTGACCGGGTCGTGCACGATGACGTCCGGATGCCAGGCGCGGCCGAACGCCACCAGGTCGTCGACCATCGCCTCGCAGACGCTGTACTGCTTGCGCGCCAGGTTGTCGGTCACCCGCCGCCAGGCGTCGAGCTCGGAGGTGTCGGTGCTCTCCTGGCGCGGCCTGAAGTTGCCCTTGGCGAACCAGCTCTCGGCGTCGATGTCGCTCCCGACCGACACCGAGGGCAGACCGGTCCCGTCGATGGCGGCGAGCAGCGACGGGGTGCTGGCGATCCGCACCTCGTGGCCGGCGGCCAGAGCGGACCAGGCCAGCGGCACCATCGGGTACAGGTGTGGTCTGGCCGCGAACGTGGTGAACAGAAAGCGCATCAGGGCAAACCTCCGGTCGGGCACGGGTGTGAGGCATCGCACCACTGTCTCCCGGAGCCGAGCTTGAGCCGCCCTGGAAAGCGGTCCTCCCGTCGGCCCGGCCGCCCGGTCAAGCCCCCGGCAGCAGGTCCGGCAGCGTGCGCGCCACGTCGGCCGGCGACGGAGTGGCCGCGGCGGAGGCCGCGACTCTCCCGGCCGCCTCGCGGAACCGGGGTTCGTCGGCCAGCTCCCGGACCGCGGCGCACAGCACGGCGAGGGCGGCGGGTCCCGGGCCCAGTTCCGAGCGGACGTGGTGGAGTCCGCAGCCGGTGTCCGCGACGGCTGCCCCCACCAGTTGCTGCTCCGGGCGGGTGGACAGCACGAGTTGCGGAGTCCCGGTCGCCGCCGCTTCGAGGAGCGGGGCAGCAGAACCGGGGTGTACGACGACGGCGCGACGGGTGGCCGGTGCGATGGCCGTGCCCGGCTCCGCGGACGTCACCTCGAATCCCTCGGTGGTCAGCGCTCCCGCCAGCTCCCGCAGGGTACCGGCGCCGGGATGACGCCCCTCGGGGACGAGGAGCACCCGGGGGCGGGTACCCGCCCGGAGCGCGGCGGGCGGGAGAAGTCCCGATGCGACGGGCACGGGACGGATGTCCCGCTGTCCGCCCTTTTGCCGCAGGCGGAGGGCGGGTGGACAGGGTTCCAGCTCGATCCCGGGTACGGCGGCCCGGCCTGCCGCGAATCGCTCGAAGAGCGCTGCCACGGACGGGAGTTGTTGTCCCGTCGAACGGTCCACGTCCATCCGTACCGGAAGAACCCTGCCCCAGGAGTGGCCTACCGCCGGTAGACCGAGCCGGGCCGCCAGCACCGGGCCCGCCAGGCTGGAGGCGTCGTGCAGCACCAGGTGCGGTCTCCAGCGTTCACCGAACTCCACCAGGTCGGGCAGCATCGCGGCGGCCGCCGCCACCTGCTTGCCGGCCAGCATGTGCAGGAATTGCCGTTCCCCCTCGTCGAGTACCGAAGGGTCGGACGGCCAGCCGTCCGGCCAGCGTCTGAAGGTGGCGCCGCGCGCGGGAGGCGCGGCGAGGTCCGGGCCGACCGCCACCGCCGCCAGACTCCGGCGGACCGCACCGGCGGCGGCCTCCGGCGGCGCTGCGGCTACGACCTCGTGGCCGGCAGCCCGCAGGGCGAGCGCCAGGGGTACCAGCGCCGGCAGGTGGGCGGTCGCGTTCCAGGTGACCAGCAGCACGCGCATCGTAATCCCTCGTCCTCTCGTCGTCCGCTCGTCCGGTCCCTCGGTCCGTGCGACGCCGGACCTCCGGTCCGTGCGAAGGCTGTGCCGCCCACGCTGTGGGGCACCGCTCGGTTTCCGGTCATGTCCCGCCGGAGGGTCCACGCTCTCTCCAGGTGGGCACGAGTCGCCCCGCACACACTCGTCGGGACCAATGGCGGCCCCGCGCACGGCGCGGACAAGACGAGAGGGTGGATGCGATGTCCGAACACGACGGGAGCGGTCCACCGGCAACGGCCCTGAAACTGCACGCGCTCGCCTACGGCATGGGGATCGCGGCGGCGCTGTCCGCGGCGGTCCGGCTCGGGCTGCCGGACGCGCTGGGCGAGGAACCCGCTTCGGTCGGCGAACTGGCCCGCGCGGTGGAGGCCGACCCGGGGGCGCTGCGGCAGTTGCTGCTCGCTCTGTCGTGCCGGGAGGTCTTCCGCGAGGCCGGCGAGGACCGTTTCGAGCACACCGGAATGTCGCGGTTGCTGCGGGCCGGGGAGCCGGGCGGCAAGCGGGACATGGTGCTGCTGGCCAGCGCACCGTTCGCCTGGGACATCTGGTCGCGGCTGGAGCAGGCCGTGCGCACCGGTGAGAGCGTCTTTCCCGGCCTGTACGGCAAGGGGCTGTTCGCGTACCTGGTCGAGGACGCCCCGGAGCTGGGCGCGCTCTTCAACCGCGCGATGGCCGGTTCCGGAGCCCTCGTCAACAAGGCCGTCGTCACGTCCCTCGACCTCGCTGGGGTGGAGCACGTCGCCGACGTCGGCGGTGGAGCCGGGCGCACCTTGCGGGCCCTGCTCGAACACGACGGCGGTCTGCACGGAACGCTGGTGGACCTGCCCCCGGTCGTCGCCGAGGCGGATCCCGGCCTGCGCGCGAATGGCGCGTTCGCGGACCGCTGCGAGCTCGTGGGATGCGATGTCACCGAGGAGCTTCCCGTCCAGGCCGACCTCTACCTCATCAAGCACGTCGTGCACATGTGGGACGACGACACCGCCCTGCGTGCCCTGCGGACGGTGGCACGGCGGGCGCGGCCCGGCTCCCGCGTGGTGCTCGCCGAACAGTTGCTGGACGCGGGACCCTCGCCCGAAGTGACAACGACGATGGGCCTGTTGATGCTCGTCAGCCAGGGCGGGCGGGAGCGGACCGGTGCCGAGCTGCGGGCGCTGCTGGAGCGCGCCGGCCTGCGCTGTACGGGTATCCGGCCCACCGGTACCCAGGTGCACCTCGTCGAGGCTGTCGTCGAGAAGTGAGCCGGCAGGGCGGTGCGGCCCGGGGGCCTGCCGAGTCGCCCGTCCTGCCTCCGGCGGCACGGCAGGACCCCGCACCCTTCGGTGCGGGGTCCTGCCGTGCCGCCGGTATCCGGCCGGCCCGCGTCGCCCTTCCTCTCAGGCCGAGGCCAGGTGCCGGTTCACGGAGTCGATCAGCAGCTGCGGGGTCGTCTCGGTCGTGATCTCGTCCTCGGGCAGCGCCACATCGAATTCGCGCTCGATGTGCGCCGCGGCCTCCAGGACCGCCAGGGAGTCGTAGCCCAGCGCGCCGAAGGAGGTGTCGAGGAAGTCCTCGGCCGCGGCGGAGTCCTCCTCCGCCCCGCCCACGGAGCGCAGGATCTCTTTCAGGTTCTCAGCACTCAGCGATGTCATGGTCATTCCCTCTCTGCTCGTGCCGCCGCTCGGGGCGGACGCGGATCGGTGGCTTCCTGTCCGGGTGGCTACCGGGCCGGGGCGGCCGGCACCCGGGGCCCGGGGATCTGCACGGGGGCGGCCGCCGCGCGGACCACGACCGCGGAGTTGAACCCTCCATGGCCTCTGGCCAGGACCAAAGCCGTGCGTACGGGCGCGGTGCGCGGCTCCAGGACGAGGTCCAGTCGGTGTTCCGGCGCGGGGCGGGACACGTTCGGCGTCGGTGGAATCCGTCCCGTGTTCAGCGTCAGCAGGGCCGCGGCGACATCCACCGGGCCGGCGCCGGACGACAGTCGGCCGGTGGCGCTCTTCGGCGCGGTCACCGGAACCCCGCGCGGGCCGAAGAGGCCGGTGACGGCCTCCGCTTCGGCGCGGTCCAGTTCGGCCACCCCTGCCGCGTCGGCGAACACCACGTCGATGTCGGCGGGCCGTACGCCCGCATCGGCCAGGGCTCCTTCCGCGGCTCGCCGCAGCCCCGGCGGGCGCCCCGAGCCCGGCCGCGGGTCGAAGGTGGCGGCGTAGCCGGCGATCGTGCCGTAGACCCGCGGGGCGCCGCGGCGCGCGGCCGCCTCGGAGTCCTCGACGATCAATATCGCGCCCCCTTCACCGGCCACCCAGCCGTTGGCGTCCTCGTCGAAGGGCAGGTAGGCCCGGCCGGCGTCGTCGCGCGTGCTCAGCCGCCCGCCCGCGAGGTGGGCCGACCAGCCCCACGGGCAGAGAGAACCCTCCATACCGCCGGTGACCACCATGCGTCCGCCCTTGCGCAATTGGCGCCGTGCCTGGCCGAGGGCGTCGAGACCGCCTGCCTGGTCGGCGACCAGTACGCTGCCGGGGCCGCGCAGGTCGTGCCGGATGGAGATCTGGCCGGTGTTGACGGCATAGAACCACGCGAAGGACTGGTAGGCGCTGACGTACTTCGGCCCTCGGCTCCACAGCCGGTGCAGTTCCCGCTGGCCGAACTCGAATCCGCCGGAGGAACTCGCTGTCACCACGCCCGCGCTGTACTCGGGGAGGTCCTGCGCGGACAGGGCGGCGTCGGCGAGAGCCCAGTCCGAGGCGACCAGGGCCATCCTGGTCATCCGGTCGGTTTGCGGCAGCAGCCGTTGCGGCAGGCGCTTCGCCGGGTCGAAACCGGTGACCTCGCCCGCCAGCCGGGCCGGATAGCCGTCGGCGTCGAAGCTGCTGATGGTGCCGATGCCACTGCGGCCCGCCAGCGTGGCGGACCAGTACTCGGACAGTCCGGCGGCGTTCGGTGTGAGGACACCGATTCCCGTCACCACGGCGCTCATCGGGATGCTCCGTCCACGCGGCCGAGCACGATCGCGCTCTGAAAGCCCCCGAACCCGCTGCCGAGGCTGAGTACGGAGTCCAGCCCGGCCTCCCGGGCTGTGAGCGGTACATGGTCCAGGTCGCACCGGGGATCGGGGTCCGTGAGGTTGGCGGTCGGTGGGATGACGCCGTTCTCGATGGCCAGTGCACAGGCGGCTATCTCGATGGAGCCGATGGCTCCGAGCGAGTGCCCCACCATCGACTTGATGGAACTGACCGGGGTGGTCCGGGCGTGCTCACCGAGGCTCCGCCGGATGGCCGCGGTCTCGTGCCGGTCGTTCTGCACGGTCCCGGAGCCGTGCGCGTTGACGTAGTCGATGTCACCCCGCTCCACCCGGGCTTCGGCCAGCGCCGCGTCGATGGCCTCGGCCAGCTCTCGGCCGTCCGGACGCAGGCCGGTCATGTGGTGGGCGTTGCACCGGGTGGCGAATCCGGTGATCTCCGCGTACACGTGGGCGTCCCGCGCCCGTGCGTCCTCCAGCGTCTCCAGTACGAACACCGCGGAGCCCTCCCCGAGGACGAAGCCGTCCCGGGTGCTGTCGAACGGCCTTGAAGCGTGCTCCGCATCGTCGTTGCGCGCGCTGGTCGCCCTGATCGCGTCGAAACAGGCCACGGTGATCGGTGAGATGGGCGCCTCGGTGGCACCAGCGATCATGATGTCGGCGCTGCCCTCCCGGATCAGGTCCACGGCGTGGCCGACCGCGTCGATGCCCGAGGTGCACCCTGTGGAGACCACCCGTACCGGCCCCTCCGCGCCGAAGCGGACCGCCAGTTCGGCGGCCATCGAGCTGGGCACGAAGTAGTCGTAGGTGGTGGGGAGCACCGAGGTGTGATCGACCTGCCAGTCCCGGCCGCCGTCGCTGGCGACGGCGAACTCCCGTTCCAGGCTGACCGTGCAGCCGACCGCACTGCCCAGGCTGACGCCGAAGCGGTGCGGGTCGAGGGTGTCGGTGCGCAGGCCGGAGTCGGCCACGGCATCGCCGGCGGAGACCAGGGCGAACTGCGCCGCGCGGTCCAGCCGCCGGATCTGTCTCGGGGTGAGCCCCGCGGCCTCCGGATCGAAGTCGCACTCCGCCGCGATCCTGGAGCGGAACGGCGAGGCGTCGAAGCGCTGGATCGGACGCGTCGCGGTGCGCCCGGACGTCAGCAACTCCCAGAATCCCTTCACACCGGGACCGGCGGGCACCACCGTTCCGATGCCCGTGATGACGACCCGTCTGTCCATCACTTCTCCCTTCCGGCCGGCCGCGCGCGGCCCGCCTGGTTGTCGCTGTCGCCCGCCGGTGCCGGGGCAAGAGCCCGGTACAGCTCGACGCAGTCTGCGTACCGGGGCAGCACCCCGGCGCGGGCCGCGTCGGCCACCGTCGGCGCGGCGGCGTCCTTGTCCGACAGGAGCGGCTCCCCCTCCAGTTGCCAGGGCAGGCCGAGGGCAGGATCGAGCGGGTGGATGTCGATCTGCGTGCCCGGCACGTAGGCGGTCGAGCAGACGTAGCTGATGCAGGTGTCCTCGGCCAGTGCCAGGAACCCGTGGAAGAGCCCCTCTGCGACATAGACCGCCGTGCCCGAGGCGGCGTCCAGCACGCTGCTGGTGTACTGGCCGAACGTGGCGGAGCCGAGCCGCAGATCGACCACGATGTCCTGGAGCACGCCGCGCACGCAGCTCACGTACTTGGCCTGTCCCGGGTCCAGGGCGACGCCGTGCAGTCCGCGCAGCGTCCCCCGTGCCGAGACCGAGTAGTTGATCTGCTGCACCGCGAACCGGTGGCCCGCCGCGGCACCGATCTCCTCGCACCGCAGGGACTCGAAGAAGCATCCGCGGGCATCCGTCTTCCGGTCCGGTGTCACTCTGAGGACCCCGGGCAGCCGCGTCCTCGCGATGTGGTGCGTCATCGGCCCGGTGCCCTCACGCGCCGAGCACGTGTCCGGCATACACACCGGCCGCTGTCTCGAACTGCAGAGCCGCGTGGCTGGTGGCCGCGTTCACATCGCGCCAGTACCGCTGCACGGTGCTGCTCTCCTCCTGCCCGCCGGCGCCGGTGCACCGTTGCAGGCGGTCCACCGCGGAGCGCGCGAAATCGGCTGCGACGGCGTGGTCGCGGTGGCTGCGGACGACCAGGTCGGTGGTCCACGGCCCGGACGAGTCCGCCGTCGCGGCAATCCTGCGGAGCAGGAGCGCGGCGGCGTCCACCTCCGCGGAGGACCGGGTCACGGCGAAGCGCGCCCCTGCCTTCTCCCTGACCCGTACGGCTCTCCCCATGACGACCTCGGTCCGGTCCACCATCCGCCGCGACCACGCCGACAGCGCGCCGCTCGCGGCTCCGACAGCGGGGGTGGCCATGGTGAGCCCGTTGACCAGCCGGAAGGGAACCCGGTGGCAGTGCGCCGCCGGCTCTTGCGCCGTTCCCTCCAGCAGGGCCGTCTGGAGAAAGGTGCGGTGCGCGGGCACGAAGACCTTCTCCAGCACCGCCGTACGGCTGCCCGTGCCCCGCATCCCCACCGTGAACCAGGTGTCGTCCACCTGGACGTCTGCGGCCGGGACCGCGAACACCCGCAGGGCCGAGCGCGCCTGGCCGGGGTCCCGGGCGAACAGCAGCACCCAGTCGGCGAAGTCGATGCCGCTGACGAACTTCCAGCGTCCCTCCAGCACCCAGCCGCCCTCGACGGCCTCGGCGGTGCCGCTGGGGACGACTCCGGCGCAGATGATCGCGTCCGCGCCGCTCGACCACACCTCCTGCCGCCCACGCTCCGGCAGGTATCCGGCCAGGCGGGCGTGCGAGGCGAACAACGAGGCGCACCAGGCCGCCGCGGCACACTCCTGTGCCACGGCGAGCACGGCGTCGACGAAGCCGGAGAAGTCACCGCCCTGCCCGCCGTGGTCGCGGGCGACGAAGTGGCCGGGGAATCCGGCCGTCCTGATCGCGTCGACGACGGGGCGGGCCAGCCGGCGCTCGCTGTCGGCCTCCCCGGTGTACTGTGCCGCGGTCTCGGCGACCTCGGCCGCGCGGACGGGCAACGGCGACAAGGACATACTGTGCTGGAGCATGCAAGCCTCCTCGGGCCGGCCTCGCGGACTCAGGGACGTTCGGCGATGAAGACGCGGTGCATCGCCCGGGGACCGGAGTGCGAGCGGACGTCGGTGAACCCCGCGCTCTGAAGCATCCGTTGATAGGTGCCGACCGAGTGCGTCTGCCCGTCGAAGGTCTGCACGAGCATGATCACGGAGAACAGGTAGGGCAGCGGGTTCGTCTCCGGCGTGTCCTCCTCCTCGCGGGTGTGCCCGACGACGGCGATCCTGCCGCCCGGCTTGACCGCCTTCGCCACCCTGCTCAGCAGCTCCGTGGCCTTTTCCTCACGGAAGTGGTGGAGCACGTTGGTCAGCATCACGATGTCGTAGGGGCCGCCCAGGTCGGTCTCGAACATGTCGCCCGGCACGAACGAGGTCCGGTCCAGCAGGCCCAGTCGTTCGGCATTCCGCTCGGTGATCTTCAGTACGTTCGGCCAGTCCAGGCACCACAGCTTCGCCCTGGGCTCGCGCCGGGCGAAGAAGAAGCCGTACGAACCGTGGCTGCACGCCACGTCGAGCACGTCCACCGATTCGCGTCCGGCCGACCACGGCACCAGCTGATCGGCCATCACGTCCGCCGCGCCGTTGTTGAACCAGCTGGTGTGGTGGGCGAAGTCCTCCCAGTAGTCGAACTCCGGGGTGAGGGCGTGCGTTTCGGTGACGGCGCGGCCCGCGCGCACGGCGTCCACCAGGTTCTTCTGCGCGTCCCATTCCCAGTCGCTGGCGCCGATCCGTACGGCACCGCCGATGAACCGGCTGCCCGAACTCACCAGCAGGTCCGCGCCTCCCGCCGGGAGCATGTAGCGCCCCTCCCCGGTGCGCAGCAGACCGATCGCGGCAAGCGCGTCGAGCAGGATGCGCATGCCCCTCGTGTCCGTCCCCAGGCGGTGGGCCACTTCCCGGGCCTCCAGCGGCCCGCTCTCCAGCTCGTCGAAGACCCGTAGCTGCACGGCGGCACGCAGCAGCGCGGTCTTCACGTAGCCGCGCAGGATGTCGTGCAACGCCTTGGGGTCCAGCTGTTCCTCGTCCTGTACGGACATCGTCACCTTCTCCTCCGGGAAACCTCCCGCCCCGGCACGGCAGCCCTGAGGCCACACGATCGACGGGGTGGCATACGGCAGATGCTGGCAACGCCGTCTCGAAGGCCGCTCGAGGCCCGGTGCACATGTGTCCGCATCGCGGTTCAAGTGCCCTTCCAGGGCCCGGATGTTGGGTGTTCGTGCCAGACCGCCGAGCCGTGGAGGAACCCGGAGATGACCGAGACCCCTGTACTGATCTGCGGTGGTGGCCTCGTCGGCCTGTCCACCGCCGTCCTGCTGGCCGGCCGGGGTGTCCGCCCCCTGGTCGTGGAACGCCACCCGGGTACCTCGCTCCTTCCGAAGGGACGGGGGCTGAACGTACGGTCCATGGAGATCTACGGCGCGGCGGGCCTGGCGGGCGCCCTTGCCGCGGCACCGCAATCGGTGCTCACCCGCTGCACCGAGGTGATCCGGGCAAGGGACCTGTGCGCGCCGGTGGAGAGCCGCTCCGCCAGACAGGCCCCCGGCAACCTGGCGGGACTGAGCCCCGCGAAGCCGCTCATGGTGGACCAGAACGTGGTCGAACCCGTCCTTCGGGAGCGCGCCCGACAGCTGGGGGCGCAACTGGAGTTCGGAACCGAACTGCTGGGGCTGGACCAAGACGCTTCCGGGGTGACGGCCCGGCTGCTGGACCGCGACAGCGGCCGGGAGCGTGAGCTGCGCGCACGGTACCTGGTGGCCGCGGACGGGCATCGCTCCCCCGTGCGGGAGGCATTGGGCATCGGGGTGGACCGGATCGGCCGGTCCCGGCAGTTCGTCAACATCCCCTTCCGCGCCGACCTCTCCGGGCTGCTCGCCGGTCACCGGACCGCCCTGGCGTACCTGGGCCGCCCGGTCCCGGACACCATGCTGACCCGGCTGGACAACGAGGAGACCTGGGTGCTGATGGTCCCCTTCGACGGGGCCACCGCCGCCGAGGAGGTATTCACCCGGGAACGCTGCGCACACTCGGTCAGGGCGGCGCTGGGCGCGGACGTGGACGTGGAGCTGCTGTCCCTGAATCCCGGGGAGCCCACGCTCGTCCAGTCCTGGGAGCTGTCCTCCTGGGTCGCGCGCCGCTACCGCGCGGGCCGGGTGCTCCTGGCGGGCGACGCCGCACACGTGATGGCACCGGCCGGCGGGCTCGGTGGCAACACCGGCGTCCAGGACGCGCACAACGTCGCGTGGAAGCTCTCCCTGGTGGTGCGAGGACTCGCCGGCGACGCACTGCTGGACAGCTACGAGCTGGAGCGCAGGCCGGTCGCGCTGGTGACCCGCGACTACTGTGCGCAGCGCCAGGAGAGTCGCACCTCGGGCGACGGTGACCGGTCCATGGCGGTCGACCCCCTCTCCATGAGCCTGGGATACCACCAGTTCTCGGCCGCCGTCCGCGCACCGGGAACATCCGGCGCCATCACGCCGGCATCCGAGCTGTGGGGTGCTCCCGGCACCCGGGTGGCCCACGCGGTGCTGCGCGGCCGGGACGGGGAGATCTCCACCCTGGACCTGTGCGCCGGCGGCTTCTGCCTCCTCGCGGCCGCGGACGGCGAGAAGTGGGTGCGGGCCGCCCGCGCCGCAGCCGAGGAGCGTGGCCTGCCGCTCTCGGCGGGCCGGCTGGACAAGGAGTGGGAGGACATCGGTGGAGTGGCGGCCGCCACGCTGCGCCTGAGCGGCGAACAGGCGCTGTTGCTGCGTCCGGACGGCTACGTGTGCTGGCGCTCCGAGGAGGGGGACGATCCGGGGCGTGCTCTGCCGGAGGTGCTGGACACGGTCCTCGCGCGGGAGGGGCTCGTGACCGCCTCCCACAACGAGCGCAGCGCGTCGGACGTGCGGTAGCGCGCCGTCCACCCGAGGGCCTTCGCGGCAACGGCCGGATCGACCTCCTGCCAGCCGAGCGCGGAGCGCAGCCCCACGCCGGAGCCGGCGTCAGGACCGGCTCCGGCTCCGCCCCGCTCCGGTTCGGCCGGTGCGGGCAGTTCGGCGGGGATGCCGCTGATCGCTATGAGCGCGTGGACGAGCTCGCGGGCGGTGAGCGCGCGCCCGCTTCCGACCGGCACTGCTGCTCCGGGCACCCGGCCGCGCGCTGCGGCGAGGACAGCGTCCGTCATGTCCCGCGCGTCGAAGAAATCGCGTGCGGAGGGCGTCAGTTCGAGCCGGAGCCGCAGCGTGCGGCCCGGCTCGGCAGCGGCCAGCGCGGCGGCGGTCCGGCCCGGCAGGCTCTGCTCGGGGATGCCTGGCCCCAGTACGTTCGCCAGCCGCAGGACCACCGCGTCCACCTGCCCGGCCGCGCCCGTCACCAGCCGGGTCGCCGCCAGCTTGGTGCGCCCGTACGCGGCGGTGGGCCGGCACGGCGTCGTCCCGGTCAGCCGCACGCCCGCCGGGGTGTCCCCGTACTCGTGCACGGTCCCCAGGTGGACGAAACGGGGCCGGGCCTCCAGCGCCGCCAGCGCATCGAGGACGGTACGGACCACCAGGACGTTGGACCGCCGCATCTCCTGCTCGGTGACGCCGCCCCACAGTGCCCCTGCCGCGTTGACGACGAGAGCGGGTGACAGTTCGGCGAACAGACGCGTGAGGGCGTCAGCCGGGACCGCTGCGAGATCGACGCCGATCGTCCGTGCGCCCGGTACCGCCACGTGCCGCCTGGCCAGCGCCACCACGTCGTAGCCGTGTGCCGTCAGTGCCGCGCACAGGTGCCGCCCGACGAAGCCCGTCCCGCCGAGGACGACGGCCCGCCACCGCACCGGTCCGCTCGCCGCGGTGCCCTCCGGCATTCCCGCTCCCCCCATCGCCGTCCCTTCGCCCTCGCCGCCCCGTCTTGCGACCGGGCTGCCCAGCGCCGCACCGTCTTGCGACCGGGCTGCCCAGCGCCGCACCGTCCGTTCAGGCCGAGGCCACGAACTCCTTGATCGTGTCGACCACGTAGTCGATCATCTCGGTCGTCAGCCCCGGGAACACGCCGACCCAGAAGGTGTTCTCGGTGATGAGGTCGCAGTTGGCCAGGTCGCCGCTGATGCGGTGCCGGCGGTTCAGGTAGGCCGGGTGGCGGGTGAGGTTTCCGCCGAAGAAGCGGCGGGTGCCGATCCTGCGTTGCTCCAGGAAGTCCACGAGCGCCCGCCTGCTGAAGGGGGCGTCCGGCTCGACGGTGAGCACGAAACCGAACCAGCTCGGGTCGCTGCCCTCGGTCGGGCGGGGCAGCAGCAGTCCGGGCACGCCCTCCAGTCCCTCGCGCATCCTCGCCCAGTTCCGCCGCCGCAGGGCGCCGAACTCCTCCAGCCTCGCCAGCTGGCTCAGCCCCAGGGACGCCTGGAGATCTGTGGACTTCAGGTTGTACCCGACGTGGGAGAAGATGTACTTGTGGTCGTAGCCGTGTGGCAGCGTGCCGAGCTGGTAGTCGAACCGTTTGAAGCAGGTGTTGTCCTCTCCCGGTTCGCACCAGCAGTCCCGGCCCCAGTCGCGCAGCTGCTCCACGATGCGCGCCAGCGCGAGATTGCCCGTCAGTACGCACCCGCCCTCGCCCATGGTGATGTGGTGGGCCGGATAGAAGCTGGTGGTGGACAGGTCCCCGAACGTGCCGGTCATCCTGCCCTGGTAAGTGGAGCCGACCGCGTCGCAGTTGTCCTCGACGAGGAAGAGGTCGTGCTCTTCCGCGAGTTGTGCGATCTCTGTCGCCCGGTAGGGGTTGCCCAGGGCGTGGGCGATCACGATCGCCCGGGTGCGCGGGGTGATCGCGGCGGCGACCTGGTCCGGGGTCGCGTTGTAGGTGCCCAGCTCCACATCGACGAAGACCGGCGTGAGCCCGTTCTGCACGATGGGGTTGACGGTGGTGGGGAAGCCCGCGGCGACGGTGATGACCTCGTCCCCGGGGCGCAGCCGCCGGTCCTCCAGCTGGTCCGAGGTGAGCGCGGACACCGCCAGCAGATTCGCAGAGGAACCGGAGTTGGTCAGGTGTGCCTTGCGGAGCCCGAAGGTCTTGGCGAACTCCTTCTCGAACCTCCGCGCGCTCGTTCCGGCCGCGATGCGCATCTCCAGCGCCGCCTCGGTCAGGGCGACCCGGTCCTCCTCGGTGAGAACCGCTCCGGAGCTGGGGACCGGGGTGACACCGGGGACGAAACGCTGCCGGTTCTGCTCCTGATGGTACTTGCGCACCTCTTCGAGGATTCGGTCCTTGGTCTCCGGCACGGTTTCTCTCCTTAGCTGGGAAGGGACCTTCGTGGGGCCGGTTCGGCCCCGTCGGGCGGACGGGCTGGACGGGACCGCCCGGACGGGCAGCGGTGACGTTCTCCGTTACCGCTCTGCCGCCGGCCAGCCTGTGCGTGCGCGCTCAAGACGCCCTTGATGCCCGGGTGAGCGCCTTCTGAGGTGCCGGTCACCGGCGTCGGGCCGACTCCCACATGTCCCGGAGCGTTTCGTCCCGTCCCCGGCGCGGGTGCCACCGCAGCAGACGGGCTGCGAGACGGGGGTCGATCTCCTGCCAGTCCGGTCGGCCCCGCTCGCCGGGCCCGGCGGGCCGACGCTCGACGAGGCGCGCGGGCACCCCGCTCGCCTCGATCAGTCCGAGCACCAGCGAGCGCACCTGGACGGCCCGGCCGGAGCCGATGTTGACCACCCGTGCGGTGGCATCGGCCTGCGCGGCCAGGAGCACGGCCACCGCCGCGTCCCGCACGTCGAGGAAGTCCCGACGGTCGCTGAGCGTGAACAGCTCGATGGTGGCGGGCGAGCGGGTGCGGTCGGCCTCGGCGAGCCGCGCGGTCACCCCGCCGAGCATGCTGCGGGGCGGCATGCCGGGTCCGAAGACATTGCCCAGCCGCAGTACGAGTCCGTCCACCCGGCCCTCGCCGGCTGCCCCGAGCACCAGGCGCGAAGCCTGGAGCTTGGTCTCCCCGTAGGGGGAGACGGGCCGGCAGTCGGTGGTCTCGGTAAGGCGGGCACCGGCCGGGATGTCGCCGTATTCGTGGGTGGTGCCGAGATGGATCAGCCGGGGGGCGAAGGGCAGCGGCGCCATCGCTTGGACCAGGCGCTCCACGAGCCGGACGTTGGAATCCACCAGCTGCTGCCGCGCCGGACTGCCCCACACCGCGCCCGCGGCGTTGATTACCGCGGTGGGACGCTCCGCGTCGATCAGCCGGCGCAGTCCGGCAGCGGGCAGGGCGGCCAGGTCCAGCCGCAGGGAGCGGACGCCGGCCGGGCCCGGCCCTCGGGAGATCGCCAGCACCTCGTAGCCCCCGGCGGCGAAGGCCCCGCAGATGTGCCGCCCCAGGTGGCCCGATCCCCCGAGAACGAGCACCCGCGGGCGGCGCCCGGCACGGACCGGGCCTGGCGGCGTCGCTTGCCCGTTCACCGGAGCGCGCACCTGCGGACCTCGTCCACGAGAGCGGCCTGAGCGGCTGTCCCCGCGTCGTCCGCGCCGGACCCGCCACGGGCGACGGCGGCGGCGAACCGCGCCAGGGACTTGGCGTACTGGTCATCCGGGGGCAGCGTGAACTCCTCGGCATGCCCGTGCCGCCGGACCCTGACCACCGCCGCGTGGTGCTCGGTGGGGGCGAAGGCGTGCGGGACCTCGATCGAGCCGGCCGATCCGAGCAGGTGGTAGTCGGCCCGGTAGAAGTGATCCATGCCGAAGACAGCCTGCGCGGTGGCACCATCGGCCGGACGGCACAGCAACGCGGAGCCCGCCACGTCCACTTCGCACCCCTGGGGCCGGCGCAGCACCGCGCCCGCGACCTCCAGGTCGTCCCCGAGGAACAGCCGGGCGACGTGGACCGGGTAGCCTCCGTTGTCGAGGAGCGATCCGCCGCCCAGTTCCGTTCTGTGGCGGAAGTCCCCCGCGGGACGCGGTGGCACCGTGAACGTGCTGCTCAGCGTGCGCAGTTCGCCGATCGTTCCGTCCGCCAGAAGCGTGCGGACGAATGCGTGCTGGGCGTGCTGGGGGAACATGTAGTTCTCCCGCAGCACGAGATCCCCCCGGCGGGCGACTTCGAGCAGTTCCCGGGTTTCCGCCGCCGAGGTGGTGAGGGGTTTCTCCGCCAGTACGTGCTTGCCGTGACTGAGTGCCTGCCAGATCCACCGCGCGTGCAGGCCGCTGGGCAGCGGCACATAGACGGCGTCCACGTCGGGCTGCCGGAGAAGTTCGGCGTAGCCGGTCACCGGGCGTCCGCCGAAGCGGGCGGTCGCGGCGGCGGCCCGCTCCGGCGACCTGCTGGCGATCGCGGTGAGCCGGACCGCCTCGGTCCGCCGCACCGCGGGCAGCACCCGCCGCAACGCCACGTCGGCGCAGCCCAGTACGCCCAGGCGCAAGGGAGCACCGGAGTTGTCGGAGTACGGCATGGGCGAGTTCTCCTCCTGGGACGGGGCCGGACTCACGTCCGGTCGGCGGCAGTCGGCACGGTCATGCCGACGCGGCGCAGCAGGCCGGCCGGGTCCGGGAGTCCGCTGCCGCTCGCGCAGCGGTAGCCGTCCGGGCGGACGAGGGCCCAGTGGCCGGCCGGCAGTCGGAGCCTGCGGGCCAGCAGACCCCGCGGATCGGCCACGTCCAAGGGGGACAGGAGGAGGACGACCGGCGTATCCGGGCAGGCGGCGGCATCGGTGAGCAACTCTTTCAGGGCGCGGCGCGGCACCTCGGGCGCGGGGTTGACCCACAGCATCCACCGAGGTTCGCGCAGCCGTTGGGACAGAGCCTCGGGCTCGGTGGTGTCAGCGGCTGCCCACCCGATCCGCTCGCCCGCTCCGGCGCCACCACCCGCCGCGCTGAGCGCACTGTCCGCGTAACCGCGGGTCAGCCCGGACATACCGCCCATGATGCGGTGTTCGATCCACCGCTTGAGCGGCCGCACCCTGCGCAGCACACCCAGCCCGAGGGGCATCAGCGTGGAGAGGGCCGCGCTCCTGAACGCCACCAGCCTGGTGGCCGCCCGGGTCGAGCCCAGGAGCGCCCTGCCGACCGGCACCCGCTCCTGGCCGTAGGTGTCCAGGAGATCGGGCCCGGAGTGCCCCGAGATCACGGCGGCGAGTTTCCAGCCGAGGTTGTAGGCGTCCTGGATCCCGGTGTTCATGCCCTGGCCGGAGGCCGGGCTGTGCACATGTGCCGCGTCGCCCGCCAGGAAGCAGCGGCCGGCTCGCATCGTGGCGATCATGCGCTGCTGAATAGTGAAAACCGATACCCAGGTAGGTTCTTCGACCCGTACCTGCCGGCCCACGGCACGGGAGATCTTGGCGGCGAAGCGGTCGGCCACCTGCCGGGGGCCGTCGTCGGTGACTTCCGCGGTATCCAGCAGCCGCCACTTGCCGGGGTCCGGGAAAGGGATCAGCATGACGGTGCCCTCGCCCGTGTCCATCCAGTGGATGCTGTCGCGCGGCAGGTCGCTGTCGAGGACCGCGTCCGCGATCAGCCAGGTCTCACTGGAGTCGCCGACCAGCGGCAGCTCCAGTTTCCGGCGGACGGTGCTGTGGCCGCCGTCCGTGCCGACCAGCCATCCGGTCCGGAGTGTCTCCGGCTGCCCGTCCGGGCGCCGCAGCCGCGCGGTGACGCCCGTGTCGTCCTGCTCGAAGCCCACCAGTTCGGTGGACCATTCGACAGCGACCCCCCAAGCGGCCAGCCGGTCCCGCAGCACCTCCTCGGTGATCACCTGGTCGACCATCAGGGTGTAGGGGAAGCGGGTGGGGAGCGCGTCGTAATTGGTGTCGAACCGGATCAGCTGTCTGCCGCGCCGGTGCAGGGTGAAGTGCTCCACCCGCTGCCCTCTCGGCAGCAGTTGGTCCGCCACACCCATCTGGTCCCACACCTCCAGCGTCCTGGCGTGGGTGGCCAGGGCCCGGCTGGTGGTCGCCGGGCCCTGGGCCCGGTCGATCAGTCGTACCCGCACGCCGCGACGGGCCAGTTCATGGGCCGCGGTGAGCCCGGCCGGGCCGGCGCCGGCGACCAGTACCTGCGGGGGCACGGAGCGTGTCACAGGGTCCTCCTCCTCGTGTTCTCGGTACCGGCCGGTTCACTGGCCACGTCTGCGGCGGCGCAACATCTCCGCGCGCAGGTAAGGGCGTTGGACCTTGCCGCCTGCCGAGCGCGGTATCTCCTCGACGACTTCGACGAATTCGAGGTGCTCGTAGCGGGGCGCCTCGGTGTTCGCGAAGGCGACGATCTCGTCGATCTGGCGGTCCTCGAAGCCCGGTTCCGGCACCACGAAGGCAGCGGCCACCGCGCCGGCGAACTTGTCGGGGTAGTCGACGACCACGCACTCGGCCACGGCCGGATGCGCACGCAGCCGCTTCTCGATCGCGCCGGGTGAGACGAGCAAGTTGTCCCGTTTGAAGACGTCCTTGATCCGGTCGATCAGCACCAGCCGGCCGTCCGGCTCCATCCGGCCGACGTCACCGGTGGCGAACCAGCCGTCGGCATCGAGGTGCGAACCGGGCTCCTCACCGACGTAACCGAGCATGACCTGTGGCCCGCGCACCCGTACCTCGCCGCTCCGCCCCGGGGGCTGCGGCGCCCCGCTGTCCAGATCGGTCACCATGCACTCGGTCCGTGCCACCGGGAAGCCGACCGACCCGCGCAGCGGGAGGACGGGTTCGTCGGAGTGGGTCAGCGGCGAGGTCTCGGCCAGTCCGTAGCCCTGGAGGACCGGAACCTCGAAGTGCTTGGTCAGCAGGTCGGCCGCGTCGGCCGGCAGCGCGGATCCGCCGGAGGCGATCACGCGCAGTTCCGGAAGCCGGGTCTCCACCAGCCCGGTATGGGTGGCCAGCCGCATAAGCCAGACCGGCATGCTGTAGTAGTGCGTGGCCCGGTGCTCGCGGGCCAGTCCGATCGCGGTGCCGACATCCGGCACCGGGCACAGCACCTGCACGGCACCGCTGAGGATCGCCGGGTTGAGGTGCATCGGGTGGTACGTGGGCAGGTTGACCAGGCTCACCGTCTCCGGGCCCAGCCGGTGGGCCTGCGCGACCTGGAGGGCGTTCACCGTGATGTTGTGGTGCGAGAGGACGACCGCCTTCGGCATCCCGGTGGTCCCGCTCGTGAAGAGTACACAGGCGGGGTCGGCCGGCGCCCGCTCCGGGAGGATGGCTGGTTCCGCGCCCGGCCGGCCGGGGCCGCGGGCCTCGGAAAGGCCCGTGACGAGCATGCCTGCGGGCAGTTGTCCGCGTACTTGCGCCAGTCGCTCGGCGACCTCGGGAGTCGCCAGGACCAGCGCCGCCTCCACTCGCGACAGGTTGTGTGCCAGCATCGGGCCGGGCAGCAGCGGGTTGAGCGGAGCGATCACGTTGCCGCTGCGCAGCACGGCGTAGTACGCGACGACGTAGTCGATACTGAGCTGTGCGGAGACCCCGACCACGGCGCCGGAGCCGCCCAGCCGGGCGCGCAGCCGGTGGGCCAGCCGCCCGACGGCGTCCTCCAGCCCGGCGAAGGTGACCCGGCCGTCCTGATCGATCACGGCGGTCCGGTGCGGCCACCGGTCGGCCGCCCGAGCAAGCATCCGGTCGGCCGGGGCCTCCAGGTGGTGGACGAGGTCGGGGGGCAGCTCGGGGCCCACGGCCACCAGGGGGCCGGGCTCACCGGCCCCGGCGGCACTCACGCGCTCACTCACCGCCGGCCTCCGCGAACTGCTTGGCCAGCGCGAGCGTCGCCGTACTGTTGCCGCCCAGCGCACGCCGGATGAACGACCGGGCCGAGGCCACCGTCGCTTCCGGTCCGAGAACCGAGGTGATCGCGTCTTCCTTCAAGGTCACGGTGTGCCGCGAGACGGCACGCACCTTCGTGCCCTCGGACCGCAGCGACCACTCCCCGGTGTGCGCGCTCATCAGCGCCGGGACCACCGTCTGCTTGTAGACGATCCGGCTCTCGGGAAAGCAGACCCGCACCGACTCGGTGGTGTGCGTCGAACCGTCCCCGGTCCGGGTGTCCATCGCCATCAGCTGCACGCCGGGGACGTCCTCCCGCAGATCCAGCCGTGACACGTGGGGCAGCCGTCGCGGCCACTCCTCGGCGCGGGCGAGGAAGGTGTACACCTGCTCGGCAGGACCGTTGATCTCCACCTCGTCGGTGAAGGTGAAGGTCAGCTCGTCGTTCCTGTCCGCCTGTTCGGCCAGCGCCTTGACGTTGGCCAGTTCCGCGCGGCTGTTGCGGTCGGTCGCCTCGTGGATCCACTGGATACCGGCAGGATCGTCGTCCACCGCGCTGAACTCGTGCAGCAGCGTCAGCGTGCAGGCGGCCGCGCCGGCCGGCTCGACCACCCACTCGCCCCGCATCGAGGCGACCGGCGGGGCCGACGCCTCCTGGCGGAAGACGATCCTGCGGGCCGCCGGGTCGAGGTCGCGCCGGGAGGTCCAGCTCTTCACCTCCCCGTTGGCCGTGGCCCACATCCGCAGCCGCTCCCAGCCGTCGCCGGAGGCCGTCCGCTCGACGTGGATGTTCGGCGGGAAGCGCAGGGGCCAGGCCGTCGCGTCGGCGAGCAGAGCGTAGACCGTGTCGGCCGGGGCATCCACGGTGACGTCGTGAGTGGTGGCATGAGCGGTGGCGTCAGCGCCTGCTCGGCTCGTGGCTTGGGGCTCTTCGGTGCGCACCGGGACGGTTCCCTTCAACGTGTTCGGCGTGTTCGGCGTGTGCGGCATGTTCTGCGGGTCGAGGTGTTCGCCGTGAGGACGTCAGTAATTGCCCAGTCCGCCGCAGACGTTGAGCGCCTGCGCGGTGATCGAGGCGGCCGTGTCGGTGAGCAGGTAGTCGACCAGCCCGGCGACCTCCTCGGGCGTCGAGTAGCGGCCCAGCGGGATCTTGGCCTCGAACCGGGCGAGCACATCGGCCTCGGCGATTCCCCACTGCTCCGCGTAGCCGGCCCGCACGCGCTGGGCCATCGGGGTCTCCACGTAGCCGGGACAGACGGCGTTGACCGTGATGCCGCTCTGGGCGAGTTCCTTGCCCAGAGCCTTGGTGAAGCCGATCACGCCGTGTTTCGCCGCGGAGTACGGGGCGCCGAGCACGACGCCCTGCTTTCCGCCGGTCGACGCGATGTTGACGATGCGCCCGGTGGGGCACTCGCGCATGCGGCCGGTGGTCAGGACCTCCCGCGTCACCAGGAAGACGCTGTTGAGGTTGGTGTCGATGACGTCGTACCAGAGGTCGTCCGCGATGTCCGCGGTGGTTCCGCCGCCGTTCCGCCCCGCGTTGTTGACCAGGACGCTGATCGGTCCGAACTCCTCCGTCGCGGCCGCCACGAGCGCGGCGACCGAGGAACGGGAGCGGACATCGGCGACCGCACCGGCCACCGGATACCCCTCGGCCCGCAGCTCCTTGACCGTCGAGGCCACCGCCTCCTCGTTCCGGGCACACAGGAAGGTGCGCACCCCCCGCCGTCCGAGCGTCCTGGCCACTGCGAGACCGATTCCGCTGGTGCCGCCGGTGACCAGGGCGACATGACTGGTGCCGTCCATACGTGAGCCCTCCTCCGTGCTGTGTGATCCGCGGGGCCCAGCGTGCCGGGCGCCGCTGGAGCGGCGGCGGAAGGGCGCTGGACCGCTGGGGTGTTCAGCCCGTCTCCAGGCTGCTTCGAGCAGCCGCGGTCAGCCTGGGAGAGCACGAGGCCGGAAACGGAACATCAGGACAGAGGTCTGACATGACGGTTCAGCAGGACCCCCGACTCGGCGCCTTCGCCGCGGACCACCTCGCGATACAGAATTTCTACGCACGTCAGATGCACTGCCTGGACGAGGGACGGGTGGACGACTGGGCGGCCACCTTCACCCCGGACGGCACGTTCGCCGCCAACGCCCACCCCGAGCCGTACACGGGTCGCCCGGCGATCGCCGAGGGAGCGCGCGCGGCGCACCGGGCACTGCGGGAGGCGGGGGTGCGCAGGCGTCACTGGCTCGGCATGCTCGCGGTGGAGCCGCGGGCCGACGGTTCCGTGTTCGCACGTTCCTACGCGCAGATCCTGGAGATCCCCTCGGGCGGCCCGGCCCGGCTGCTGCTGAGCACGACCTGTGAGGACGTCCTCGTCCGCGACGGGGGGTCCTGGCTCGTGCGGGACCGCCAGGTCCGCCGCGACGACCTGACCTGAGCCTGCCGGGCTCGCGCGTCCCGTACCCGAAGTACCGGGGCCCACCTGCCGTTCGCGGCGAGTGGGCCCCGGCGCGTCGGGGCTCCGCGCACTCAGCGGCTGCCGACACGGACCGCGCTGTCCAGTCCTGGGTCGCTGGCCAGTATCGCCTGCTGGACCGCCCGCAGTTCGGTGCACGGCTCCAGTCCCAGCTCGTCGATCAGGAGCTGCCGGCCCTTCTGGTAGATCGACAGCGCCTCGTGCCGGCGTCCGCACCGGTACAGGGCCACCATGTACTGCGCCCGCACGTTCTCGTTGAAGGCGTGTTCGGCGGTCAGGGCGGCGAGTTCGCTGAGCACCCGGTGGTGGAAGCCCTGTCGCAGGTCCGCCTCGATCCGCTGCTCCAGCACGGTGGCCCGCGAGTTCTCCAGCCGCAGCACCTCGGTCTCCAGCAGCGGACCCGCCTGCACATCGACCAGGGCTTCGCCCTGCCACAGGCACAGTGCCCCGCTGAGCAGTTCGGAGGCCCGCTTGTCATGGCCGGCCTGCAGCGCCGCCTCGCCCTCCTCGGTGAAGCGACGGTAGGCGTCGAGGTCCCGGCAGTCCGGCTCCATCCGGAACATGTAGCCGGTGGGACAGGTGGTCAGCACCTGTTTCGCGTCCGGTTCCGCGCCGCCGGCGGCCTGTGTCAGCAGCTTGCGCACCTGGAGGATGTAGGTCTGGAGGGTGGTGAGCGCGCTGCGCGGCGGATGCTCTCCCCACAGCTCCTTCTGGAACGCGTGCGTGGAGACGACCTTGTTGGGGTTCAGCAGAAGCAGTGCCAGCACTTTGCGCGGCTTCGCCGCCGACGGGACGAACGACCTCCCGTTGACCTCTGCGCAGAGCGGGCCGAGAAGACGGATATCCATGGTTCGCCTTTCCTGACGTGCCGGTCCCCGGCCTCCGCGTGACGTGTCCGCGTTTGCGCGAGACGTGCCGGGAGGCGTCGGGGCATGAGTGGGCGCAACACCGGGCGCCGGTTCGGGGAACGAGGTGGCGCGGTGGCAGGGGGGGGACGGTCGGGAAGCCTCGGCGAGGCAGGGGCAGGTGCGGCTCCGGTCCGCGGTGGAGCAAGGGCCGAGGCCGGGTGGGCGTCGCCGCGGCGGAGGCGGCCCGGTCAAGGGCCGGTCGGCAACAGGTCGGTGAGTGTGCCGGCACCGGGCCGAGGGGGCGTGGTCAGCGGTTGATCTCCATCTGCGCCATCATGCCCATCGCCGAGTGTTCGAGCAGGTGGCAGTGGTAGAGGTAGCGCCCGGTGTGGTTGTCGAAGGTGACCTGCAGGCGCACGTCCCCGCCCTTCGGTACGGCCACGGTGTCCTTCCAGCCGGTCTCGTGGCCGTGTACCGGCTTGCCGTTGCGCTCCAGCACCCGGAAGTGCACGCCGTGCAGGTGCATGTTGTGCCGGAAGGGCGTGGCCGTATCCCGGTTCTCGATGTGCCAGGTCTCGGTGTCCCCGAACCTGATCCGCTGGTCGATCCGGTCGGGGTCGAACGTCCGTCCGTCCATGGTCACCCCGCCGCTCTCCAGGTCGAAATCCATGACGACCTTCCGGTTCACCGTGGGGGTGCGCAGCGGCGGCAGCACGGACAGTTTTGACGGTACGCGGCTGAAGTCGGCCGTCCTGGCGCCGACGTCGAAGCGCATCACCGAGCGGGTGGCCGCGTCGGCCTCCTCGTCCACGTTCTCCAGGACCACGGCCGTGCCCGGGGCGAACGCGGCGAAGTCCACGACCACCTCGGCCCGTTCGCCGGGCGAGAGCAGGACGGTCCCGGCGGGGACCGGGGCGGCCAGCAGACCGCCGTCGGAGGCGATCTGCACCAGTGGGTCGCCGGTGCTCAGGCGGAGGGCGAAGTGCCGTCCGTTCGAGCAGTTCATCAGGCGCAGCCGGTACCTGCGTCCGGACACCCGGAAGTAGGGTTGCGGTCGTCCGTTGACCAGGACGACGTTCCGGTCGGCCACCTCGTCGATCAGGCTGAACCCGAGCCGTCCCTCGGTGTCGAGGCGTACGTCGCGGAGCATCAGCGTCACGTCCTGGGGGCCGTGCGGCAGGCCGAGCAGCGATTCCAGCGGATCATGGACAAGGTAGGCGCCCGCCAGTCCGCGGTAGACCGATTCGGCCTCGCTCATGTGGGCGTGGTCGTGGTACCAGAGCGTGGCGGCGGGCTGGGAGTTGACGTACCGGTACTCCCGGCTCGCCCCCGGTTCGATGGTGTCCATCGGGTAGCCGTCCTGGTCGGCGGGCACGTGGCCACCGTGCAGATGCGTGGCGATGGGCAGGGACAGCGCGTTGGTGTACCGGATCGCGGTCTCCCGTCCGCGGAGTGCCCTGATGGTGGGGCCGGGAAAGGACCCGCCATAGGTCAGCACGGGGGTGTCCACCCCGGGAAGGATCTCTGCCGTCGCCTCTTGGACGGTGACCTCGTAGTGGTCCGCCGTCGGCGTCCGGCGCACCGGCCGCAGCAACGGTGGCACGGACAGCGGGACGGAGAAGGGGGCGGGCGCGGATGACGGCGAAGGGCTTGCCGCCGCGCGCGTACCGCTCGGCAGCACCCCGCAGGCCGCCGTTCCGGCTGCCGCGCCCAGCTTGATCAGGTTCCGTCGGTTCAGCGTCATCGCTTTCACACACCTTGTGAGGTCGTGGTCAGTCGCTCAGGTCCTGCTCGGTCAGCCCGCCGTCCCGGGCCAGTCGCTCCAGCCGGTGCACCACCCGGCCCAGCGGGGGACGCTGCGCGTTCTCCTGCTCCAGCGCGGCCGCCGCCGCCCGCGGTTCCGGGTCACCGACGATCCGGGCGACCGCGCGGTGGATGTCCTCGGCGGTGGCCTCGAGTCCCGCGAGCGCCACGCCGGAACCGCCCCGGGAGAACCTGCGACCGATCTCGACGCCGTCGTCCGTCAGGCCCAATGCCAGCTGGGGGACGCCCAGCCCGGTCATCATCGGGTTGACGCTGCCCTGGTGGATCAGGGCGTCACAGCCGGGCAGCAGCAGACGCAGCGGGAAATCCCGCAGCACGCGCACCGATCCGGGCATCGGGCCGAGCGCCTCGGCCTGCTCCGCACTCGCGGTGAGCAGCAGCTCCGCACCGGTCGCCAGCACCGCGTCCACCGCGTGCCGCAGCACGGGTGCCTCGGTGCCGAAGATGTTCCGCGCCGAGTTGCTCCACACCAGGCACACCCGGGTACGAGGCGCGGGTTCCAGCAGCCACGGTTCCTGGTGGCCGGGCCCGTTGTAGGGCACGTAGCGGACGGGCAGCGTCAGCGCGTTCCCGTGCGGCGGCGCGATGCTCCCCGGCGTCGGGTCGATGGTGTACTCCACGGCGCCGCGGCCCGCGCCGGCGGGACCCGGGGCGGACTGGCCCGGCGGGGTGGTCCCCAGGGGTGCGACGCCATGGCGCTCGAAGGCGCCGGTGGGGTCCGCCAGGGCCGCCTCCTGGCTGCCGAACATCCCCGGGGAGTGGAAAACGGCCGGCACACCCGCCACTCTGGCGGCCAGCACTCCCTCCGGCGTCATGAGGTCGTGCACCACCAGATCGGGACGCCAGACGCGAGCGAAAGCCGCCGCCGCGTCGCAGTTGCGGCCCAGCACCGCGTGGTGCGCGGCTCTGATCCGGGGTTCCTGCACCGCCACGTCGAACTCGGCGAGGGACTTCACCGGCGCGCCCGTGAGCGGGTGCAGCGGCGGCGGGCCGGTGAACGTCCCGGGACTGCGCACCGCCTCGGCGTACCGGGCGAGCCGCTCCAGCCGCATGGTGTCGAAGTCCTCCAGCACCGGTGCCGGCACCAGGCCCGCACCGCCCAGAGCGCCCGCCTGAGACGGCGGACAGGCCACCCGCACCTCGTGACCGGCCGCCTGGAGTGCCCAACCGAGCGGTATCAGGCTGAAGTAGACGCCCTTCCAGCCCGTCACCGTGAACAGCACACGCATCTCGTCTCCGTCCGACCGCTCCCACGTGTGCCAGGGAGGCTACGAGTGGCCGGTAGAGCCGCGTTGGAGCGGGGACTTGAGGGATTCTCGAATGCGCGGTCCGACCCTGGTCCCCGTACACCAGAGCGGGAGGAGAGCGCGAATGCCGGACAGGGACCGTCGTCGACGCGTGTTGTTCGCCGCGTCGGACTGGCCGGGGCACCACTTCTGCATGGTGCCTCTGGCCTGGGCCATGCAGGCAGCCGGCCACGACGTGGCAGTGGCCTGCCCGCCGGGGCGGGCGGCCTCGCTCCAGGCGGCCGGGCTGATCCCGGCACCGGTCCTCTCCGCCGTCGACATGGTGACGACGGCGCGGATGTTCACGTATCTCGCCGCCGTCAACGGCGAGCAGCCGGGGACGATGCCGCTGCACCCCTACACCGGCCGGCCCGTGCGCGGGCTCGCCGAGTTCGATGTCGTCGCGGAGCTGCCGGCCTTCCAGGAACGCTCCCACGAGATGCTGCGCCGCAGCTTCGACGGCATGGTCGCCTTCGCCCGTGCCTGGCGGCCGGACCTCGTGCTGCACGATCTGACCGCGCCGGAGGGCGCACTCGCCGCGGAACTGCTGCACGTGCCCTCGGTCTACCACCCGCCGGGGCTGTTCGGCACCGCTGAGACGGAACCGGGGGTGGACCTCGGGGACGGGGACCCCTCGGGTTCCTTCCCGCGCTACGGGCTCCCTCGCTGGAACACCGGCCACGTGCGCTACGTCGTGGATCCCTCACCGGCCACGATCCGCCCGCCGCACACGGACGCCCTGTTCATGGGCGTCCGCTACATCCCCTACAACGGCGCCGGCGGGATTCCCGAGGACCTCTCCCGGCCGTCCGATCGGCCCCGGGTCTGCGTGCTGTGGGGCCGGTCCGCCGCCTTCGACGACACGGGCCTCCCGGCGCTGCGCTCGGCTCTGGAGGCCGTACTCGACCAGGGTGCCGAGGTGCTGCTCGCCACGAGCGGCGAGCAGCACGACGTCGCGGCGAGGCTGCCCCCGCGGATCCGCGTCGTGCACGACCTGCCGCTCCGGCTGCTGCTCGCCCACAGCCGCGCGCTGATCCATCACGGCAGCGTCAACGCCCTGCTCACGGCGGCCGCGCTGGGTGTTCCCCAGCTCGCCCTGCCACGTACCGCGGACACCGAGGTCGTCAGCGCGCGAATGACGGCCACCGGTGCCGTCAGATCGCTGCCGGTCCGAAAGGCGGATCCCGGCGAAGTGGGCGCGGCCGTGGCGGAACTGCTGGCTGACGGGCCGCACCGGCAGGCGGCCGGGGAGCTGCGCACGGTGATCGCCGCCCAGCCCAGCCCCGCCGAACTGGTGCGCCCGCTGGAGCTGTTGGCCGCACGGGGCGGGCTGGACAAGGCTGGTCTCGACGCGGCGCGGGGAAACTCACCGCGGTGAGGCGAGCTCTCCCGCGGGCGCCGATGCCCACCGGGCGCAGACCTCCGCCGGCGTCGGCATCGCGTCCCGTTCGGCCCGCACGGCGGCGACGGCCGCGCGGTAGCGGCCGTCGCCGAGCACCGAGAGCAGGGCGTCCCGTACGGCGCCGCCGTCGGCCTCCGGGTCGACGACGACACCCGCGCCCGCCTGTTCCACCCGGTAGGCGATCTCCGTGTGCGGTGGCGACTGCGGCAGGATCACCTGCGGAACACCGGCGTGCACGGCCGTCATGGCCGTTCCCGCGCCGCCGTGGTGGATCACGGCGTCGCAGCTCGGCAACAGCTGGTGGAAGGGCGGGGACTCGGCGAAGCGGGCTCCTCCCGGAAGACCGGCCGCGAGGTCCCGCTGGTCCGCGGTCCCCGCCAGCACGACCTCGATGTCCAGGCCGGCCAACGGCCCCACGAACGCGCGCATCGCGTCGGCGGCGGTCTCCTTGTCGAAGCCACCGAGTGCCAGCCCGCTCGTCACGCAGACACGGGGCCGCTGCGAACGCGTGCGGAGCCACGGCGGCAGCGCACCCGACCCGTTGTAGGGCACGTAGCGCATCGGGATCTCCGTCTGTCCGAGGGACGCCGGAACCGTCATGGCCGGTGGGGCCAGCTGGATCATGCGATCCGAGCAGGGCCTCGGGGGGAGGCCGAAACGTGCGAAGAGCGCGGTGTACTCCGGGCGCAAGCCGCCGGTGCGGCCCGTCCGTTCGGTGTGGGCCATGGTCGCCACCTCCCACCCGTGCGACACGTGCGGCACGCCGACCGCCGCGGCGGCGACCGGCCCGGCGTGGCAGAGGACATCGCACACCACCACGTCCGGACGCCAGTGGCGGGCGAAGGCGACCAGGTCCTCCACCATGCCCGCGGCCTTGTGCAGTTGCTTGCCCGCGGTGAATTCCAGTACGGCGCTCTGCGTCTCGTCCAGCAGCTCGGGCCGGGATGTCCAGCCCGCGGGCCACGGCCGGTCGCTGCCCCAGTCGCGGGAGAAGCGCGGCGGCCCCTTGCGCACCGCCTCGGTGGCGTCGCCGACCGGAACGGCCGGCAGTCCGGTCCGGTGGACGGCCGGCAGGCAGTAGGGCGGGGCGGCGACCACGACCTCCATGCCCGCTGCCCGGCAGGCCCAGGCGGTGGGCACCATGGGGAAGAGGTGTCCCGCGGCGGACCAGGTCGCGAACAGCGCCCGCCGGGGGCGACCGGCTGCCGGACGTCCGCGCTCACCGGCCACCGGACACCTCCAGTACCTGGCCGCTGATGTTCCCGTTGGCGCCCGAGCCGAGGAACAGCACGGCCGCCGCCACATCGCCGGGCTCGCTGAGGCGGCCGGTCGCCGTCCGCGCGCGTTCGCCCTCCCGCAGAGCGGCCGGCAGTTGCTGCCGGACGCCCTCCGTGCGGGTCAGTCCGGGCGCCACCACGTTGACCAGGACACCCTCCTTCCCGGCCTCCCAGGCCAGGCTGCGGGCGAAGCCGTGCAGGCCCGACTTGACGGCCGCATAGGTCTCCTGACCGCGGCGACCGTGTCCGACGATGTGCGAGGAGAGGTAGACGACGCGTCCCCACCGCCGGCCGCGCATGTCCGGCAGCACGGCCTGGGTCAGGGCCATGGTGGCGATGAGATTGTCGGTGATCGTCGCCTGCCATTCGGCGGCGGCCACCTGCTCGAAGCTCTGTCCGGCAGGGCGTCTGCCGGTGCGGTGGTAGGCGTTGGCCACCAGGACGTCGACACCGCCCCAGCGCTGCCGCACCTCGTCCAGGGCGGCCCGCGCCGAGTCGGGCTCGTCGAGGGCGTAGCGGACCGCCATGGCCCGCTCGGAGCCGAGTCCGGCGGCCGCGCGCTCGGCGGCTTCCTCGTCGTTGCGGTAGGTGAGGGCCACCCGGGCCCCCTCCGCCGCGAATGCCTCCGCGACCGCGGCTCCGATCCCCCGGGTTCCCCCGGTGACCAGCACCACTCGGTCGTTGAGT
Source organism: Streptomyces sp. SID11385 (assembly GCF_010548245.1). Classification (GTDB taxonomy): domain Bacteria; phylum Actinomycetota; class Actinomycetes; order Streptomycetales; family Streptomycetaceae; genus Streptomyces. The sequence continues at coordinate 37,168 of NZ_JAAGLR010001122.1, forward strand.
GCGGAATCCATGGGCGCCTCCGGTGCTCTCGTCGGGCCGTACCGGGGGGTACGGCTCAGGAGGCGGAAGCCTCCTCGCTCGGGGCATCGTCCGCGGGCGCGCTGGAGCACCGCTCGTGCGGCGTTCGACCGGGCGGGCGGCCAGGGGACCGGGCGGTCAGCCGGGAGTCCAGCCGGATTCCAGCACCTCGTCCTACGTTCTCCGCAGGCCCGGCCGGGCCTGGACACGAGGACGGGAGAATGAGATGCCGCACGAGGATTCCCCGGGAGCAGCGGAGGAGTTCGGTTCACTGCTCTTCTCGGTGCTGTCGTTCCGGGTGTACGCCACCGCCGTACGCCTGGGCATCCCCGAAGCCATCGGCGAGGAGGTGCGTACGGGCGCCGAGATCGCCGCGGCGACCGGGACCGACGAGCCGGCCCTGCAGCGACTGCTGCGGGCACTGGCCGGCCAGCGGCTGGTGGAGTCCCGGGGCGAGGACGCCTGGGCGCTGACCGGCTCGGGCCGTCAGCTCCTGCCCGGTGTACCGGGGTCGGCACGCGACATGGTGCTGTTCTACGGCGATCCGCTGACCTGGCAGACCTTCGGCGCGCTCGAAGCGACGGTGCGCACCGGACGGACCGCGTTCACCGAGGTGACGGGCTCCGCCTTCTTCGACCACTTCGCCGCCGACGACGTGTACGCCCGCAGGTACCACGCGGCCATGCGCGCGGGTTCGCAGATGCTCGCCCCGCTGGTCGTGCACGGCTACACCTGGGACAAGGCCGCCACCATCGTGGACGTGGGCGGCGGCGACGGCACCACGCTCGCCGCCGTGCTGGCGGCCCATCCCACCGCGCGCGGCACGCTGTTCGACACGGCGGAGGCCCTGCGGGACAGCACCGGTGTCCTGGAGGCGGCCGGCGTGGCGGACCGCGTGGAGCTGGTGACGGGCGACTTCCGCACCTCTGTGCCGGAGGGCGGCGACCTGTACCTGCTCAAGAACGTGCTGCACGAGTGGGACGACGAGGACTGCGTGCACGTGCTGCGTTCCTGCGCGGCGGCCGCCGCTCCGGGAGGCAGCGTCGTCGTCGTGGCCTCGCTGCTGCCGGACGCGGAGGAGCGGATGGACCCGGCCGCCACGATGTATGCGGTCGTCAGCGACATCCAGCTCATGTGCCTGAGCGGCAAGGAGCGGAGCCGGTCCGGTTACCGGGAACTGTTCGAGCGGGCCGGCCTGACGCTGTCCGAGGTACGGCCGCTGCCCTTCCTGCCCAATTACCACGTGCTGGTGGCGACCGCGGCCTGAGCCCGTGGGGCGTCGGCCGCGGGGCCGGGGTCAGTCAGTGCAGGGCGTGCAGCAGTGCGATCAGCGTCCGGGCCTGCATGTTCAGGTAGTAGCTGTGCTCCAGCAGCCGCTGCACCTGCGCCACTGTGACCCAGGTGAACGCGGGGGGCACGTCGAGCGGGAAGTCCTCACCGACATCGATGACCAGGTACCGGTTCTCCGCGTCCAGGAAGCGGGCCCCCTCCTCGCACATCCTCACCTCGCAACGGACCCGGTCCCCGGGCATCGCGAGGGCCGCGTCCAGGAAGTGCGGCCGCGGCCACCCGGGGCGGCCCTCGTGGTTGCTGGGTGTGCACTGCACCGTCGGGCGGAACTCGGCGACGTCCAGCGATCCCGCCTCCACCCGGGCTTCGAGCAGGACGTGCAGTACGCCGTCGATGCTGCGGGTGAAGAGCGCGGACAGACCACCGGGCACGGGGGCCAGGAGCGGCTGCGTCCAGTGGGCGACCTCCCTGCTGCGCGCCGTCACCTCGGCGCCGACGACGGCGAAGTAACGGCCGTCCGGACGGGATATCTCCTCGTCCAGCCGCTGCCATCCGGCTACTTCGGACAGCGGAACGGTGCGCTGTCCCACCTCGTGCAGGGCCTTGACGGCGGTCAGCCGGCTGATGACCTCGGGCAGCCGGTGCCGGCTGGCGGCCTGTTCGTCCAGGGACTTCAGCAGCGCCGCCCGGAAACGCGACTGCCGGTGGCCGGCTTCCCCTTCTTCCGGCGCCCGCTCCGGCAGGCAGGCCAGGACCGAGCAGGTCTCCATGCTCAGCAGGTGGTCGCGGGACATCAGGCGTCGCAGCTGCCCCAGCGTGAGCCAGCAGAAGTCACCTCCGGACGGGATGTCGGCGGTGGACTCGACCACCAGGTGCCGGTTGCGCTTGCGCAGGAACCACGCGCTGCGCTCGGACTGGAGGTTGTCCAGGAGCACCTGCTCGGGAGGGGGGGCGAGGAAGTACTCGACATAGGGGATGGACCGCCCGTTGTGGACGCCGGTGTAGTTGCTGCGGGTGGCCTGGACCGTGGGCGAGATCCGAACCGCTCCCGGGTTGCCCGGTTCCGCCTTGGCCTGCACCAGGAAGTGCAGGACGCCGGCCAGCTCGCGGACCACGAAGCCGAGGATGCCGATCTCGCGCTGGACCAGGACGGGCTGCTCCCACGGCGGGCTGTCCCCGTCCGGCTGGACGCGCAGGCCCTCGACCGAGAAGAAGCGGCCGCTGCGGTGTGTCAGCGCCCCGGTGTCCGGGTCGAATCCCCAGCCCGACATCCGGGAGAAGGGGATGCGGGTCACCACGAAACCGGCCCGTCGGCGCTTTTGCGCGAACCACTGCTCGAAGCGGTGGTTGGGGGTCACGGTGCTGTCCGTCGTCCGCGCGGAGAGGGCGAACCGCCGGGCGGCCTCCTCCCGGCTCGCCGTTTCCGGGGCGGAACTGCGCATCGGGTGCCTCCCAGTCGTCTGCACGTGCCGGAAGGATCGGGTACGCGGTTCCAGTACCGCTCGAATCCGGCACGACCCCGGTCGCCCCCGGTCCCGGCCCCGGCCCGGGGAGGTCCGTCCGTGCTGTGGCCGCGGTGGTACCGGCGGTAGGCTGCCGGGGTGGGTACGACAGTCGGGCACGGTGTTCAGCTGGGCGTTCTGGGACCCCCCGTGGCACGTGACAGTGAAGGGGAACCCGTCACTGTGCCGGGCCGGAGGCTCGGTGCGCTGGCGCTCGTCCTGGTTCTGGCCCGCGGCCGCGAGGTCTCCCGGGACAGGCTGGTGGCGGCGCTGTGGGACGAGCGGACCCCGGCAAACCCCGCGAACGCCGTGCAGGCGCTGGTCTCCCGGCTGCGCCGGGCCGCCCCCGGAGTGACGGTCCGCTCCGGGCCCACCGGTTACAGCCTGCGGGCCGAGCCCGGGGCGGTGGACGCCTGGCTGTTCGAGGAGCTGTGCCGCAGGGGCCGGGCCGAGCTGCCTGGCGATCCCGCCCGTGCGGCGGAGTTGCTGCGGGAGGCGCTGGCGCTGTGGCGGGGCGATCCGCCCATTGGCGCGGCAGCGGCCCGCGCCGGTATGACCCGGCTGGAGGAGCTGCGCCGCGCCGCGCTCGCCGACCGCGTCACCGCCGACCTGTCCCGTGGCGAGAGTCACGCACTGCTCCCGGAGCTGGAGCAGCTGACGGTCGCCGAGCCGACGTGTGAGCAGTGGTACGTCCTGCTCATGCGCGCCCTGCGGGCGTGCGGCCGGCAGGGCGAGGCGCTCCGGGTCTACGCCAGGGCCCGCACTGTTCTCGCGGAGGAGCTGGGCGCGGACCCGTCCGCGGAACTCCGCCGCGCCCATCTCGCCGTGCTCCGCGACACCGCGGGAAACGAGGGGGCCGAGAGAAGCGGCGGGAGGGGCGCCGCCGACGGGGCCGGCGGGAGCGGCAGCAGTGGGGCGCAGGACCGCCCGGCGGGCGCTTCCCCGCCTCGCACCGCCCCTCCCCCTGATGACCTGCCGCCCCCGGGCAACCTGCCGCTCCGCCTGACCCCGCTGCTCGGCAGGGAGCAGGAGCGCGAGTTGCTGACGGGCCTGCTGGAGGAGGCCAGGCTGGTGACCCTGGTGGGGCCGGGCGGAGTGGGCAAGACACGGTTGTCCATCGAGATCGCGGAAGAGGTGGCCGGCCGCTTCGGCGACGGCGCCTGGTTCGTGGACCTGTCCGGTCTCTCCGACTCCACCCAGCTCGCGGGTGCTGTGCTCGGCACGGTCGGCGCCCAGGGCCCCACCGTGCTCCAGGCAGCGGAACGGACCCCGTCCGGCGCACCCGCCGAACGTCTCGCGGCGGCCATCGGGCGGCGCCGGCTGCTGCTGGTGCTCGACAACTGCGAGCACCAGCTCGACGCGGTCGCCGAGCTGGTGGAGGGCGTTCTCACGTCCTGCCCCGGTGCGCACGTGCTTGCCACCAGCCGGGAACCGCTGGCGGTCGCCGGGGAGCGGCTGGTCCCGCTGGAGCCGCTGCGCTGCCCGCCGCCCGGCGCGTGCGGCCCCGCGCTGTTCGAGAACGCCGCGGTGCGGCTGTTCACCGACCGCGCCGTCACCGTGCGGCCCTCCTTCGCGCTCACGGAGTCCGACGCGTCCGGCGTGGCCCGTATCTGCCGGGTGCTGGACGGGCTGCCGCTCGCCATCGAGCTGGCCGCTTCCCGGCTGCGGGCCCTGTCGATCGCGCAGATCGCGGAACGGCTGGAGGACCGCTTCCGGCTGCTGGTCGGGGGGCGCAGGGCTCAGCCGGCCCGGCACCGGACCTTGGAGGCGGTGGTGTCCTGGAGCTGGGACCTGCTGGACGCCGACGAGCGCGAACTGGCCATGCTGCTGGCCGCCTTCACCGGCGGTGCCACCCTGGAAACGGTGGAGAGCCTGTGGGCGGCGCTGCACCCGCCTGGCGAAGCCGTCCGGGACGTGCTCGACCTGCTCACCGCGCTGGTGGACAAGTCCTTGGTGAGCACGGGGGAGGCCGAGTCCGGGGTGCGTTACCGGATGCTCGGCACGATCCAGGAGTACCTGCGGGGCAAACTGGCCGCGTCGGGCGGGGAGAGCAGAGTCCGCCGGGCGCACGCCGAGCACTTCCTCGCGTTCGCCGAGTCCTCGGCGCCCGAGTTGCTCCGCGCCGGCCAGGTCCGGCGGCTGGCACGGCTCAACGACGAACATCAGAACATGCTCTCCGCGCTCGCCTGGCGGATCGACGGGGGCGAGGCGGACGCCTCGGTCCGGATGGTGGCCGCACTCGGCTGGTACTGGTTCCTGTGCGGCCACCACGTGGAGGCGGCGAGCTGGGCCGAGCGCGCCCTCGCCGTCCCCGGGGCACCCGGCGGTATGGCACGGGCGCTGGTGACTGTGATGTCGGCGCTGACGCCCGCCGCTGGTCCTGAGGGCGCGGCCATGATCCTGGACCGGGTGCGGCGCGGCATGGCCTTGGCCGCGCAGGCCCGCCGGGACGGAGAGCCCGAGCGGCTGGAGCTGTCCGTCATCGCGGGAGTGTTCGAGGGCGACCCGGTCGCCATGCTGGAGTCGACGCGTCGGCTGACCGCCGCCCGCGACCCTTGGGTCCGCGCCTGTGGTCACCTCAACTCCGGCCATCTTCACGCGACATGGGGTCAGGCCGAGCAGGCCGAGGGGCATTTCACCTCGGCGCTCGCGGAGAGCCGCTCGATCGGGGAGCGGTGGGGCCAGGTCCAGGCGCTCAGCGGTCTGGCCAAGATCGCGGGTGGCCGGGGCGACACCGCCGCCGCGGTGCGGCGGCTGCACGAGGCGTTGCGGCTCGCCGTGGAGCTGGGGGCCCGCCAGGACGAGGCCATGGTGCGCGGCTGGCTGGGCGCGGAGCTGGCGCACAACGGGGACCTCGCGGCCGCCCGGCGGGAACTTGACACCGCCCTGACGGTCGCCCGGCGAGCCGGGGCGGCCCGGATGGCGCCTTTCGTGCGGGTCCGGCTCGCCGACGTGGCACGGTTCCAGGGCGATCTGCAGACGGCTGCCCGGATGCTGGCGGCGGCGTCGGCGGAGTGCCTGGAGGACGCTGTGCCCGACATCGGCCGGCTGGTGCCCGTGCTGTGCGGGCGCGGCCACCTCGACGTCGCCCTGCACCGTACGCCGGAGGCGCGCGAGCAGCACGCCCGCGCTGTCGAGCACGTGCTGTTGCTCAACGACCCCCGGTCGGCGGGCGGCGTGGCCACGCTCGCCGCCGACATCGCACAGGCCGAGGGGGACCCGGAGCACGCGGCGGCTCTGCTGGGCCTCGCCGCCGCGCTCACCGGCGTCCCCGACCACGCCGAGCTGGACCGCACCCGCATCCGGGACCGGTGCCGACAGGCCCTTGGCGAGGCGGCGTTCGCCACCGCTCACCGACGCGGAGCGGCCGCCTGGAAGGATGCCCCGGCCGGGGAACTGGCCGGCGTCCTCGCCCTTGCTTCCTCGGCGCGATCCAGGCCGGACGGACCGTAGCGGCCTCGCCCCGCCCCGCGCGCTGTCAGCGCCGTGTCAGCTGCCGTGGAGCGCTGTCAGCCCCGTCTCAGCCGACCCGGAGAAACTCTCCTCATCCGGTACGGCCCGAGCGTTGAAGGCGGTTTTCCATGACATACGCGGTGCGAGCGGAGGGACTGCGGAAACGCTACGGCGCTGTGACCGCCCTCGACGGTGTCGATCTTGAGGTGTCGCAGGGCACCGTGCTGGGCCTGCTCGGCCCCAACGGGGCGGGCAAGACGACCACCATCCGGATCCTGTCCACCCTGCTGCGCCCGGACTCCGGGAGGGCGTCCGTCGGCGGCTTCGACGTCGTCCGCCAGGCCGACCAGGTGCGCCGGCTGATCGCGCTGACCGGTCAGTACGCGGCCCTGGACGAACACCTGACCGGCGCCGAGAACCTTGAACTCTTCGGCAAGCTGCTGGAACTGGGTAAGCGGGAGGCTCGGCGCCGGGCGGCGGGGCTGCTGGCGGACTTCGGTCTGGAGGAGGCCGCCGACCGCCCGGCGAAGACCTACTCGGGCGGGATGCGCCGCCGCCTCGACCTGGCAGCCGGTCTGGTCGGCCGGCCCAGCGTGCTCTTCCTCGACGAGCCCACCACCGGCCTGGACCCGGAGAGCCGGCTGGCGCTGTGGCAGGCCGTCCGGCGGCTGGTCACCGAGGGGATGACGGTGGTGCTCACCACCCAGTACATGGAGGAGGCGGACCAGCTCGCGGACGACCTCGTCGTGGTCGCGGGCGGCGCCGTCGCGGCCCGTGGCACGGCTGCGGCGCTCAAGGCGAAGGTGGGTGACCGCACCCTCGTCCTACGCCCCGAACGGCCCGGGAAGCTGAACGAGTTGCTGGTGGCGGCCGCGCAGGCGGCGCCCGCCGCTCGCACCGAGGGCGAGGAGCGGGTCGTGATCCCGTCCGCCGACGGCGCCCTGATGAATGCGGTGCTCGACCGGGTCACCGAGGCCGGCCTGACGCTGGACGAGGCGGAGTTCCGCAGGCCCAGCCTGGACGAGGTCTTCCTCGCAGTGGTCGGCCGGACCGTCGGTCAGGCGCAGCAGGACACGGAAGCGACCAGGCGCGACACGGAGCCGGAGGTGGACGCAGCATGAACGCGACAACGGAGGAAACCGGGACGCCCCGCACGAGGCCCGAGGCGCTGCCCCTGCACGCCGAGGCCCGGCGGATGACCCCGGCCCGGCTCGTCCGGCACACCGGGGCGCTGACCTGGCGGCTCCTGGTCCAGCTCAAGCACAACCCGGAACCGCTGTTCCTGCTCGGTGCGCAGCCGATCCTCTTCCTGGTGCTGATCACCTACATCTACGGCGGGCAGTTCGCCGGATCGACCGGCGCCTACCTTCAGTACGCGCTGCCCGGCGTGATGGTCTACAACGCCGTGTTCGCCACGATGAGTTCGGCGCCCTCCCTCTTCGCCGACATCGGCGGCGGCGTCTTCGACCGCTTCCGGAGCATGCCGATCGCCCGTTCCGCCCCGCTGATCGCCCGGGTCCTCGCCGACCTGATGCTGCAGGCCATCGCGCTGGTCTTCCTTCTGGCCGTCGGCTTCGCCATGGGCTTCCGTATCGAGACCGGCGTGCTCCACCTCCTCTGCGGGGTTGTGCTGATCGCGCTGTTCTCCGTCGCGCTGGCCTGGCTCCCGATGCTGTTGGCGCTGAGCATCAAGTCGGGCGACAGCGTCCAGATGATCCTGTTCGTCACGACCTTCCCGCTCAGCTTCATCAGCGGCGCGTTCGCCAGGGTGGACACCATGCCCGGCTGGCTCCAAGCCCTGGTCAAGGTCAACCCGGTGACGTGGCTGGCGCAGGCGGAGCGCGCCCTGCTGACCGGCGGCCCGGTCTTCCGCCCGGTCCTCTACACCCTGGTCTGCGCTGTCCTCCTCGCCGCGGTCTTCGCTCCCCTCGCCGTCCGCGCCTTCCGCCGCCGCGATTGAGCGGGCCGAGGCATCCGGCCACCCGCCGAGGCCCGGCCGCCCGTCCCGTTCGCCGATGAGCCGCCGCCCCGCCGCATCCGGTCCCCTCCCCCGCACCGGGACCGTCCGCGGCGGGGCGGCCGTGTGCGTCACCTCCGTCCGGGTTCAAGCGGTTTCCAGCCAGGGCGCGCGAGTGTCGTCGCCGACAGCGGACGCGGAGGCGGGAAGGGCAGATGACTGGAACCGGAACCGACGCGGGTGCCCCCCGGGGCGACACCGTCCACGGGTTGTTCGCCTCGTGCGCCGAGCGGTGGCCGAGCGCCGTCGCCGTGGTGCACGGGGAGCGCAGGGTCTCCTACGCGGAATTGGAGGCGGCCGCCGAGGATTTCGCGGCCGGGCTGGAGGAGGCCGGGGTAGGGCCCGGGGACCGGGTGCCGGTGCTCATGCCGCGTACCGTCGAGTTCCTCGTCGTGCTGCTCGCGGTACTCAAGCGCGGCGCGGCGTACGCGGCTTTGGACGTGCGCTGGCCGCGGTCGAGGATCGAGGAACTGCTCGCCCGGCTGGACGCCCCGCTGCTGGTGACCTCGGAGGACGGCGGCTGGGCGGTACCGGCCGTCTCCGCGCCGGTGCCGGGCGGGCACGCCGGGCGGCGGACCACCCCGATCGAGGTCCGGGCGGACGACCCCTGCGCCGTGTTCTTCACCTCGGGCTCCTCGGGCCGGCCGAAGGCTGCCGTCTCCCCCCACAGCGGAACGGTCAGGCTGTTCGCGGACTGCGACTTCGCCGATCTGGGCCCCGGCAACGCCATGCCGCAGCTCGCTCCCGTCCCCTGGGACGGCTTCACCCTGGACTGCTGGAGCGTGCTGCTCAACGGCGGGACCTCGGTCTTCGTCGACGAGTTGCTGGTCCCGCGCACCCTGCGCGAACTGATCGCCCGCGAGGGCGTGACGGGGATCTTCCTCACCCGGTCCGTCTTCGACCTGATCATGGACGAGGACGCGGACGCGTTCACCGGTCTGAAGTGGTTGCTCACAGGAGGCGAGGCGGCGTCCTCCGCGACCATGCGCCGCTTCCTGGAACGCCATCCGGGCACCGTGCTGCGCAATGTCTACGGTCCGGTGGAGTGCACCGCACTGGCCACCGAGCGCCGGGTGACCGCCGCCGACTGCGAGGACCCGGGCGGTGTCCCGCTCGGCCGCGCGCTCAACGGCACCTCCGTCCATGTGCTCGACGGCCGCCGTGCGTGCGCTCCTGGCGAGGTCGGGGAGATATGCCTGTCGGGAAGCGGCCTCGTGCACGGGTACCTCGGCGACCCCGACGCCACCGCTGCCGCCTTCGAGGAGCTGGAACTGGACGGCGCGGTGCGCCGGATCTACCGCACCGGGGACCGCGGTCGGCTCTCCGCCCAGGGGGTGCTGCACTTCGCCGGGCGCGCCGACCGGCAGTTCAAGGTGCGGGGCCACCGCATCGAACCGGCCGAGATCGAGCAGGCCGCGCGGCAGGTGGACGGGGTCCGTGAAGCCGTGGCCCTGCCGATTCCCGCGGCTGGTGGCGGACACGTCGGCACCGTGCTGTTCCACACCCGCACCGGGCCGTCCAGGGAGGACGTGAAGGCGGTGCTGGCGCGCCGGCTCCCGTCCCATCTCGTCCCCGACAGGGTGGTCGAACTGGAGTCGATGCCCCAGTTGTCCAACGCCAAGACGGATCTGAGAGCGCTGGCGGAACGGGTGCCGACGCTGTCCGGCAGCGGCACTGCGGCCGGAAGCGGTGGTGCGGGGGCTGGTGCCGACGCCGGGACGGAGCGGGCGGTCGCGGAGGTCTTCGCCGCGGTCCTGGGGCTCGAACAGGTGCCGGTCGACGTCCCGTTCATCGAGCTGGGCGGTGACTCCCTGGGGGTGGCGAGGCTCTGCGCGAGGCTGGACGAGCGGCTCGGCGTGGCCGTTCCCCCTTCGCGGGTCTTCGCCGCGCAGACCGTGTCGCGGCTCGCCGCCTGGCTGGACACGCTGCCCGCGGACACGCCGGAGACCGGAGCGGCGGACGTGCGGCGGGTGCCGCTCCCGACGCACCAGGCCCTTTACCTCTGGGAGGGGGTCCATCCCGACGCCGATGTCGCCTACACCTGCCCGATGGCGTGGGAGATCGACGGGGACCTGGACATCGACGCGCTGACCGCGGCACTGCTGGACGTCCAGGAACGCCACGAAGCCCTGCGCTCCCGGTACCTCCGTGAGGAGGGGCCGGTGGCGGAGGTGCTGTCCGAGGCGCCCGCCCCGGAATTCTATTTGCTGCCTCGGGCGGCGGACGGGAAAAGCGCCAGGGCCGCCTTGGAGGATGTGCTGTTCACCCCGCTCTCCCTCGCCCGGGGCCGCATCTGGCGCTGCGCCGCCGTCCCGCTGCCGGACGGGCGTGGGCACCTGTTCGGCCTCGTCGTGCACCACGTGGCGTTCGACCAGGGGGCGGAGTCGGTGCTGGCCGGCGACCTCGGCACCGCTTACGCGGCCCGGCGAACCGGTGCCGCACCGCACTTCGCCTCGCCTGCCGTGACGCTCGCTGAGCTGGCACAGGAGTACCGGCGGCGGGAGGCCCTCGTCGATCGATCGACGCAACTTGCTTACTGGGACCAGGAGTTGGCCGACCTTCCGGAACTCAATCTGCCGCAGCGGCTGGAGAGCGACGCGGTGGTCGGGCCGCGCGCGTCCCTCGTACGCGAGGTGGACGCGGCCGACCTGGCTCAGTGGGAGGCGGACGCCCGGCGCCGTGGATCGACCCGGCTGGCCTTCCTGGCCACCGCCTTCGGCGAGGTGCTCGCCGCACTGTCCGGTTGCCCGGACTTCGCCGTACTGGTTCCGGTGAGCCGGCGGAACAGCCGCGCCGATGCCACGGTCGCCTGCCGGGTGGACACCATGTGCCTGCGGCTGCGGCTCGCCGGGCAGGAGCCGCTCGAACAGGTCGGCGCTGCCGTCCGCGAGGCCCTCGCCGCTCAGGACGTGCCGTTCACGGAGGCGGCCCGCAGCCTGTTCGCCTCCGGTCGGCATCACACCGTACTCGACCTGCCGGTGCTGATGATCGAGGACGAGCCGCTGCCGCGGCTGTCGCTGGAGAGCTGCCGCACCACCTTCTTCCGGCCGGACAACCCCACCACCATGACCCAACTGGAGCTGCGCGTCTGCCGGGCCGAGGGCGGCGGCCTCCAGGTGGTCTGCACCGTGTGGACCGACCGGTTCACCGCTGATTTCGCCGCCGAGGTGGCCGACCGGTTCATCGGTGTCCTGCGCCGAGGGCCTGCCGCCCTGCGGCGCCCTGAACGACCATGAGAGGGACGCACATGGGAAAAATGGATGGAAGGGTCGTACTCGTCTCCGGCGGAGCCAGGGGGCAAGGGGCCGAGCACGCCCGGCTGCTGGTGGCCGAGGGCGCCCGCGTCGTCCTCGGCGACCTCCTCGACGAGGAGGGCAGGGCGGTCGCCGAGGAACTGGGCGAGCACGCCCGGTTCTGCCACCTCGATGTCCGTCTGCCGCAGGAGTGGGCGCGGGCGGTGGAGACGGCGCGCGAGGCCTTCGGCGCACTCGACGGCCTCGTCAACAACGCCGGTGTGCTGTCCATCGGCTACGCCGCCGAGATGCCGGTCGAGGAGTTCCGGCACACCGTTGAGGTCAACCAGGTCGGGACTTTCCTGGGCATGCAAGCCGTCGTCCCCTCGCTGCGCGCGGCCGGCGGGGGAACCATCGTGAACGTCTCCTCCACGGCGGGACTGTCCGGGGACCGCGGCCTGATCGCCTACAGCGCGAGCAAGTTCGCCGTCAACGGCATGACCAGGGTCGCGGCCATGGAGCTGGGTCCCGACCGGATACGGGTGAACTCCGTGTGCCCGGGGGTCATCGCCAGCGACATGACCGAGGGCTTCCGCTCCGACATGATGAGCGCGCTCGCCGCCCAGCTCCCCCTCGGCCGCTTCGGTTCCGCCGACGAGGTATCCCGTTTGGTGCTCTTCCTCGCCTCGGACGACTCCTCCTACGTCACCGGCACCGAGCTGGTCGCGGACGGTGGCCGGCTCGCCGGAATCCTGCCGCCCCGATGAGCGCACCACACACCCCCGACACCAGGAGAGGTCCCATGCGGGTCCTGATCATGGCAACTCCGGCGCCCAGCCACTTCACCCCGATGGTGCCGCTGGCCTGGGCACTTCGCGCCGCCGGTCACGAAGTGCTGGTCATGGGCCAGCCGGACATCACCGAGCCCGCCGTCACCGCCGGCCTGCCCGCCGTCACCGTGGGAGAGCGCTACGACGCCAACGAAGTGATCGCCTCCAAGCTGGCAGCGGGCAGGCGGCCGAACCAGAGCGGAAGCGCCCAGGCCGGGCCCGCCAACCCACTGCTTCTCGCCCAGCCCTGGCTGATCCACGCCAAGTACCTGACCCAGCAGTACCTCGCGCTCGCCCGGGAGTGGCAGCCGGACCTGATCCTCAGCGACCCGCTGGAGTTCAGCGCGGCCGGTATCGGCGGCATCCTCGGCGTCCCCGTCGTCCATCATCGCTGGGACATCGAACCGCCGGGTGACACCCCGCTGGAGCTGGCGCGCAAGGTACTGGGGGGCCGGATGGCGGCGGCGGGTCTGGACGGCGACATCCCGGATCCCGCACTGGTACTTGACTGCGCTCCCCGCAGCATCCGGGGCGCCTTGCCGGACGCCTCAGCGCCGGACCCGGCGCGCTCGCTGCGCTACGTCCCCTACAACGGCACCGGCACCGTACCCGCCTGGGCCTCCGAGCGGGTCCGGAAGCGGCGGGCGGTGGTCAGCCTCGGCAGCCTGACAGCGGCGCTGAACGGCGTCCCGCTGTTCCGCAGTGTGGTGGACGGGCTGGAGAAGCTTCCGGACACGGAGATCGTCGTCACGCTCCCGGCCCGCCACCGGGAGGCGCTCGGCCCCGTGGGGGCGGACACCCGGGTGGTCGACCCCACTCCGCTCAACCTCTTCCTCGGCTCCTGCGACCTGCTGGTCCACCACGGCGGCACCGGCAGCTCGCTGACGGCCTGCGCCTTCGGTGTACCGCAGGTGGTGCTGCCGCAGATCGGCAACGAGTCGGTGTGGGCGGCCGGTCTCGCCGATGCGGGAGTGGCCCTCGCCGTCGTCGATCCCGACGCCCAGGACGATCCGGGGCGGGTGCACGAGGCCGCGCGAGCCGTGCTCGGCGAACCCGGGTTCGCCGAGCGGGCCCGCGCCGTGGCCGAGGAGATCGCCGCCCTCCCCTCCCCCGCGGACGTGGTGGCCGACCTCGAAGCGCTCCTCGTTCCAGCGGAAGGGAGGTGACCCCGGTGCGCGTTCTTCTGGTGGCGCTGGCCCCGAGCCATCTGCTGTGCATGGTGCCGCTGGCGTGGGCGGCCCGTGCCGCCGGGCACGAGGTCGCCGTCGCCGGCAGGGAGCCGGTCGCCGAGGCCGCCCGGCGAGCCGGTCTGTGCGCCTTCGAGGTGGCCGAGGCCGGTCCGGAAGCCGCCCCGGCCTCCCCTAACCGGGGAGAGGTACGGGCGGAGCCCGCGTTCGCGGGGATGGCCGCGCTGCTGAGGCGGCGCGGGGACGGCGCGGTACCGGGCCGCTCGTGGGTGGCCGGCTCACATCCGTGGGAGCGACGGGTCGTGAGCGTGCTCGACGGGTACCTGGCCGCGGCCCGGAGCTGGCGCACCGACCTGATCCTGTGCGACCCCATCGAGTTCACCGGTCTCGTCGTCGGCGGGATGCTGGACGTCCCCGTCGTGGTACAGCGCTGGGGCGGTCCCGACTCGCTCAGCTCGGAGGCGATCTCGCGGGCCGGCACGGTCCTCGGTGACCTGTGCGTCGAGGCCGGCATCGGCGCGCTCCCGGCCCCGGCCCTGACAGTCGATCCGTGCCCACCCAGCCTCCGTTCGCCCGCTGCCGGGCCCGCGAGCCCCATGCGGTTCGTTCCCTACAACGGGGCGGGGGCACTGCCGGCGTGGAGCCGCGGACGGGACGCGCGTCGCCGGGTCTGCGTCTCCTTCGGCCTGTTCGGCACGCAGGCCGCCGTGCACGGGGACGAGTTCGTACGGGGTGGCGGGCTGGCCGGGCGGTACCGGACACTCGCCGCCGCCCTGGCCCGACGCCCGGACGTGGAAACCGTCTTCTCCGTACCGCAGGAGGTACGGGGCGAGCTGGGAGAGCTGCCGGGCCCGGTACGGGTGGCTCCGTGGATACCGCTCGACGCGGCGCTGCGTGCGGGGGACCTGGTGATCCACCACGGCGGCATCGGCACCGCGATGACCGCGTGCGTCCGCGGCGCGGTGCAACTGCTGATGCCGCCCCCGCACCCGGTGTTCCTGGACTGCGCGACCTCTCTGGCCGCCCGGGGAGTCGGGCGCACGCTGGACGAAACAGAGCAGGAGGACGCGGAGTCGCTCACCCGGACCGTGCACGAGATGCTGGACTCCGCGGCAGAGGAGGAGCAGGCCCGGGAGCTCGCCACGGAGATCGCCGAACAGCCGTCTCCGGCCGAGGTGATCGCCGATGTCCTCGGCTGCCTCTGAGCCGACCGCGGTCGCGCTGTCGCCGACGGGAGCGGGGCACCGGTGCCCGGAGTCCCGCTCTCCCGGCGGATCCGGCTCGACCGGCTCAGGACCCCGCCCCGTCAGTCCGCCTGGATCAGGTATGGGTCGAGAAGACCCGGTACCGTCCGCCCGGCCAGCCGGACGGCGTCGTCCGGTGCGATGTCGACGATCTCGTAGCGCCGTTTGCCGGCCGGTGTCGAAACGACCAGGGTGGCCAGCCCCGCGCGTCGCTGGAAGAACGAACGGCGCATCGAGAAGCCGATGACGGCCTTGCCGGAGAGCATCCAGCGCTCCCGGGTCAGGGAGCCGGACCGGCCCACCAAGTGGCCGTCGACCAGCGCGTGCCCCAGGCCCCGGTACCGGTCGAGGGCGAGCAGCAGGCACAGCGGGAGCGCGGCGGCCGGCAGCGGCCAGGTCCAGAGCGGCACCACTTCGGCGCCCACCAGCACGGCGAAGGCGACGGCGACAAGCAGCCACGGCCCCACCACACGGGTGATACGCCGGAACAGCGCCCGCCGGCCGTGCCCCGCCAGCGCGGCAGTGGCCGGCGCCGGATCACGCAGCACACGGGCGACGACTCCGCCGACATCGCGGGCAGGAGCGGCCGGCACGATCAGGGACGTGCTGCCTCCGGTGTGCAGACCGGTGGCGATCACCGCGGCGCGCGCACCCCCGAGCAGCCTGATGACCAGGTGCTCGGAGAGTTTGACGCCGCTGACCCGACGCTCCTCGATCGTCGTGGTGCGGGTCGTCACCAGGCCGTAGGTGACTCGCAGCGTGTTGCCGGGCGTGCGGGCCAGCCGGAAGTTGGTGAACATGAACAGCGAGACGGCGAAGCCTGCGAGCAGACAGCCCGCGGCGAGTCCGGCGACCGCTTCCGCCACCCCCGTCCACGGGTGCGGACCGCGTAGCCGGGCCAGCACGGAGGGCACCGGGCCCGAGGACATGGGGTCGATGTCGACCTCCGGCAGGAACAGCACCACCATGCCGAAGACCACGATCCCGGCCAGGTTGAACGGGGCGAAGCGCAGCCAGGCGGGACGGCTGCGGACCAGCTCGGTCTCGGCTGCCCCCGTGGCGCCGGGGAAGAGATCGATGTGCAGCCGGGCGGCCTCACCGGCGTCCAGCCCGTCCAGGGTGAGCATCCCGCCGCGGCCGCGTTCGGACTGGCCGGTGCCGATGGTGAGCCTGGCCAGCCCGAGGGCGCGGTGCAGCGCGTGAGCGCTGGAATCGGCCGTGCGCACCCGGTCCAACGGGACCGATGTCCGCTGCCGCAGAACGATGCCCTTGCGCAGTTCGACGCGGGCAGCGGTGAGGCGGTAGGAGGTGGTCAGCCAGCGCAGCGGGCCGAGCAGGATCACCACAGCCGAGACCCCGTAGCTGAAGACATCGCCGTGCCCGGTGTGAACGCCGGCCACCAGCGCGGCCAGCAACGCGGGCAGCGCCCGCACCAGTTCCTGCACCGGGTGCACCAACAGCATCCGGGGACTGAGCCGCCGCCAGCCCGCCTCCTCCGCCGCCTCCGGCTCGTTCGTCCCGGGGGCCCGCTCCCTCTCCGGCTCCTCCTGCACGGATGCTCTCCTCCGGTCGGGGCCGGTCACTGCCGTACCATCCTCACGTGGCGTCGTCGACAGCGAGGCGCGCCTGTTCATGGACGCCCGCGACGACCTGCTCGGCGACCTTGCTGTCGAGTCCGCGCACGACGATCGCCCCGGCGGCCGACGCGGTCGTCACCACCACACTGGCCAGGCCGAGCCACTGCTCCAGCGGGCCCCGCTTCTGATCCACCGTCTGGATGCGGGCGACCGCTGTCACCCGGCGCTCCTGCACCCACCAACCCGTCTGCACATAGAGCGAGTCCGGCTGCACCTCCCAGCGGTGCACCCGGTATCGCCAGGGCGGCATGACCAGAACATGACACGCCCCCAGGAAGGCCGTCAGCACCAACGCCCACCTCAGAAAGGGCAGTACGCCGTCCGGCGAGGCGAACAGGGCGACGACCTCCAGGACAAGCACGACGGTCCAGGTCACCAGCGCCCGGACCCGCCAATAACGCACTGCCCGGTCCGCGACCCTGTTGCGCGGCTCGCGCAACAGGAGGACGGACTCCGGCCGCGGTGTCTTCGGCGTCATCCTGCCTCCCCTGAGCGCTGCCCGGATCAGATGCACAATAGCGTGAGCCCGGGTGCGGCCGGGAAACGAAGAGCGGGTTCACCGGGGCCCGCCCGGGGCGCACGCCTCGTCGCCGAGGCCGTCCCACAGCTCCGGACGCTGCCGGTACCAACCGACGAGATCGGCCAGCCCCTCGTCGAAGGACCACCGAGGTTCGTAGCCGAGCTGCTCCCGGATCTTCGCATCGTCCACGGCGTAGCGCAGGTCGTGGCCCTTGCGGTCCTCGACGGGCCGCACCATGTCCCAGCCCGCGCCGCACAGTTCGAGCAGCTTGGCGGTGACCTCGCGGTTGGTGAGTTCGGTGCCGCCGCCGATGTTGTAGATCTCCCCTGCCGCGCCCTTGGTGAGCACGAGCTGCACGGCGCGGCAGTGGTCGTCCACGTGCAGCCACTCGCGGGTGTTGCGGCCATCGCCGTAGAGCGGGACAGGGCGGCCGGCGAGCAGGCTGGTGATGAAGAGCGGGACGAGCTTCTCGGGGTGCTGGCCCGGTCCGTAGTTGTTGGAGCAGCGGGTGACGCGCACGTCGAGGCCGTGGCTGCGCCAGTAGGCGCGGGCGATCAGGTCGCTGCTCGCTTTGGACGCGGAGTAGGGCGAGTTGGGCAGCAACGGGCGGTGCTCGTCCCAGGACCCGTTGGCGATCGACCCGTACACCTCGTCGGTCGACACATGCACCACGGTGGACACCCCGACCCGTACACAGGTCTCCAGGAGCGCCTGGGTGCCGCCCACGTTGGTGCGGACGAAGTCCGCGGCCCCCTGGAGCGACCGGTCCACGTGGCTCTCCGCGGCGAAGTGGACCACTGCCTCGTGTCCGGGCAGCAGCCGGCCCAGGAGGTCCTGGTCGCACACGTCACCCCGGACGAAGGAGAGCCGCGGCTCGTCGGTGGGCAGGTTGTCCAGATGGCCGGCGTAGGTCAGTTTGTCGAGGACGGTGATCTCGGCGTCCTCGTATCCCGGGTAGGCACCCGCCAGCATGCCGCGCACATAGTGCGAGCCGATGAAGCCGGCTCCGCCTGTCACCAGTACCTTCACGGTGTCACCTCCGCACGGGCGTGGTCGCCGACGATGAGGCGGCACGGCTGTGCGTGATCCGCCACGCTCAGGTCGGCGAAACGGCCGACGATCGACCGGCGAAGGTCGGGAATGCTGTGCGCGGTCACCCCCTCCAGCAGGATCGACTCCGCCACACGGGCGCCGTTGAGTACGCAGTTCTCACCCACCGAGACATCGGGCCCGATGATGCTGTCGGACACCACGCTGCCGGAGCCGATCACCAGCGGGCCCCTCAGCTGTGAGCGACTGACCTTGGCGTCCGCCGCGATGACGACGGAACCTTCGATGGTGGTCTCCTCGTCCACCTCGCCCTCCACCGTCGTCTCCAGCCGGGACAGCAGTTCGCGGTTGCACTCCAAGAGGTCCTCCGGGTTCCCGGTGTCCTTCCAGTAGCCGCGGTAGCGCTGCACGGTGACGGTGCCACCGGCCTCGATGGCGTGCTGGATGGCATCGGTGACCTCCAGCTCCCCGCGCGCGCTGGGGCTGATGGCCGCGACCGAGGCGTGGATGGCCGCGGTGAAGAAGTACACGCCGATGACCGCGAGATTGCTGCGGGGCTCCTGCGGCTTCTCCGTCAGGCGGCCAACGGTGCCGTCCGGGGCGAGTTCCGCCACCCCGTAGGCGCGGGGATCGTCCACCGCGGAGACCAGGACCGTGGCGTCCGGCCGACGCGCGCGGAATTCCTCCGCGTGCTCCTCGATGCCGTCGGCCAACACGTTGTCACCCAGGTACATCACGAAATCCTCGCTACCGAGGAAATCCGTGGCGAGCGCGATGCAATGGGCCAGGCCCAGGGGTTCCTCCTGCCTGATGTACGTGATGTTCAGTCCGAAGCGTCCGCCGTCACCGATGAACTGCGCGATCTGCTCACCGTGATCGCCCACGACGATCCCGACCTCGATTATCCCGCATTCTCGGATGTTCTCCAGACAGTGCTGGAGAACGGATTTATTGGCCACCGGCAGCAGTTGCTTGGCCGTCGAATAGGTGAAGGGCCGCAGTCGCGTCCCTGTTCCGCCTGACAATACAAGCGCCTTCATGCGGCACAGCTTGCAGACGGCGGCTCAAGTCCGGGTCGATGACGGCTCGTGGCATCTCCTCCCCGCCGCCAGCCGCCCCGAATCGCTGCGCCCGGGGCGATTCGGGACGGGTGCGAGCGGGGCTCAAGCGCCTTCGTCCATCGTTCACGGCCATGGGACCGAAGAACAGTACTGCACCGGTGCACGACAGGACGAAGGCGGGGGACAGCGCTTCCCCGGCCGGGCGGCTTTGGGATTCCGCATCGGCGTACGACAGTTCCGTCACATCTCTTGCCGATTTCCACAAGTGGTTCGACCAGCAGCGAACGGAAAGCCACTACGCGGTTGAACGCATTCCCTTGTCGGCGCTCTCCGGCTGGCATTCCGCGCCGGAGAGCGGCGATCTGGTCCACGAGTCCGGCGGCTTCTTCAGCGTTTCCGGGCTCCGGGTCCGCACCGACTTCGGGCGCCTCCGCCAGTGGACCCAGCCGGTGATCGTGCAGCCGGAGATCGGTCTGCTGGGCCTCCTGGTCAAGGAGTTCGACGGCATTCCGCACTTCCTGATGCAGGCCAAGATGGAACCGGGGAACCTGAATCTGGTGCAGCTCTCCCCCACGGTGCAGGCCACACGCAGCAATTTCACGGGCGTGCACCGGGGCCGGGGCGTGTCCTACCTCGAGTACTTCATCGGGCCGCGGCGGGGCACCGTACTGGCCGACTCGCTCCAGTCGGAACAGGGCTGGTGGTTCCTGCACAAGGGCAATCGCAACATGGTCGTGGAGACCGCCGAGGAGGTCCCGCTTCGACCGGGCTTCCGCTGGCTGACGTTGCGACAACTCGGGGAGCTGTTGCGCGAGGACCACCTGGTGAACATGGACTCGCGCACGGTTCTCGCCACGCTTCCGCTCGGCCCTCCCGGCCCGAGGTCGGCCGGCGGGGCGGGCGGCGATGCGCTGCGCCACTCCCTGATGCGCTCGCACACCCCCGGGGAAGCCTCCCTGCACAGTTTCCAGGAGGTGCTGACCCTCCTGACCGAGGCCCGCAGCCGCTACCGCCTGGAGCAGCGGCAGGTGCCGTTGCGGGAAGTGCTCGACGAGGGCCGGTGGCAACGCACGGACTCCGGGATCGCTCGGCCGGACGGCAGGTACTTTTCGGTGGTCGGCGTCGACGTGCACGCCCGCCGTCGCGAAGTAGCGCGCTGGTCACAGCCTTTGATCGCCCCGGTGGCGGGCCTGTCCGGGCTCCTGGTGAAGCGGGTCAACGGCGTGCTGCACGTGTTGCTGCACACCAGGGTGGAGGCGGGCACACTGCGGGTCTGCGAGTTCGCCCCGACCGTGCAGTGCTCTCCGGCCCCGCACGGGCAGGACGCCTCGGCGCATCGGTCTCCGTTCCTGGAGCATCTCCTGTCGGCACCGGCCGATCGGGTGCGGTACGACACCGAACTCTCCGAGGAGGGCGGTCGCTTCCTGCACGCAGCCACCCGCTACCTCATCGTCGAGGCCGGGGACGAGGTGGCGGTGACCGAGCCCCCGGATCACTGCTGGCTCACGCTGCGCCAGGTCGCCGCGCTGCTGCGGCACGGCAACTACCTGAACGTGCAGGCCCGTACCCTCGTCGCCTGCGCCAACCTGGCCTTGACTGCCCGAAATTGAGCCCTCCGGGGCGCGAGCGGGGCCCGCTCCCGCCGACTACGGAAAGGCCGTCCCCGCATCCCCGGCGGTCCCGCACAGGTACTGACGCGTCACGAACATCATTGACATAATCCCAGGAACGTTCGCAACGGTGTGGATGATGGGGGACATCGTGATCCGGGTTCTACTGGCGGAGGATGTACAGATCCTGCGGCGCGCACTGGCATCCCTGATCGCTTTGGAACCGGACATCGATGTGGTCGCGGAGCTGGCCGACGGCGACCACATCGTGAGCACGGCGGAACGCTACCGGCCGCACGTGGCCGTACTGGACATCGATCTGCCGGGCACGGACGGGATCACCGCCGCGGAGGCGCTGCACACCGCCGTCCCCGAGTGCCGCGCCCTGATCCTCACCAGCCTGGGCCGGCCGGGGAACCTGCGCCGCGCGGTCGCCGCCTCGGTCTCCGGCTTCCTCCTCAAGGACATCGACCCCGAGCGCCTGGTGGCAGCCATCCGCGCTCTCGCCAGGGGTGAGCACGTGGTCGACCCGGAACTGGCCATCGCCGCTCTCGAACCGAAGGCCACCCGGCTCACCGCCCGTGAGGTCGAAGTCCTCCAGCTCACGGCCGAGGGGGAGGGCACCCGGCAGATCGCCTCCCGGCTCTGCCTCTCCGTGGGAACCGTGCGCAACTACCTGACCGCCACGGTCAGCAAGCTCAACGCCCGCAACCGCGTCGATGCCATCCGGATCGCCCAGCAGGGCGGCTGGCTGTGACCGCGTCCGCCGGGCCGCTCAAGTCGGCCCCACGGGAGCTGACAGGCCGCTGCCCGGCTCGCCCGGCCGGGCGTCGTCCGCCCCGGTGAGCTCCAGCACCGCCTCCAGCACGAACCATCCGTCACCCCGCACCCCCGCCACCAGCCGCCCGCCCAGCGCCTCGATCCTGGCAGCGAGGTTGTCCAGACCCCGTCCGCCGCAGTCCGCCGCCCCGCCGCTGCCGCCCGTCGCCGAAGGGCCCGCCCTGACACCGTCGTTGGTCAGCCGGAGCCGCACCGTGGCGGACTGCCGCACGGCCGTGATGGTGCAGCGGCCGGGCGCGCCGTGCCGCAGCATGTTGGTGATTCCCTCACGTACGACGGTGGCCAGCTCCGCGTCGACATGGCGGGGCAGCGTCCCGCACTCGACGCGGGAGACGGTGTGGACGTGCAGCGCGCGGAGCATCCAGGCCGCGTCCCCGACCTCCTTGTCCAGCGACAGTTCACGGTAGCCGGAGGCCACCTTCCGTACGTCCGCCAGCGCCTTGCGGGCGATCTCCAGCACTTCGGTCAGCTCCTGCCGGGTCCGATCCTCGTCGGCCGGGAGCAGCCTGCGCGCCAGCTCGCACTTGGCCGTGGTCGCGGAGAGGCCGTACCCGAGCAGATCGTGCAGGTCGCGAGCGAACCGCAGCCGCTCGTGCTCGACCGCGAGCCGGGAGAGTGCGACGCGGGAGTCGTGCACTTCGCTGACCAAGTCGCTCAGCCGGGAAAGACCGAAGACCCCCAGCCCGGTCAGCACGACCGACACCACGCCGGAGAGTGCCTCCGCCCATCCCGGCCCCGCGGAGAGGTACAACAGTCCCTCTCCCAGGGTGACCAGGGCGAAGGTGCTCCAGGCGGCAGCCGTGGGAAGGACCAGCAGCACGGAGCCGGAGAACAGCCCCGGCAACGGCATCCACGCCTCCTCGAACGTCGTGAACGGGAGGAAGGTGAGAAGAAACTGCACCGGGACGAGCCAGTTCCGGTACCGGCCCAGCCTCGGGACCAGCCGCGGGAAGGATATGACGAGTTGAATCGCCAGAGCCGGCGGCAGCAGCAGCATGGCTTCGAGGAATTTCCGCGGTTCCGGGTGCGAACTCAGTTCGTTGACTATTCCGAGCAGCAGGAATGAACAGAGCACCACCGCGGTGATGGTCAGTGAGAGCAAATGCGCCGAGCGGCCCGCGCGCTCACCTCTCGACACCCATGACGACTGATCGGGCAGCATGACATTCTCCATGTCCGAAACGAGAGAGACAGCTTGTGGCCTGGGGTGGCCTCAGCACGCCGTCCGTGGCAATGGAATCGGAGTAAGGCTCCGAGCCGTCGCTGCTTTCCGCGGAACATGGCGTGGACAGCAGGGTCGCGACGATTTCCTGGAGCTTTTCGAGTGCACGGTGATTGGGCTCGTTCATCGCGAGCCCGCGCCTCACTCCGTGCTGCGCCGTCCTGTCCTCCGAGAGCACCCTCGCGCCTTTTCGGCGGGAAGTACCGGGTTGCTCCCCCCAGAGGTTCCGAGCTCTCTGGTTCGTCGCCGTGTCGTCGTGGATTCCGCCCGGTCGGGCATCGCCAACCTCCCCCGTGAGTAGTCCGGCGACCGCCCTGGAGCGCTCGCCGACAAGGCGCCTACCGGTGTCGAACCATACCCGCCCGAATGCGGTGCGCAACATGTATAGACCACTGTCATCAAAGTGCCGCAGGAACAGGGGATCGCGAGCAGGGAATAACAGGGAAAGAAAGCTTTGTCAGGATTTATTACGCGCGAGCACACCACCGACTGGTCGCACGCGGCCCAGGTCTCCGGACCCCGGTGGGAAAACACGCGCAGGGTATGAGGAACTCACGCTCGCGCATGAACAACGTGCGCACGGTTCAGGATCGTGGCACTGGGCCGGTGTCAGCCCTTGGGACATCCTCGAAGGGCCATGCAGTGCGACTGGAATCCGGTCCTCGAACAGACCAGTGCGACCGGGCCACCGCCTCAGACGGAGGTCTCTTCATGAACATCCAGCTTCTGGGCCCCCTGAACGCCGTGCTGAGCGACACGTCCATCGTTCCCGAGGCTGCCAAGCCGCGGCAGCTCCTGGCCCTGATGACCGTGAGGGCCGGGCAAGTGCTGCCGGTACCCCTGCTGATGCAGGAGTTGTGGGGCGACCACCCGCCCCGCAGCGCCGTCACCACCCTCCAGACCTACGTACTCCAGCTGCGCCGGCTCATCGGGGCGGCGCTGGGCCCGGACAGCACCCTGGCCCCGAAGGAGGTCCTGCTCACCCGGCACGGTGGCTATCAGCTTCAGGTCCCGCAGGTCTCCGTGGACACCTACGAGTTCGAACGCCTGGTGGCCGCCGGCAGGCGGGCGGAGGACAGGGCCGACGACGAGGCCGCCTCGGCCGCCTACCGCGAAGCGTTGTCGCTGTGGCGCGGCCCCGCACTCGTGGACGTGCGGACCGGGCCGGTGCTCGATGTGGAGCTGACCCGGCTGGAAGAGAGTCGGTTGGGCGCACTGGAACTGCGGATCGAGGCGGATCTTCGACTGGGCCGGCACACCCGGGTCCTCACGGAGCTGGCCACTCTGACCGGCTATCACCCACTGCACGAGAACCTGCACGCGCAGTGCATGCTGGCGCTGCACCGCTCGGGCCGCCGCTGGCAGGCGCTGGAGGTGTACAAGACGCTGAGAGGCCGACTGGTGGAGGAGCTCGGCCTGGAGCCCTCTGCCCGGGTACGCAAGCTCCATCAGGCGATTCTGGCCGCCGATCCGAGGCTGGACCCCGTCCCCGCACCGGGCCGCCAGGCCGCCGCCTGAGAGCCCGCGCCACCCTCGCGTCCGCGCGCCCAGCCGTCCTCGATCGGTACTCCAGCAAGGCCCCGCACAGTGCTCGGGAAGCGTTTCGCCACAGAGCACCGGAGCGGGAAGCGGGGTTGTCTTGCGCATCATCGACCTGTCGTCGCCGATCGACGCGGCCGGCTGGGAGCCGGACCCGGTCGTGCACGAGACCATGACCCCCGCCGAGGGCGCCCGTCACATGAGCGAGGAGGTGCGGGAGCACTTCGGTCTGGTCCTCGACCCCGCCGACCTGCCCGGGGGTGAGCTGCTGTCCCTGGACACGCTCACGCTGACCACGCACACCGGCACGCACGTCGACGCGCCGTCGCACTACGGATCGGTCGGGGACTACGGCCCCCCGCGCCACATCGACCGGATGCCGCTGGACTGGTTCCTGCGCCCCGCCGTGGTGCTGGACATCAGCGACGTCGGTGTCGGCGTGGTCGGGGCGGAACGGGTGCGGCAGGAGCTGGAACGGCTCGACTACCACGTGCGGCCACTGGACATCGTCTTGTTCCACACCGGCGCCGCCCGGCACGCCGGAACCCCGGCCCTCTTCACCGACTTCACGGGGCTGGACGGCTCCGCCGTGGACTATTTGCTGGACCTCGGCGTGCGCGTGATCGGCACCGACGCCTGGAGCCTGGACGCACCGGTCGGCCACATGCTGGAGCGCTACCGCGAGACGGGCGACCCCTCGGTACTGTGGCCCGCGCACTTCGCCGGCCGCCGCACTGAGTACTGCCAGATCGAACGGCTTGGCCAACTGGACCTCCTGGAGCGACCGTTCGGCTTCCGTATCTGCTGCTTCCCGGTAAAAGTGGCTGGTGCGGGGGCGGGCTGGACCCGGGCCGTGGCCTTGATGGACGAGTGACCGGCGAGCGGCCCGTCCGGTTGCTCTGCTTCCCGCACGCGGGCGCCGGTGGCGCGGCCTTCGCCCGGTGGCAGTCGGTGTTCGGCGATCATCCGCAGGTCGTGCCACTGCCTCTGCCGGGCCGCGACACGCGAGCCGGGGAACCCCGCCTGACCGACCCGACTGCCCTGATGGACGATCTGCTGTGCCGGGCAGGCCCGCTGACCGACGCCCCCTACGCGCTCTACGGACACAGCCTGGGCGCACTGGTCGCCCACCACTTCGCCCACGAAGCCGCCACCGCCGGGTACCGCCCGCCCGTGTCGGTCGTCCTGGGCGCCGTCCAGCCGCCGCACCTGCCGTCCCCCCTGCTGCGCCACGAACTCCCCGCCGACGACAAGGCGGTGCTGCGTCGGTTGGTGTCCTGGGGGCTGCTGCCGGAGCGGGCGGCGCTGGAGGGCGAGGATACGGCCGGGCTCTGGCGCCGCCGGGTGCTGCCCGTGCTCCGGGACGACCTGCTGCTCGCCCACGCCCTGCGCGCCGGTGCGGCCGGCCCCCTGGACATGCCCGTGCTGGCCGTCGCCGGGCGAGCGGACACCCTCGCACCGCCCGGCCTGGTCGCCCAGTGGCGACAGTACGCGCCGGCGGGGTTCGCCCTGCGCACCGTGCCCGGCGGGCACTTCTTCGTCCGCGAGCGCCGGCTGCCCGAGCTGCTGGCCCGAGCCCTCGACGCGGCCGCTGCGGACGGCTGCGACGGGCGGCCCGTCATCCCACAGTCCACCATTGCGCCGTCCCGCCCCACGGCGGGCGGCCGAACCAGGAAAGGCGGCCGCCGTGCAGGCTCCGCAGTTCACAGTGATCAATACCTTCACCCTCAAGAACCCGGGGGACGCCGGGACTTTTGAGCGCCGCTTCCTCCAGCACGTCGCATGGATGCGGCAGCAAGAGGGTTTCGCCGCACACCAGGCGGTCCGCCTGACGGCCACGGCCGGTATCTACGTCAACGTCGGCTGGTGGGCGCGGGGCGAGGACTTCCAGCAGGTTCTCGCCAGCGCGACGTTCCAGGAACACGCCCGCGAGTTCCACCGGCTCGTGGACGTCGAGGCCGCACCCTCGCTCAGCGTGCTGCGCGGGGACGTCCCCGGGGACGCGCCCTCGGCGCTGACGGTCGAGCGGCTCACCCTGCCGGACGGCACCGGGACGGCCCCGGGGTTCGAGGCGGCCTACCGGGCCTATGCCGAGGCAGCCGCCCGCGTCGACGGCTTCCGCCACATCGACCTGACCAAGTCCCTCACGCAGAACGGGGTGTACACCGCCCTTGTCGCTTGGCGCGACGAACAGGCCCGCGAGAGAGGCGAGAACGTCCCCGAGTACGCCGCCCTCGCCTCTCTCGCCCGTCGGCACACCGAGCCGGCCGCGCCCCTCGCTGGCGACCGCGCCGGTCAGGAGGCGGCCGACCATGCCTGACCTCGGCCTCAGCGGCAAGGTGGCGGTGGTCACCGGAGGCACCCGCGGGGTCGGCCTGGCCATCGCCCGGAAACTCTGCGGCGAGGGCTGCCACACGGTCGTCACCTACGCACACAGCACGGAGGCGGCCGACTCCGCCCTCGGGCTCCTCTCCGGCCTGCCGGGCAAGGCCGTCGCACACCGGGCGGACATCACCAGGCCGGAATCGCTGGACGGTCTTCTGACGGCTGTGGGCGAGGAGTTCGGGCGAGTGGACATCTTCGTTCACAACGCCGCGACGTGGACGCCGGGACCCGCCGTGGGAGCCGACCCGGACACCGTGTACGCCGACGTCAGTGCCGCCCTCGACCCCCTGCTTCGCGGGGCCGGAGCCATCGCCCGGCTGATGGCGGGCGCTGCCGGCCGGGTGGTGGCCGTCTCCAGCAGCGGCGCCCACTCGGTGATCCCACGCTATGTGGGCCTGGGCGTGGCGAAGGCCGCACTGGAGAGCCTGGTGCGCTATCTCGCGGTGGAGTTGGCGGGAAGCGGGATCGCGGTCAACGCGGTCTCGACATCGAAGATCGACAAGGGGCGGGGCGACACCTCGCAGCCGGACGTCGCCGCCGCGCTCGCGGCCCGCACACCGGCAGGCCGGCTCACCACGCCCCAGGACATCGCCGACGCGGTGGCGCTGCTGTGCACCGCCGAGGCCGGCTGGATACAGGGCCAGGTGATCACCGCCGACGGCGGCCTGGCCCTGCGCGGCTAGGAGACGTGGAAAAAGTGACCAACGAAGACCGACGCCCCCCGCACTTGGAGCAGTACACCTCCGACGTCTGCGTGGTCGGTGCCGGCCCGGCCGGGCTGGTGCTGGCACTGCTGCTGCTGAAGTCCGGGGTAGCGGTCACCTTGCTCGAACGCACCCGCGCCCGGCAGCGGGAGTTCCGGGGCGAGATCCTCCAGCCGGGCGGGCAGAGCCTGCTGGACACGCTCGGTGTCCTGGCCGGTGCACGGGCGCGGGGCGCCCACGAACTGGGCCGCTTCCGGATGGTCGAGCGGGACCGCGTGCTGCTGGACATCGACTACCGGACGCTGCCACCCCCCTACGACCACCTGCTGAGCATCCCGCAGACACACGTGCTGGACGAACTCCTCTCCCGCTGTCGCACGTTCCGCGGATTCCGTTTTCTTTCCGGCCACCGGGTCAACGCCCTGCTGCACGAGGGGGCGGAGCCGGGCAGGGCCGTCGTCGGTGTCGTGGCGGACGGACCCTCGTGCTCCGTCGAGGTGCGCGCCCACTGCGTGGTCGCCGCCGACGGCCGCTTCTCGAAGGTCCGCCGACTGGCCGGGATCGCGGCCGGCCGGCGCGACTCCTTCTCCCAGGACGTGCTCTGGTTCAAGCTGGCCACCGGCGATCGCACCGAGGGCGGTCGATCCCCGCGCGATGTGCGGGTCTACCGGGCCGGTGGCAGCCCCGTCCTCGTCTACGACTCGTGGCCGGACCGCGTTCAGATCGGCTGGACCCTGCCGCACGGGGGCTACCGGGACGTGGCGGCCGCCGGACTGGAACACCTCAAGCACCAGCTGGCCGCAGCCGTGCCGCCGTACGCGGAGTTGGTCCACGAGCAGATCCGCTCCGCAGCCGACCTGTCGCTGCTGGACGTCTTCTCCGCCCGCGCCGAACGCTGGGTGCGGGACGGGCTGGTCCTCATCGGCGACGCCGCGCACACCCACAGCCCCATCGGTGCCCAGGGCATCAATCTGGCTGTCCAGGACGCGGCGGCGCTGCACCCGCTGCTGGTCGCCTCACTGGAGGCGAAGGACGCGGGCGCGGCCTTCCTGTCCGCCTTCGAACAGCGCCGGAGCCCCGACATCGAAAGCGTGATGCGACTCCAGACCCTGCAGAGCAAAGCCATGCTTTCGCACGGCGCCTTCGCCACCCGGGTCCGGCCCAGGCTCGCCCGGGCTCTCAGGCACACCCCCGTGTACCGCAAGGTGCTCGACCGCATCGCCTACGGGAACCGGGACATTCGCATCGCCAAGGAGTACTTCACGGACAGCCCCACGGCACAGGCGGAGGGGTGAAGACCGGATGCCAGACGTACACGGCCCGAATGGCGGATCTGATCCCGAGCAGGAAAGGCTCACACGCGGGGCTGACGCGAAAGGGTCCCCCAGGAACCACGCAGTGGGGCGGCTGGGACTCGAACCCAGGACCGACGGATTATGAGTCCGCTGCTCTAACCGGCTGAGCTACCGCCCCGTTGCGGCGCGTCGGGTGGACCCTGTCTGCGCCGTCTGCCGCAGCATAGCCGGTCATACGATCTCTCGCCTCGGATGGGGCCGACCTGCCGCGACACGCAGAAGGACCCCGGCGAACCGGGGTCCTTCGCTGTGCTCTCCCGACTGGACTCGAACCAGTAACCTGCCGGTTAACAGCCGGCTGCTCTGCCAATTGAGCTACAGGAGACCGAGCTCCCCCGACTGGACTCGAACCAGTAACCTGCCGGTTAACAGCCGGCTGCTCTGCCAATTGAGCTACAGGGGATCGACCTGCCGCAGCGGACGCGAGGCCCGCTGTGTGCGGTGTGCGCTCGCTGCGACTCATACATTAGCGCAAGCAGGGGGGTGCTTTGCCAATCGGTTGGGGCTGCGGCCCGGCTCACGGGGAACCCTCATCGGGACAGGCCGGTGCGCCGGGCGATGATCGGGCAAGATCACGTACGGGCAGACCGACGCAGACCGAACACGAGGGAAAGGGTGGCCGCCATCATGCGCTACCGGATCGCATTCGCCGCGGGCGCGGCCCTGGGCTACGTCCTGGGGACCAGGGCCGGGCGCGAACGCTACGAACAGCTCGCGAAGTACGCCCGGCAGGTCTCGCACAATCCGGCGGTGCGGAACGTGACCGAGACCGCCACGCAGCAGGGCCGGGTCGCGGCGGGGAAGGCGGTGCACGTCGTCTCGGTGAAGGTCGGCGACCGGCTTCCCGACTCCGTCTCGCGGCGGGTACGCGCCTTCGCGGGCAACGACCGCGGTGACGACTTCGGCTCCGGCTCCGGCACGGTCTGAGCCCGCGCGGTACGGGTGCGGGGCGTCCCCCGGGCCGGGGGACGCCCCGCCGCCGTAAGCCGCGCCGCCGTCCCGCACCCGTAAGCCGCGCCGCAGCCGTACGCCGCAGCCCGCCCCGTACCCGTACGCACCGCGCCGCCGCCGTACGTGCCCCGGAAGGCCCCCCGTCCCTTACGCCGTACGGCCGAGTGCGGTTCCGCCGGCCGAGTGCGGCACAATCCCCTGTCATGGGGATAGTCGCGGGACTGGACAGCTCGGCAGAGGCGACCCGGATCGTGGTGTGCGACGCGGACACCGGCGCCGTGCTCAAGCAGGGGTACGCCCCGCACCCCACCGAGGGTACGGAGCCGCACGAGAGCGATCCGCAGTCCTGGCTGCTCTCGCTGGGCGAGGCGGCCGGGGGCGGGGTGCTCGAAGGGGTGCGCGCGATCGGGGTCTCGGCGCAGCAGCACGCGCTCGTGCCGCTCGACGCGCAGGGCGCGACGGTGCGGCCCGCCCTCATCGGGACGGACAAGCGCATGCAGGCGACCGCCGCCGACCTCGCCGACGCGCTCGAAGGGGGCCGCCCCGCCTGGGCGGAGGCCGTCGGTTCCGTACCGGGCCCAGCCCACCAGGTCACCAAGCTGCGCTGGCTCGCCAGGAACGAGCCCGAGAACGCGGCGCGGACCGCGGCCGTGCTCCAGGCCCACGACTGGCTCGTGTGGCAGTTGCTCGGGCGCCCCACACGCCGCACGACCGACCGGGGCGGCGCCTCGGGCACCGGGTACTGGTCGGCGGGCGAGGGCGTGTGGCGTCCCGACCTCGCGGAACTCGCGCTCGGGCACCCCGTCGCGCTGCCCGAGGTGCTCGGCCCCTCCGAGGCCGCCGGGACGACGCCCGAGGGGCTGCTCATCGCGCCCGGGACCGGCGAGACGATGGCCGCCGCCTTCGGGCTCGGGGTGCGCGCGGGCGACGCGGTCGTCTCGCTCGGCGGCTCGGGCTCGGTCATGGCGGTCCACCACGAGGCGATCGGGGACGCGGCCGTGACCTCGCTCGCCGACGCGACCGGGATGCACCTGCCCGTGGTGCGGCTGCTCAACGCCGTACGGGTGCTGCGCGGCGCCGCGGAGCTGCTCGGCACCGACCTCGACGGGCTCTCCGCGCTCGCGCTCAAGTCGACGCCCGGCGCGCACGGCCTCGTCCTGCTGCCGTACCTCGCGGGCGAGCTCACGCCCGACCTGCCGTACACGGCGGGCACGCTCAGCGGGCTGCGGCGCGAGTCGATGCGGCCCGAGCACCTCGCGCGCGCGGCCTTCGAGGGGATGCTCTGCTCGGTCGCCGACGCGCTCGGCGTGCTGCGGGCGCGGGGGGTCGCGATCGAGCGGGTCTTCCTGCTGGGGTCGGCGGCCGGGCTGCCCGCCGTACGGGCCGTCGCCGCCTCGCTCTTCGCCGCGCGCGTCGTCGTGCCGCAGCCG
>NZ_JAAGLR010001144.1 GCF_010548245.1 Streptomyces sp. SID11385
GCGGCGGCTCCGGCGCGCAGGAGGGCGGGCGCGCGCGAGATGTCGAGGACGCGCGCGACGACGGCCGCCGGTGCTCCGGTGAGGTCGAGCAGCGTCCCGAGCCGGTTCGCCTCCCGTACGACCTCGGTCCCGAAGACGCTCAGCCCCTCCTCGCCCGCCCAGCGGGCCCCCGCGAGGGTCAGCGAGCGGACGCCGAGTTCGGCGAGGGTGCGCAGGCCCGCGAGCGAGTCGTCGATGCCGCGCGCGTCGGCGGGGCCGGGGACGACGGCGATCCGGCCGCGGCCGTGCGCGTCGGCGACGTCGTAGGAGGTACGGGCGAGGCGCAGGGCCCCGGGGTGCGCGGCGACGACGGCGCGGGCGAAGTCGAGCTGTTCGAGGGTGCGGGTGAGGTTCGCGCCCTCGTCCCCGGGCACCTTGAGCGACCAGAACTGCGCGCCGACCCCGCCGGTCCGCAGCCGGGGTATGTCGGCGCCGAGCGCGCTGTCGCCGAGTTCCATCTCGCACCAGGGCAGATGGCGCAGCGTCCAGGCGAGTCCGCTGTAGCCGTCGGCGACGGGGTGGGCGGCGAGCAGGGCCGCGAGGTCCTCGGGCGCGGGTCGCGGCGCGGTGGCGTCCCCGCCGAGCGGGTCGGTGCCTTCGGGGAAGGGGTCGTCGGGGAGGGCGTCGTCCCGCAGGTGCGCCATGGAAGGGCTCCGGTGCTCGCTCGGGTACGGGGGCGGTGGTACGGGGATGGTGCACCCACCGTGCCACGGGGCCCGCCGCCCTTCACGCCGGAGCGGCCGATCGGGTGACGGTACGGGGCGGGGGCGGTGTCCGCCGTGCGGCAGCCGTACGGGGCGGAGGCCGCCGGCCGCCCCCGCCCCGTACCCGGTCTCAGTGCCCGTCGCCGGGCGTCACGAGGTGACGAGCGTCAGCCCGTACCGGCCGAGGATCTCGTTGACCGGCTGGAACCACGTCTCGCCGCCGCTCGTGCAGTTGCCGAAGCCGCCGGACGTCACGCCCTGCGCCTGGTCGCCGCTGATGAACGCGCCGCCGGAGTCGCCGGGTTCGGCGCAGACGTTGGTGTGGGTGGCCTCGTAGACCGGTCCGTTCGCGTAGTTGATGGTCTCGTTGAGGCCGAGGACGGTGCCGCAGTGCCAGTGCGACGTGGAGCCCGAGCGGCAGATCGAGCTGCCGACCGGGGCGACGTTGGAGCCGCGCACGAGCTGGTCGGAGACGGTGCCCCAGCCGAGCACGACGGGGGTCGTCCACCAGCCGCTGCCGACGTTGACCCAGGCCATGTCGTCGCCGGGGAAGGTCGAGCCCTGGATGTTGCCGATGTAGCTGTTGTCCCAGCCGTAGACGGCCTGTCCCGGCTGCCCGCAGTGCCCGGCGGTGACGAAGCCGCCGACGACCGAGAAGCCTATGGAACAGCGGACGTTGCCGGTGTAGAAGGGGTCGCCGCCGACGGTTCCCGCGGCGAGCGGGCGCGGCTTCTCGGGGGCGCCCTCGACGGCGTGGACGGCGACGGGTCCGGCGTCCTCGGCCTTGGCGAGGAAGGCGCGGACGTCCTTGTCGGAGCGGTCCTTGGCCAGGACGTCCACGACGACACGGTTGGTGCGCGGGTCGACGCGCCAGCCGGTGACCGAGGTGGGCGCCTTGATGCCGTCGATCTCCCGCTTCACCGCCGCGAGTTGGGACTCGCTGTGCCGCGCGTCGGTGCGGACCTCGGCGCCGGTGGAACGGACGGCGTCGGCGGTACGGGTGCCGGTGAGCGCGACGGTGAGCGTGCCCTTCTTCGCGTCGAACCAGGAGCCCGCGAAGGCGGAGCCGGCGGCCTTGCGGGCGGCGCGGTCGGTCTTCGCGGCCTGCTTCTCGGCGGCGAGGCGGTCCTCGGCCTGCCGCGCGGTGAGGTGGAAGTCCTTCTGGAGAGCGGTCAACAGTCCTGCGGAAGCGGGCTGTTGGGGCTTGGTGTCGGCCTGGGCGGTGCCGGTGGCCCCGGCGGCGACGCCGAGACCCCCCAGGAGGGCGAGGGTGGACAGGGCGATGCGCATGACGGGTCTGCGATGCATGGGGGTGACGGCCTCTCGTTGTTCCAGGAGTGGGGGTGGAACAACGACGCCCCGACGCTGTGGGGGCGCCGCGACAACGAGATTAGGCACGCACAACAGGCCAGGCATAGACCAATGTTCGCCACTGTTGGTTCGTGTCCGGTTCCGACACAAGTTTCAACAAGAAGCTGGATGGCGGGGGTTGGAGACGGCGCATCTCCAACCCCCATACGGATAACGCTACTTCGCGCCGTCCAGCTCTTCGATCGTCGCGTTGGACGGGCCGCGTCCGCGCTGGATCTCCTTGGCGGCGATCTCGGCCTCGCGCAGCACCCGGACCGCGTTGGACCAGGTGAGCTTGGCGAGGTCGGCCTCGGACCAGCCGCGGGTGAGGAGTTCGGCGACGAGGTTCGGGTAGCCGGCGACGTCGTCGAGGTCCTTCGGCGTGAAGGCGGTGCCGTCGAAGTCGCCGCCGACGCCGAGGTGGTCGATCCCGGCGACCTCGCGCATGTGGTCGAGGTGGTCGGCGACGGTCGAAGCGGTCGCGAAGGGCCGGGGGTTGGCCTCCTCGAAGGCGCGGTGCGCCGCCATCGCGGCGGGCGTCGTGTCGAGGTGGTGGAAGCCCCGGGCGCGCAGGTTCTCGTCGGCGCGCAGGGTCCACTCCCCCGCCTCGGGGAGGATGAACTTCGGCACGAACGTGGCCATCGCG
Source organism: Streptomyces sp. SID11385 (assembly GCF_010548245.1). GTDB lineage: Bacteria > Actinomycetota > Actinomycetes > Streptomycetales > Streptomycetaceae > Streptomyces. The sequence continues at coordinate 2,740 of NZ_JAAGLR010001144.1, forward strand.
ATGCCGCCGTTGGCGGGCAGCCGCTCCAGGACGTCGTCCGGGATGTTGCGCACGTGGTCGCAGACGGCGAGCGCGGAGGAGTGCGAGAAGATCACCGGGGCCTCGCTCGCGTCGAGCGCGGCACGCATCGTCGCGGGGGCGACGTGCGAGAGGTCGACGAGCATCCCGAGCCGGTTCATCTCGCGCACGACCTCGACGCCGAAGCGCGTGAGCCCGTCGTGCGCGGGCTCGTCGGTGGCGGAGTCGGCCCAGTCGGTGTTGCTGTTGTGCGTGAGCGTCATGTACCGGACGCCGAGCGCGTACAACGCCCGCAGCGTACCGAGCGAGTTGGCGATCGAGTGGCCGCCCTCGGCGCCCTTGAGCGAGGCGATCCGGCCGGAGGCGCGAGCGGCCTCCATGTCGTCGGCGGTACGGGCCTCGGCGAGCCGCTCGGGGTAGCGGTCGAGGAGCTGGTCCACGCAGTCGATCTGTTCGAGCGTCGCGGCGACGGCCTCGTCCCCGGCCAGTTCGGCCGGCACGTACACCGACCAGAACTGCCCGCCGACACCGCCCGCGCTCAGCCGCGCGAGGTCCGTGTGGAGGCTGCCGCGCTGGTCCTCGGCGATGTCGAGCCGCCCGAGGTCGTACCGCACCTGCTCGCGCAGGGCCCACGGCAGGTCGTTGTGCCCGTCGACGACCGGCGCGTTGGCGAGCAGCGCGCGGGCTTCTTCGAGCCGGGCGGGGGACGGCTGGGGGGTGGCCAAGGCGGGACCTCTTTCCGGAAAAGGGGACGGGGGCGGCCCCGCGCGGAACGCGGCGTCACCCCCGTGACGTACGAGGAAGAACGTACGCCGGGCCTCAGCTCCCGAACCCGAAGCCCCCGCTCGCGTTCTGCGCGGCCTTCGTCCGCAGCCGCTTGCCCTTCTCCGTGGCCTGCGCGTTCAGGTCCTGCTGGAAGTCGCGCATCCGGGCGAGCAGCCGCGGGTCGTGCGCCGCGAGGACGCGCGCCGCGAGCAGGCCCGCGTTGCGCGCGCCGCCGACCGAGACGGTCGCGACGGGCACCCCGGCGGGCATCTGCACGATGGAGAGCAGCGAGTCCATGCCGTCGAGGTACTTGAGCGGCACGGGCACGCCGATGACGGGCAGCGGGGTGACGGAGGCGAGCATCCCGGGCAGGTGCGCGGCGCCGCCCGCCCCGGCGATGATCGCCTTGAGGCCCCGGTCGGCCGCGTCCTCGCCGTACGCGATCATCTCGCGCGGCATGCGGTGCGCCGAGACGACGTCGACCTCGTAGGGGATCGCGAACTCGTCGAGCGCCTTCGCCGCGGCCTCCATGACGGGCCAGTCGGAGTCGGACCCCATGACGATGCCGACGAGGGGCTGGGCGGTGGTGCTCATTCGGTGATCGTCCCTCGCAGGTAGCCGGCCGCGTGCCGGGCGCGTTCCAGGACCTCGGGCAGGTCCTTGCCGTAGGTGTTCACGTGGCCGACCTTGCGGCCGGGCTTCACGCCCTTCGCGTACATGTGGATCTTCAGCCCGGGGTCGCGGGCCATGCAGTGCAGGTACGCGCTGTACATGTCGGGGAAGTCGCCGCCGAGCACGTTGACCATGACGGTCCACGGCTGGCGCGGGCGCGGGTCGCCGAGCGGGAGGTCGAGCACGGCCCGCAGGTGGTTGGCGAACTGCGAGGTCGCGGCGCCGTCCTGCGTCCAGTGCCCGGAGTTGTGCGGGCGCATCGCCAGCTCGTTGACGAGGACGCGGCCGTCGCGCGTCTCGAACAGCTCGACCGCGAGGTGCCCGATGACGCCCAGCTCGTTGGCGATCCGCAGCGCCATCTCCTGCGCGACCCCGGACAGCTCCTCGTCCAGGCCGGGCGCGGGGGCGATCACGGTGTCGCACACGCCGTCGACCTGCTGCGACTCGACGACGGGGTAGGCGACGGCCTGCCCGTGCGGGGAGCGCACGACGTTCGCGGCCAGCTCCCGTACGTAGTCGACCTTCTCCTCGGCGAGGACGCGGACCCCGGCGCGGAAGGGCTCGGCGGCCTCCGCCTCGGAGCCGACGACCCACACGCCCTTGCCGTCGTAGCCGCCGCGCGTCGTCTTGAGGACGACGGGGTAGCCGTCCCCCTCCTCGGCGAACCGCGTCACGTCCGCCGGGTCGGCGACGAGGCGGTGCCGGGGGCAGGGGACGCCGAGTTCGCTGAGACGGGCACGCATGAGGCCCTTGTCCTGCGCGTACACGAGCGCGGCGGGGCCCGGACGGACCGGGATGCCCTCGGCCTCCAGGGCGCGCAGGTGCTCGGTGGGGACGTGCTCGTGATCGAAGGTGATCACGTCGCAGCCGCGCGCGAAGTCGCGGAGCACGTCGAGATCGTGGTAATCCCCGACGACGACCTCGTGCGCCACGAGGGCGGCCGAGTCCTGCGGGGTATCGCTGAGCAGCTTGAACGTGATGCCGAGCGGGATGCCCGCCTCGTGCGTCATACGCGCGAGCTGACCACCGCCGACCATGCCGACTACGGGGAATGTCACCTCGCCAGCCTATCCGTTCCCGCTGCTCCTCCCGGTGGCCGGGCACCCGGCGGCCGCAGCGCCTAGCATGGCCGGGACCGTCCTTACCCGTCTCCAGGGGACAAACGCCTTATGACGAACGCCAGTGCCCCGCCCTCGCGGCTGAGACGCATCGTCGCGGAGCTGGCGAAATTCGGAGCGGTCGGCGGGGCGGGCGTGCTCGTGAACATGGCCGCCTACAACCTCGTACGGCACTTCACCTCGCTCGCCTACGTGCGCGCGAGCGTCATCGCGACCATCATCTCGATCGTCTTCAACTACATCGGGTTCCGCTACTTCACCTACCGCGACCGGGACAAGTCGGGGCGCAAGCGGGAGCTGGGGCTCTTCGCGTTCTTCAGCGCGATCGGCCTCGTCATCGAGAACGGGGTGCTCTACGCGGGCACGTACGGCCTCGGCTTCGACACCCCGCTCCAGACGAACGTCGTGAAGTTCTGCGGCATCGGCGTCGCGACGCTCTTCCGTTTCTGGTCCTACCGGAGCTGGGTCTTCCGCGCGCTGCCGCCGAAGGACCAGGAGGCGGTGCGCGAGGTGACGGCGGCCGTCCGCGAGGCGGAGGCGGTGTTCACGCACCCGGGCGGCCACCACGGCCCGTACGGAGCGCCGCACCGCGCCCCGCAGCCGTCCCCGGTCGTCGCGCACCACACGCCCGCCGCCGAGCGCCAGGGCCAGGGCAGGCACCGCAAGCCGCGCCGGGTGCACGTGGACTAGGTCTCAGCGCACCGTCGGTGTCTCCTCGCCGTCCTCGCCCGTGCTCGGCTTGCGGGGACGGGTGCGCGAGAGGAAGAGCGCGAAGACGGGCGGTTTGCCCTGGAGGAGTTCGAGACGGCCGCCGTCCGCCTCGGCGAGGTCGCGGGCGACGGCGAGGCCGATGCCCGTCGAGTTCCGGCCCGAGATCGTGCGCTCGAAGATGCGCGCGCCGAGGTCGGGAGGCACCCCGGGGCCCTCGTCGGTGACCTCGATGACGGCCTGGTTGCCGACCGCGCGGGTACGCAGCGCGACCGTGCCGCCGCCGTGCATGAGCGCGTTCTCGACGAGCGCGGCGAGCACCTGCGCGACCGCGCCCGGGGTGCCGACGGCGCGCAGGTGGCGGGGTCCCGAGCGGACGATGGCGCGGCCCGCGCCCCGGTAGGCGGGCAGCCACTCCTCGACCTGCTGCTTGACGACCTCGTCCAGCTCGAAGGGCACGGCGGAGCCGTTGCGCGGGTCGCGGGAGTTCGTGAGCAGCCGTTCGACGACGGCAGTGAGGCGTTCGACCTGGTTGATCGCGATGTTCGCCTCCTCCTGCACGGTGTCGATGTCCTCCGTGAGGGTGATCTCCTCCAGGCGCATCGACAGCGCGGTGAGCGGCGTACGGAGCTGGTGCGAGGCGTCGGCGGCAAGGCGGCGCTCGGCGGTGAGCATCCGCGCGATGCGCTCGGCCGAGCCGTCGAGCACCTCCGCGATCCGGTCCAGCTCGGGCACCCCGTACCGCTTGTGGCGCGGGCGCGGATCGCCCGAGCCGAGGCGCTCGGCGGTCTCGGCGAGGTCGGTGAGCGGCGCCGCGAGGCGGTTGCCCTGCCGGATGGCGAGGAGCGCGGCGGCGATGATCGCGAGGAGCGCGACAAGGCCGATGATCATGAGCGTGCGGCCGACCTCGCGCGTCACTTCCGAGCGCGGCTCCTCGACGGTCACCGACTCGCCCGCCTCGCCGCGCTCGGTCGCCTTGATGACGTCCCCGCCGGGCCTGCTGCCGATCTCGATGGGCGGCCGGTTGCGCAGCCGTACGACCGCGTAACGCCCCTCCTCGACCTGGTCGCGCAGGATCTCGGAGGTGATCTGCTCCTCGGCGATCAGCCTGCTGTCCACGATCGACACGAGCCGCACCGCCTCGGAGTCCACCCGCTCCTGCGCGCTGTTGGTGATCGTCCGGGTCTCGACGATGACGAGCGAGAGGCCGAAGACGGCGATGACGACGAGGACGACGGCGAGGGTGGACGTGATGAGACGGCGACGCATGCTGCCATCCTGGCAGGTTGGCGGATCGGGGGTGCCCTGTCAGCGCAGGGCGTGCTCCTTCCCGGGACCCCGCCCCCGACCCCGCTCCTCCAGTGCCGGAGGGACTGGATCTTCCACCCGCCGAAGAAGGGCTTTCACCCGCAATCGCTCGCCGCCTTCTTGCCGTTCGCCCTGGCGCTGAGCCATGCCGCCAGGTCCTGGAAGGACTCGTTCAGCAGCCCGTCGTGGTCCGCGTTCGCGTACGTCTTGTACTGGACCGCGTCCTTCAGCCCGCAGAGCTGCCCCTTCAGCTTCTCCGTGAGCTTCGGGGCGACCGTCGTGTCCTTGCCGCCCTGGAGCAGGAGGACCGGGCCCGAGGATTTCGCGTGGGCGGGCTGGGCCTGGGCGAAGAAGGACCGCAGCGCCTTGCTCCTGCCCCAGTCCGCGTTGACGAGCGCGGGCGGCTGCGGGTCGAGCCCTTCGAGGTGCTCGCTCAGCGGCGCGAAACACAGCCGCTCGGCCGCCGGGATCTGCCGGACGAGCCGGGGCGGCAGCAGGTCGGAGTACGCGACGGACGGCGTCCACCGCTGGGCCCCGACGCCGATGTACGTGAGGTACGCGGCCATGCCGCCCCAGCCCCGCGGGTACGGCGGCCTGCGCTTCGCGAGCGCGCCCACGGCGTCGCCGAGGTTGCTCGCGGGCGCCAGCGAGACGGTGCCGAGGTAGGTGAGGTCGCTCGCCCGCTTCGCCGCGATCTCGCCCGCGCCGAGCGCGGCGGCGCCGCCCTGCGAGTGCCCGACGGAGAACCACCGCGTGCCGAGCGCGGGATCGAGGTGCCGGGCCGCGCGCACGCTGTCGACGACGGAATTGCTCTCGGGCCCGAGCTGGAGGTAGCCGTGGACGCGGCCGGGGAAGCCGAGGTCGGGGTAGTCGGTGCCGACGACGGCGTAGCCGCCGCGCAGGAGGTTCGTGATCAGCTTCTCGTACTGGTCGTCCGGGGAGGAGTAGAGGTTGGCCTCGCGCGAGGGCGCGCAGTCGGGCCCGACCCCGGCGGTGCCGTGCGCCCAGGCCACGACGGGCCAGCCGTCCTTGGGCGGGGTGCCCTTCGGGGTGAGCGTGAAGCCGGTGACGGCGATGGGCTCGTTGCCCTTGCCGTCCGAGCGGTACATGATCCGCTTCGCGCTCGCCGCCGCGTCGGCGAGCCCCGCCGAGACCCGCATGGGCTCACTCGCGAAGACCTCGCCGGCCGGCTTGCCCTTGATCGTCCCGGCGCTCGGATACGTGTAGAACGAGGCGACCCCCGCCGAGGGGGACCCACTGGGACTGCCGGACGGAGAGGGCGAGCCGGTCCCCGCACTGGACCTCGCGGTCACCGCCCCGCACGAGGCGACCAGCCCCCCGGCCACACAGAGCCCGACCGCCCGCACGATCCCCTTGCTGACACCCACAGCAAACCCCTTCGCCGACTAGCACTCACGCTAGGTCGCGAGGAGTAACAGAGCGACACGAGGCGGCCCGAAAGAGGGACACACCGGCCAGACCCAGCCCGTCCGGCGCTCGAGGACACCCCACCCACGCACGCCCGCCAAACCCAGCCCGTCCGGCGCTTGAGGACAAATCAAGCCCGTCCGGCGTTTGAGGACAGAGGCCGAAGGCCGATCCCCCGCCCCCCGAAGGGCCTCAGCTCTTCTCGAACCGAAACCCCACCCCCCGCACCGTCGCGATGTACCGCGGATTCGCCGCGTCGTCCCCGAGCTTCTTCCGCAGCCACGAGATGTGCATGTCCAGCGTCTTCGTCGAGGACCACCACGTCGTGTCCCAGACCTCCCGCATGAGCTGGTCCCGCGTGACGACGCGCCCGGCGTCGCGGACGAGGACGCGGAGGAGGTCGAACTCCTTCGCGGTGAGCTGGAGTTCCTCGTCCCCCATCCACGCCCGGTGCGATTCGACGTCGATGCGGACGCCGTGCGTGGCGGGGGCCTCCTTGGCCTCACCGGCGCCACGCCGCAGGAGGGCCCGGACGCGGGCGAGGAGTTCGGCGAGGCGGAAGGGCTTGGTGACGTAGTCGTCGGCGCCGGCGTCGAGCCCCACGACGGTGTCGACCTCGTCGGCGCGCGCGGTGAGGATCAGGATCGGCACGGGGAGCCCTTCGGCGCGGAGCCTGCGGGCCACCTCCAGGCCGTCCATGCCCGGCAGGCCGAGGTCGAGCACGACGAGGTCGATGGCACCCTGCATGCCGGCCTCCAGGGCGGCGGGCCCGTCCTCGCGCACCTCCACCTCGTAGCCCTCGCGCCGCAGGGCACGGGCCAGCGGCTCTGAGATGGACGCGTCATCCTCGGCGAGCAGTACACGGGTCATGCCCTGATGGTAGACCGCGCGCGGACCCCCGGGCGGGCCCTCACCGAAGGCCGGGCGCCGTCCGGCCCGCCGCCGGGGACGCGGCTTGTGCGCGCGCTGTCGCACCGCTGTGGGAGCCACGTACGGCGGCACGCCCCGCGCCCGCGCCACTACTCTCCCCCACCCCCCGAAACGAAGCTCCTGACGCCCCCTCACCTGTGATCTGGCTCTCGCGTTCCCTTCTCCACCTGTGATCGATGCCTCATTCGGTCCGGGGACCCCTATGGGTGCTTTAGGCTGAGTAAACGTCTGACGCACGGATCACGGACCTTCGCAGGTGCCTGGCGCACCCGAAGGTCCTCGTCGTATCGGTCTCCCGCACCCCACGCGGGCCCGTCGCGACTCGTCAATGACCTGTGGCCGGGCTCCGGGTGCGAGGAAGCGCCCGGGGCGTGGTTCCTGGTGCGCCCCCCACTCCCTCGTCGCGCTCCCCCCTACGGGCGCGGCGACCGCGTCGGACGTGGGAGGAAGGGTGCGTACCGGTGCCGGCCTCCCCCACGCAAGGAACGACCCATGGCGCCCAGCCTGACGAAGGACGCCGCCGGCCCTGTCACCGCCGGTAGCGAAAAGACCTTCTTCGGCCACCCCCGCGGACTGGCCACCCTCTTCATGACCGAGATGTGGGAGCGTTTCAGCTTCTACGGCATGAGGGCCCTGCTGCCCCTCTATCTCGTCTCCTCCGCCGGCCTGCACATGAACGCGGGCACGGCCACGGCGGTCTACTCCGTCTACCTCGCGACGGTCTACCTGCTCGCGATGCCGGGCGGCTGGATCGCCGACCGCTGGTGGGGCCCGCGCCGCACGACCGCGATCGCGGCGGCCGTCATCATGTGCGGCCACCTCCTGCTCGCGCTGCCGGGCGAGGGCGTCTTCTTCGGCGGGCTCGCGCTCGTCGCGATCGGCTCGGGGCTGCTCAAGTCGACGATCTCGACGATGGTCGGGCACCTCTACAAGGGCCCCGAGGACCCGCGCCGCGACGGTGGCTTCACCGTCTTCTACATGGGCATCAACCTCGGCAGCTTCGCCGCGCCGCTCATCATCGGCACGGTCGGCGAGAACGTGTCGTGGCACCTGGGCTTCGGCCTCGCGGCGGTCGGCATGGCGCTCGGGCTCGGGCAGTTCCTGCTCGGTTCGCGGCACCTGAGCCCCGAGAGCAGCGTCGTGCCGAAGCCGCAGGCGCGCGAGGAGAAGCTCGCGACGATCCGCAAGGGTCTGCTGTGGGCGCTCGTCGCCGCGGTCGTCTACGGAGTGCTCGTCGCGACCGGGGTGTACACGCTGAACTGGGCGCTGGTCCCGATCAACGTCGCGGGGCTCGTGATCCCGGTGGTGGTGCTCGCGCGGATCAAGCGGGACAAGGAACTCGACCGCGCGGAGCGGTCGAAGATGTCCGCGTACATCTGGTTCTTCGTCGCCGCCGCGCTCTTCTGGATGATCTACGACCAGGGCGGCTCGACGCTCTCGCTCTTCGGCGACGAGCGGACGACGAACAGCCTCTTCGGCTTCGACTTCCCGACCTCGTGGTACCAGTCGGTGAACCCGGTGTTCATCATGGCGCTGGCACCGGTGACGGCCTGGATCTGGCTCGCGCTGAACCGTCGCGGCAAGGAGCCGAGCACGGCGACGAAGTTCGCCTCGGGGCTCTTCCTCATCGGCGTCTCCTTCTTCGTCTTCCTGATCCCGCTCCTGGACACCTCGGCGAACGAGCGCGTGAGCCCGATGTGGCTCGTCGCGATCTACTTCGTGCAGACGGTCGGCGAGCTGTGCCTGTCCCCGGTGGGGCTCTCGGTGACGACGAAGATGTCCCCGGCCAAGTACAGCTCGCAGATGATGGGCGTCTGGTTCCTCGCCGTCACGGCGGGCGACAGCGTGACGAGCCTGCTGTCCCTCGCGGGCGTCAACCTCGACCGCTCCGGCGTCGTGGCAGCCCAGGCGGCCCTGGCGGCCCTCGCGGGCGTGGCGATCTTCATGTACCGGCGCACGGTGCGCACGAAGATGGGCGAGGTCCACTGACGGACGCGAAAACGCCGGAGGGGCTGGATCTCATGCGAACCGCGTGAAATCCAGCCCCTCCGGCGTTTGAGGAGCGGGGTCCGGGGCGGAGCCCCGAAACGGGCCCCGGGGCCGGAGCCCCCCAAGCGGGGTCTGGGGCGGAGCCCCAGAAGATCGGGCTCGGGGCGAAGCCCCAGGAGCCCTCCCGCCTAGGCAGGCGCCGCCACCTCCGCCCAGACCCGCTTCCCGGCAACCCCCTCCGCCCGGGCCACCCCCCAGTCCACGGAAAGCCTCTGCACGATGAACATCCCGTGCCCCCCCGGCCGCCCCGCCTGATGCGGACGCCTCGGCTCCGGCTCCCCCGCTCCCAGGTCGGCGACCTCGATCCGCAGCGTCTTGCCATCCGTACCGAGGACGAGTTCCTCCGGACCCTCCGCATGGAGACACGCGTTGGTGACCAGCTCGGAGACGACGAGGAGGACGTCCTCGGCCGCCGCCTTGCGGTCCGCGCCGTCCGCGGGCAGCCAGCCCCAGGCGTGCAGCGCCTGCCGCGCGAAGTCACGCGCCATCGGCACGACGCCGCTCTCGCCCACGAGGGTGAGGCTGCGGGTCTGCCGGCCGCCGGGAGCGGACACGCCGCCGGAAGCGGGCACGCCACCGGAGCCGCCCACGCGGGCGCCGGGCCCGCCCTGACCGGGACGGTCGTCCGGCAGTTGCGGCCGGGTGGTGCTCATCAGTGCTTCACCTCACCGAATCGCCGGATTCGCCAGTTCTCAGTGCACACTTTCGACACTTCAAGTCTCTCGGGGACCCGGTGGGGAGGGTCCTGACTGCTGCGGGGGTCACGGGGATCTCCTGCCCGAGAGCGAGCGGCGGACACCTGCGGATCACTCCCCGCCCTCGTATCGTGACCCGCCGCCCGCCGCGCGCTCAGCCGGTGAGCGCCTCGGCGAGGGTGGGGTGCACCTGGAAGACGGCGTCGGCGCCGGTGATCTCGAAGACCCGCGAGACGACCGGCTGCATGGCCGCGAGGTGGATGCCGCCGCCCGCCGCCTCGGCCCGCAGCCGGGCGCCGAGCAGCACGTTGAGGCCGGTGGAATCGCAGAACTCCAGCTCGGAGCAGTCCAGCACGATCCGGTCGCGGCCCGCGTCGAGCTTGCTGTCGAGTGGTTCACGCAACAATTCGGCGGTGTGGTGATCCAGTTCACCGGCGAGCGCGACGACGACCCAGGGGCCCTCTTCGCGTACCTCGACGCGGAGCCGTCCCCTGTTCGCGCTGCCGACCGTCCCGCGGTCCATGCCGTCTGTCTCCTGAGCCTCGTCGTCCACCAGGCCGCGCGGCGGCGTGCGGAAACACGTCGCGCCTCACGGCCTGTGTGCTGACCCGGCGTCCACCCGCACTGACCCTCCGCGACGAAGGCGCGGGCGAGTTCTGGGCAGAGGTACGCCGATGTTCTCGAACACTACGCCCTCGACGGCCCTCCCGGTAGCCGAACATCCGCCCTAAAGGGGACATTTGACGCGCATCGGACTTGCGGTCACTGTGCGCGAGCGGGTAGGGCTAGAAGGACGCATTCGATACAAGCCGGCTTTGGAGGCGCCGCACACCGCAGTGCACGTATTGGCATCGGCAGCCATATGCCGAGAACGATGGAGGACATCATGTCATCCCAGCTCGACGCATCGCGGGCGAATCCGGCGACGTCGACCATCCCCGCTCCTCGTCCTTCGGACGCGGCGAAGCGGGACCTTGCCCTGGACCCCTCGGCCTTCCGGTCCCCCGCCGACGTACCCGAACTGGCGGATCTCCCGGAGATCCCGCCTTTCGACGAGGTGGGGCCGCTGGACGCACGGGCCCTTTCCAAGAACCTTTTCGAACGACTCGAAGACCTCGACGAGGGCACTCATGCCCACTCCTACGTACGCAACACTCTCGTCGAGCTGAATCTCGCCCTGGTCAAGTTCGCCGCCTCGCGGTTCCGCTCCCGCAGCGAGCCGATGGAGGACATCATCCAGGTCGGCACGATCGGCCTGATCAAGGCGATCGACCGCTTCGAGCTCTCGCGCGGAGTGGAGTTCCCCACTTTCGCGATGCCGACGATCATCGGCGAGATCAAGCGTTTCTTCCGTGACACCTCGTGGTCGGTGCGGGTCCCGCGCCGGCTCCAGGAACTGCGTCTCGACCTGGCGAAGGCCGGGGACGAGCTGGCGCAGCGCCTGGACCGCGCCCCGACCCCCTCGGAGCTGGCCGACAAGCTCGGCATCGAGCGCGAGGAGGTCATCGAGGGGATGGCGGCGTCGAACGCGTACACCGCCTCCTCGCTGGACGCGCAGCCCGAGGAGGACGACAGCGAGAGCGCGCTGGCCGACCGGCTCGGTTACGAGGACCACGGCCTGGAGGGGATCGAGTACATCGAGTCCCTGAAGCCGATGATCGCGCGTCTGCCGCAGCGGGACCGGAAGATCCTCTCGCTCCGCTTCGTCGCGAACATGACGCAGTCGGAGATCGGCGAGGAACTGGGCATCTCCCAGATGCACGTCTCGCGCCTCCTCTCGCGTACCCTCGCGAAGCTCCGCAAGGGGCTGACGCTGGAGGAATGAGCCCACGCTCTTTCCGGCTTTGATCTGAACACGTGCGCTGCGGCAGTGCGCGAGAGGCCCGTCCCGCCCCCGGGACGGGCCTCTCCGTGTTTCCCCTGCCCGCACGTGCCAAAGACATGCGCGCCAGGCAAATCCCTCACGGTAAGGCCACGTTCGGCACCGTATGCGCACAGAAAACGCTGAGCGACGCTTCCTTGCCGCACGCCCCCCCATGCCCGCGACAAGCAAGAGGGCGATCAATCAGCCATACTCGCCAACCTCACACCGGCCGCGTCCACTGGACCATCAGCCGACCCAGAATGCCGGCGTTCACACAACTTCCGCATACACACGATCAGTTGCACCTCATGGAGGCAACGGGTAGTTCCCATGAGGGTCGACGGAACAGCGCACGAACGAGCCAAAGAGCCCGCAAGTGACATGGGACACAAACGTCCTTGCTGTGGCTCCCACCTATCGTTGACCCGCACCACCGGACCCCAAGCAGGCAGCCAACTTGGTTTGGGGTCAGTCAAGTTGACAAACCTGGGGAGCCTCATGAAGAAGTCCGGAAGATTCCAGTCGGCGATCGCGGCAGCCCTCGCCATAGTGGCGTTCACCGCTCCGCAAGCCACGGCGGCCGACAGCGCACCCGCCACCCCGCGCATCGCCAAGTCGGCGGACGCCACGACCCGCGCGATCGTCGCGGACGATCCTCAGGCCGCAGCCGCGGCGGCGAACGTGTGCGGTTCGAGTTACGACATCATCTCGGGCATTCCCCTTCCCAAGGGAGTCGACGCTTCCCTACGTAAGGGGACGCTTTTCACCTACATCAACCCCAACACCGGCACAGGATGCCTGATTTTCGACAACAACACCGGCCCGTCGCAGTACATGTACCTCAAGGTCTGCAAGATGGACGGAACCGCCTGTAAGACGGACTCCGGCACCTTCAGCGAGTACGCGGGCCCGCTCTACGTCACACCCTCCGCCTGCGCACAGGTGACGGCGAAGATGGGGAAGACGTCCTCCAGCCTCTACATCAACTACACGAGTGAGTACGCGTTCCCCTGTGGCTGAGAAACTCCGGCCCGCCCTCGCCGTGCTGTGTGTCGCAGTCCTGGCAGGATGCGGTAGCCACGAAGACCGGCCCGGTGAGGCGCACGTTGACCGAAGCGTGTCCATCACGGCGCCGGAGCCATCGGAAACGTCGTCGGGGCGGCATACCGCCGGCGACGCAAACGTCGGGGCGGCAGCAACACCGTCCACTCCGTCGCCCGAGCAGCCCGGCGCAGCGCAGGACTCCTCCCGGCACTCACCGGACGCCATGACGGAAGAAGAGCGAGCCGGACGCGAGGCAGACGAGGAACGGCAACGCAACGCCGCACCGGGCGATCCCGTAGTGCGGGACACACGAGTCCCGCGAGCTGACGAGTACGGCAACGGGACACCGGTGGCCACCGCGCTCGACGGCGAAGTCCTGGCCTACGCACCACGGAGGGATGACGGACGCCTCGTCGTACCCGTCACCATCACGGACAAGAGCGACGCTCGCACCAGCTACGAGGTGCGCGTGACCGTGCGAGAGAAGGGGGCGACCGACAGCGCGACCGTCACAACGACCGCACGCAACGTGTGGCCCGGCACCACGTGGCCGACCGAAGTCGTCATCCCTCACTCTTACGCGGCTCCTGCGCAGAAGCTCGAAGTGATGCTCAGCGCGACGAGAACAGCAGCTGCGCACTGAGCGTTCTCAGCGTGTCCATCGACCGCGCGACGGCGACGTGAACACAAAGCCAGAGCCCACTCGGGACTGCGCACGCCTTGATTGGCCGAGTGGGTCGCCATGCTCGACGTCGCGCGCGAGGGCGACCACAGTCGCAAGCTTCCGCCGCACCAACAGACCAGCCCTGTTCGACGAGAAGACGGGAGAAACGCATGGCCGACGAACTGGTACTTCGAGCCCAAAGATTCATCAACACGACCTACAACAACGGTGCGACACTTGGGATATCCAAGCTGGATGAGAACGGGCAGACCGGCTGGCCCGTCATGTACGCGCTGACCCGCGCCTTGCAGTACGAGATGGGCATCACCGCGTTGTCGGACTCGTTCGGACCGACGACGCTGGCCACCATCGGCGAGAAGTACGGCAAGCTCGACGACACGACCATTCCGTCGGCCAATTTCTGCCGGATCATCCAGTCCGCCCTTTACTGCAAGGGGTATGACGGCGGCGACATCGACGGAAAGTACAACGCCCGGGTCAAGGCCGCCGTCGCGAAGCTCCACGCGAACATGGGTGTGGCCACCACCTACCCCGGCAGTTCTCTGTGGCCGAAGACGACCAAGGGCCTGTTCAACATGGACGCCTACGTCACGGTCAACAGCGGCTCCGAAACAATCCGTTCCATCCAGCAGTGGCTCAACGGCCGGTACCTCCTGCGCAAGGACTTCTACGTCATTCCCTGCGACGGTCACCATTCCCGTGACGTGGCCAAATCCATGTTGTTCGCCATCCAGTACGAGCTGGGCATGGCTGATGGGACCGCGAACGGCGTCTTCGGACCCGGCACTCAGTCCGGTCTGAAGTCCCACACCGTTGCGACGGGAACCACCGGGGTCTGGGCGCAGTTGTTCACCGCCGCGATGATCCTCAACAAACGCGGTGTGCCGTTCGGAGACTTCACAGCCGGCGTGCAGTCCGGCGTGGAGACCTTCCAGTCCTTCAGCAAACTCGCCGTCACAGGCAAGGGTGACTTCCCGACGTGGGCCTCCCTCCTGGTTTCCTACGGTGACCAGGCCCGCAAGGGCGCCGCCTGCGACGGCGTCACCATGATCACACCAGCGCGTGCGGACGCGTTGAGGGCGGCCGGCTACGCGCACGTCGGCCGCTACCTGTACAACCCGTCGACCACGAGCCTGCCCGAGAAGCAGATTCAGCCCGGCGAACTCGCCACCATCAAAGCTGCCGGCCTGAGCTGTTACCCCATCTACCAGACGTGGAGCCGGTCGGCGGACTACTTCGGCCCCGACCAGGGGACCGCCGACGCGTTCAACGCGATCGACTGGGCTCAGTACCACGGGTTCAAGCCAGGAACGATCATCTACTTCGCCGTCGACTACGACGCGATGGACGGTGAAGTGACCGACTACGTCCTTCCGCACTTCCGTGCCATCATGCGGACCATCGGCGAGAGCTCCAGTTACGGCGTCGGCGTGTACGGCGCGCGCAATGTCTGCCAGCGCGTCGCCGACGCCGGGTACGCCGCCGTGAGCATGGTCTCCGACATGTCCAGCGGCTTCTCCGGAAATCTAGGCTACCCACTGCCCACGAACTGGTCCTTCGACCAGATCTCCACCGTCACCGTCGGCTCCGGCACCGGTTCGCTGGAGATCGACAACAACATCGCGTCCGGCCGCGACACCGGCCAGACGGACTTCAACGCCGGCGGCGTCGCCGAAGGTCTCGATGTGGACCTGGACCAGGCGGCCTATCGGGACCTGATGCTGAAAGACGTCCAGAACTACCTGGAGTCGATCGGTGTTCCCGAGACCGGCGGTGACGGCTGGACCGACAGCGACTGGGCCACGCTCGGCGGCATCTCCACGACAGAAGCGTTCGACCTGGTGCTCAGTGCGGACTGGTTGTTCACGGCCCTCGCACGTCAGCTCAAGCTCCGCAAGGCCCTGATTCAGACGCCGGTGATGTGGGAGTTGCGCAAGTTGAACCCCTTGGATTTCGTTGCCGACGAGGCAGTACAGGCGGGTCTGAAGGACGACGCGAGCACAGGATGGGGACAGATTTTCGCCTGGGTGACCATTGAGGCCCGCAACTACTGCATGCAGCAGGGCATCATCAATGGCACACCGCTGACCAAGGACGACCTGAAATCCGTCTGGACGAATCTCCACGACGACCCGACCTACAACATCCGCTCGGTCGCCTACCTGACCATCTACAACGCCTACCAGTTGGGCCAGCTCCGCCCCGACCTGACGACCGACGTTTTCCATGTCCGAGACCTGCTCGCCCGGTACAACGGCACCGGTGACGACGCCCAGGTGTACGGAGATCAGTTGATGGGGCTGTATTACGTGCTGGAGAACTACAACAAGCTGTCGCGCTCGTCGTGATGGCCTGCCGGAAACGAGGCTAGAAGTATGGGCAAGAGCTGGCCCGCGCCCCTCGCCGTCAACGTGCTGCTCGGCATTCCCGGCATCGTGCCGATCTGGCTGGTCTACTACATCGCCGCCAACGGGCCGCTCTCCGCACTCCACCTGGCGGGAAGCAATCCGACGGAGAACGACGGCGTCCTGCCCTGGGTGGTGGTCGCGGGACCGGTCCTCCTCCTGTTCGTCCTGATCTGGTGGCTGGCTAATCGCCCGCTGCGACGACGGACGACCATGACGGCCGGCTCGTACCGGCTGGTGAGCATCGTGGCCACTGCTCTGCCCACGCTCTTCCTCATCACCATCAGCCTGGGAGGGAACTGAACATGAGCAAGGAAAAGCAGAGCGGCACACAGGGTGTGGCGAGACGCACCGTCCTGACGCACGTCGGCGTCGTGACGGCGGCCTTCGCCCTTGGCCCGCTCGTGCCGGGCGTGGCCGCGGCCGCGCCCTCGACATCGTCGGAGGCTGGGAAGACGGCGCGGGACAAGGCTCCGGCGTCCGCCAACGGCTGGCCCGTGGAGAAGGAGGCCAATCACGTCTCCACGGTCTGGACCCGCCCGGTCCCGGGCACCGGCTTGAGTATCGACATCCGCATCGGTGACGTGGAAGCCATCCTGCTTCACGTCATTCGCCGCTATCACTACGAGGTGGAGCGGCTTCACCACGCCGACCTGGCCGGCTGGCAGAGGATCGAGGACCTGGACAGCGACGCGCCGGAGTCGAACCGCGCCTCCGGCACGGCGGTACGGATTCGTCCGGGCGCGGCGGCCGGGGGCAGCCTCTTCCCGCTCCAGGAAGTGGTGCTGCGCGACATCCTCGCCGACTGCGAGGGAGTGGTCCGCTGGGGCGGCGACGATTCTCCCGTCGACGAGTCCCTCTTCTACGTGGACCGCGGCCCGGCCGACCCCCACGTCCGCAAGCTCGCCGACACGTTGCGCGAGGGCGAGGCACGGCCCGGCCAGGGAGCCGGGAAATCCGTGAACGTCATGGCCGAGGCGCGGCGGACACGGGCGAATGACCTCGCCAGGAAACAGCGCGGGCGCTGACCCCCTTCCCCCGACAGGCTGAACCGAGCAGGGGTCCGTCCCACACCCGGGACGGACCCTTTCGTCTGCGCGCAGAGGCCCTGCCGTTGCCCCGAGGCTGCGGAGGAACACGAAGAGCTCGCCCTCCCCGCGATCGCCTCAGCCCTCGCGCGCGCTCCCAAGGAACCGCGCGAACGCCGCACGCCCGAACTCGATCACGGGACCGCCGTCCGCACACTTGCTGTCCCGCACGGGCATGCTCCGCTCGCCGGTGGCCACCTCCACGCAGTTGCCGCCGTCAGCGCCGCTGTAGCTGCTCTTCACCCAGGTGTGCGCCATTCGCTTTCCCCTTGTTTGGACGACCGCTCACCGTCCCCGGTACCAGGACACGGAGGCTTCCGGTACGAATCGGCGGTGATATCAGCCCTCGCGGACACTCGCCAGGAAGCGCGCGAACGCCGGCCGACCGAACTCGATCACGGGACCGCCGTCCGCACGCTTGCTGTCCCGCACGGGCAGGCTCCGCTCGCCGACGGCCACCTCCACGCAGTTGCCGCCGTCAGCACCGCTGTAGCTGCTCTTCACCCAGGTGTGTGCGTTCGTCATTCGCATTCCCTTTGCTTGGCCAGTCGCTGGAACAGCTCGGCCGACTGCGACCCCGACATGGCACTCTCGCGCAGATGATCACACAACGACACGGCGGCTTTGATCGCGTCGGCCGAACTGTCCACCGTGCCACCGCCGTTCTGGGATTCAGCGTAAACGAACCGGGACCCGTCCGGATCTGTGACCACCGTGAACGGCAAGTGCGCGGGAGGAGCCCCGTCGTCTGCCCGCAGCACCTGAAGCGTGATCCCCGGCCGCTCACTCAGCTCGGCCAAGTGCCGAAGTTGCCGCGCCATCCCCGCGCCACCACCGACGCACGTGCGCACCACGCCTTCCCCGACGACGACCCACAGGCGCGGAGGATCGGCACGCGCGAGCACTTCCTGCCGCCGCACTCGGAGGTCCACGCGCGCCTGAATGTCTTCGACGCTCTCGTAAGCGAAACGGGCACGGTAAACGGCCGCCGCGTATTCCGGAGTCTGGAGCAGGCCCATGAGCAGCACAGGGCTGTAGTCGACTATCGCGACGGCTTTCGCCTCCAGCTCCGCATACGGCTTGAACCAGTCCGGATCGGTGGCCCCGAACAATTCCGTATGCCTGTCCGCGTACACACCGGGCGCACCTGCCACGACATCCATCTGCGCGGCGAACGCCGGAGTGGCCGGAACCGAGCCGGTCTCGACGCGCGACACAAGTGTTTGATGGCAGAACATGCGCTTGGCGAACTCCGCTTGGCTGAGCCCCAAATGCTCGCGCAGTGCCAGGGTGTAGACACCGAATTTCTTCGACGCCTTCGCACGGCGCTCAAAATCGCTCACGCGTTCAAACTCCCTTTTCAGGTGGGGAGTTGCAACAGCCAGGGCCCCTATTGAATACCAAACCGCCCTTTTCAGGCACTGTTCTCCGGGGCGCCTTCCGGGCGGCCTCCTACAGGTCCTGACCCTGCGGGGGAGGCGCGGCGGCCCAGCGTGCCAGGAACCCAGGTTCACCCGCGTGTGTGACAGCGGGCGGGCCGTTGATGCAAGCGGAGACGCAAGGGGCCGCCCGGTGGCGGAGGCTTGGAAAACGGGTGCTGGCCGTGTGAGGCCCTCAGGGCACGGGGCGCAGAGCGCGCGCGAGGGTCGCCGCGTGCTCCGCCATACCCAGTTTCCAGGGCGTCCCGTTCTCTTCGGCGATTTCTCCCCACAGTGATGCGGTGGCCGCGCCGAACGCGGCGAGCGCTTCCGGCCTGGCGTTCCGCCACGACGGGAAGCGGTCGGCGAAGGCGACCGCGGCCTCCACCGGGTGGCCGGCGTTCATGAGTCGCAGCGCCAGGGTGCCGGGGTCGATCCACGCGGCGCCCCGCGTCGGCCACGCCCAGTCGACGAGTCGGGCACGGTCGCCGACGATCAGGACGTTGTCCGGGGCGTAGTCGGTGTGCAGCAGCGCTTCCCCGTCGAAGTGCTGCAAGGTCCCCGGTGGCGCGTAGTCCGCCCACCGGTCCACCGCGTCCTTGATGTCGATGTCCGCCGGGGCGGCGACCTTCTGGAGGTCCACGAGCGCGGCTTCTACGAGTGGCAGGTCCTGCGAGCCGGGCGTGTAGTCGGCGTGGCGGCCGTCGACCAGTTCGTAGCCGAGGAGGCTCCAGCCGTCCAGCTCCAGGTGCCAGTACAGGCGTGGGCAGGATGCCGGCAGGTGGGGGGCGATTGCCGCCTCGCGGCGCTGCGCGCCGACCTGGGGGTGATCGGACGGGATGCCCTTGACGAAGACGCTGCCGCTGTCCGTTTCGACGATGGAGGCGATGCCGGAGTTCATGCCGCCCGGGGCGGTGGTCGCCCGGTGCACCGTGCCGGTCTTGTCGGCGACGGCCCGGCGGATGTCGGCGGGAAGCCGCTCGAAGGGGATACGGGTGATGGACACGCGCTGTTCCTCGGGACGCGGGGATGGGGAATGCCGCCCCGGCCAGGGTACGGCCGGGGCGGCATTCAGGGGGTGGAATGGGCGGCAGGGTGGTCCCGCGGCGCCGTGGGACGAGGTCGAGACGCGCATTCGGGTGTGGCGGGCGGCCGGGAGGCCCGGGATCGAGGCCGTCCGGCTCCGTGTCACCGCCGAGGCGCACGTCTACCGGATCGGTGGACGGCCCGGCCTGCGGTGGCGCCACCCCGTCAGCTGACCCGCACCCCCGACCGCCACACCTCCTCCACCAGCGGCACGCCAGGGCGGTACGCGAAGTGGACGTGGCTCGGGGCGTCCAGGATCTGGAGGTCCGCGCGGGCGCCCGGCGTCAGCGCGCCCACGTCCGTGCGGCGCAGTGCCCTCGCTCCGCCCGCTGTCGCGGACCACACCGCCTCGTCCGGGGTCATGCCCATGTCGCGGACCGCGAGGGCGAGGCAGAAGGGCATCGAGGAGGTGTAGGACGAGCCGGGGTTGCAGTCCGTCGACAACGCCACCGTCGCTCCCGCGTCCAGCAGGCGGCGGGCGTCGGGCCATTCGGCGCGCGTGGAGAACTCCGCGCCCGGGAGCAGGGTCGCGACCGTGTCCGAGGCGGCGAGCGCGGCCACGTCCTCGCCGGTCAGGTGCGTGCAGTGGTCGGCGCTCGCCGCGCCCAGTTCGACCGCGAGTTGGACGCCGGGGCCGTACGTGAGCTGGTTGGCGTGGACGCGCGGGGTCAGGCCGCGGGCCGCGCCCGCCGTGAGGATCGCGCGGGCCTGGTCGCCGTCGAAGGCGCCCTTCTCGCAGAAGACGTCGACCCAGCGGGCGTGCGGCGCGCAGGCGTCGAGCATCGGGCCCGTCACGAGGGCCACGTACGCCGCCGGGTCGTCCGCGTACTCGGGAGCCACGATGTGCGCGCCCAGGTACGTCACCTCGTCGGTGTGGCGCGCCGCGAGAGCCAGCGCGCGGGACTCGTCGTCGACGGTGAGGCCGTACCCCGACTTCGTCTCCTGCGTCGTCGTGCCCTGCCGCAGCCCCTCGGCGAGGTGCCGTACGAGGTTCGCCTCCAACTCCGCGTCGCTCGCCGCGCGCGTCGCGGCGACCGTCGTGCGGATGCCGCCCGCTTCATAACGCCGCCCGGACATGCGGGCGTTGAACTCGCGGGTGCGGTCGCCCGCGAAGACGAGGTGGGAGTGCGAGTCGACGAAGCCGGGGAGGACCGCGCGCCCGCCGACGTCGTGCCGTACGTCCGCGTCGGGGGCCGCGCTCGCGGGGCCGATCCAGGCGATCCGCTCGCCTTCGATGACGAGCGCGGCGTCCTCGATCAGGCCGAGCGGGCCGCCGTGCGCGGGGTCGTTGGTGACGAGGGAGCCGATGCCGGTGAGGAGGGTGCTGGTCATGCGCGCGCGTCCGTTCCTTCGGTGTGCAGGGCCGCGATGGTCTCCGCGAGGAGGGCGGCGGGGTCGGCGACGCGGGTGTGCCGTCCGTCCCGTACGACATGCTCGCCGCCGACGACCGTGTGCCGCACGTCCGCCGCGCTGCCCGCGAAGACGGCGGTCTCGGCGCCGAGTTCCGGGCCGTGCCCGGCGGTGCGGACGGTGTCGAGCGCGAGCGTCGTGAAGTCGGCGGGCGCGCCGGGGGCGAGGCGGCCCGCGCCGGGGC